>CADCTC010000109.1 GCA_902805635.1 uncultured Chloroflexota bacterium
ACGATCCCTTCGGCGTGGAGTTGCGCGAGCTCGGCCGCAGAGAGCCCGAGCTCGCCGAATACTTCGGCGTTGTGGGCGCCCAGCTCGGGCGCGGGGGAGGGTGGCCGAGAGGGGGTGGCGCTGAAGCGTGGGACTGGGGCAGGCACGCGCACTGGGCCGATAACGGGATCGTCTACGGTGACGAGGGTGGAGCGGGCCGCGTAGTGCGGGTCCGCGAAGCAGTCGGCGATAGAGTAGATGGGGCTGTTGGGGACCTCCGCCTCGTCCAGCAAGCGGCACACCTCGCGCTGGGGCAGGCGACTGGTCCAGGCGCCGACGCGGGCGTCCACCGAGGCGCGACGGGCGACGCGGTCTTCCATCGAGTCATAGTTGGGGTCATCAGCCCAGGCTGCTTCGCCCATGGCGGTGGCCAGACGCCGGAACAGGCGGTCGCTGGTACAGGCGATGGCGATCCACCGGTCGTCGGCGGTGGGGAAGTGGTCGTGCGGAACGGCGTGAGCCTGGGAGCCGGCACGCTCGCGCACGTGCCCGAGCGCGTCGTACGCCAGCGCGGTGTAGTCGGTGAAGCGGAAGATGCTCTCGTAGAGCGAGACGTCCACTACCTGCCCGTCGCCCGTGCGCTCTCGATGGCGCAGGGCGGCCAGGACAGCGTAGGCGCCGAACAGGCCGGCGGCGTAGTCGGCTAAGGTGGCGGAGCCGGGCAGCACCGGCGGACGATCGGGGTGGCCGGCGAGGTAGGTGAGGCCGCCGAACGCCTGGGCGATGCGGCCGAAGCCGGGGCGCGCCGCATAGGGCCCGGTCTGGCCGTATGCCGAGACGCGCAGCAGGACCAGGGCGGGGTTGATCTCACGCATCCGCTCATAGCCAAGGTTCCAGCGCTCCAGCGTGCCAGGGCGAAAGTTCTCCACCACGACGTCCGCACGGCGGATCAGCTCCAGCGCCAGCTCCTGGCCACGCGGCACGCGCAGGTTGAGCGTGACCGAGCGCCGGCCACGGCCCTCCAACGCCCAGAAGAGGGCACGGCCATTCACCTTGGTCCCCAGCTCGCGGATGGCATCCCCAACACCCGGCTGTTCCACCTTGACGACGTCGGCGCCAAGCTCCGCCAGCATCCCGGCGGCAAACGGCGCCGCGATGAACGTGGCGAGGTCCAGGACGCGCACCCCCTGGAGGGCCTGGGGGAGCTCAGTCACGCGGACGCCTCCACACCCGCGCGCTGGAGGATCTGGCGGGCGCGCACGACGAAGGCGTAGTCCACCAGCTGGCCGCGCACGGTGAGGGCGGCGATGCCCCTGGCTTCGGCCTCAGCGAAGCCGGCGATGACATCGCGTGCCCAGGCAATCTCTTCCTCGGTAGGGAGGTAGACGCGGTTGGTGATCTCTACCTGGCTGGGGTGGATGCACGCCCGGCCCCCGAAGCCGAGGGCGCGCGAGCGACGGCAGCGCGTCTCGTAGCCTTCGTTGTCGCGATAGTGGGGGTAGACGGTGTCGATGGGCGGCTCGAGGCCGGCTTCGCGTGAGTACAGCACCATCTGCGAGCAGACGAGGAAGAGGGCGGACTCGTCGTCGGTCCAGGTGGCGCCGATATCGACCGTGAAGTCGGTGGCGCCGAAGCCCAGGCGACGCAGGCGTGGGCGGACGGTGCGGGCACCGCCGGCGCCTCCGGTAGCGCCCGCGCCGTCCGGCGCACGCCCGATGTGTCCCTCGTGGGCGGTGTCGCGCCGGGCGAAGCGGCAAATCTCACGCAGGTTGGCGGCGCCGGCGGCGGACTCAATTAACGGGAGCAGCTCGACACTGCCCGCGGGTAGTCCGCGCTCGCGCTCAAGGTGGGTGAGGTAGGTGTCGGCCAGGTAAAGCTGTTCAGGCGAGGCGGTCTTGGGGAGCATGACGCCGTCCAGGCCGGGTAGCACAACGGCGTCCAGGTCGCCAAAGAACCACGGCGTGTCCACGGCATTGATGCGGACGAAGAGAGACTTCCGAGTAACCGGCGCGGAGACTCCATGGGCGTCCCGCTCGGTGGCTTCAGTGCTCTGCTGCGCTGGCCGAGTGGCGGCGAAGCGGCCAATAGCCTCCGCGATGGGGATGCGGGTGGCGGCTTTGCTATCTATGGCGACGGCATCTTCGAGGTCGAGGATGACGGCGTCGGCGGGGACCTCGTGGAGCGCCTTGTCGACTTTGCGCAGTTGGTCGCCGGGGACGAAGAGCATGGAGCGGAGCATGGTGAGAGGGATTGTGGCGTACACTACCCGCCGTCGAGAAGGAGGCACTGATTCAGATGGCACAAAGTACCGGCAGCACGCCGATCCCGCAGCCCAACCGGCCGGCGGTGAGCCTGAGCACGATCCGTGACGCCCACAAGGCATACAGCAACGGCGCCTGGGTGCACCGGCTGATAGAGAACCCGCAGGACATCGCGGACATCATCCACGAGCCGCAGGGGTCAGCGCCGCCGGCGCTGTGGCGCCCCAACGCGGACGAGTTCGTGACGGTGCTGGGCGGACGCTATGAAGTGGAGATCGAGGAGCTGGGCTCCTGGACGGCCGAGGAGGACTCCTACATCTGCATCCCGCGGGGGCACGCGGCGCGCTTCGCGGTGCAGGGGAGTGAGCCGGGCGTGCGGATCAGCATCCGGCAGCCGAACGCCCAAGCGCTGACGGCGGACAACCGCACGCCAGCGCAGCGGCGAAGCGACCACAGCCAGATGCCGACGCCGACACCCAAGAGCGCACCGCGCGGCGACGGACCGGCACCGAACCAGCCGTTCCTCACCATCGCGCAGCTCAAAGAGGCGTACGGCCCGGCGCCGTGGTCGCACCAGGTGATCGCCAACTCGTCCTACATGACCAACTTCATCTACGCCAAGCCGCACGACCTGCCGGCGGGCCACTGGCACTCTGACTGCGACGAGTGGTGGATGATCCGTGAGGGTGAGCTAGAGTGGGTGTTTGACGGGATCGGCGCGTATCAGGTGAAGCGCGGTGACTTCGTGTGCGCGCCGCTAGGCTACCTGCACCGCATCCACGTCATAGGCGACGTGCCGGGCATCCGCATGCCGACGGTGCTGTTCGGCCACCCAAGCGTGCCACACCTGGGTCCTGAGGTACTGGGCCACGCGCGCCGCGGCCTGCCGGGCATGCCGGCATAAGCCGTGATCCTGGATTCGCACTGTCACGCCTGGCAGTACTGGCCGTACCGGCCGGAGGTGCCAGACCCCGAGTCGCGGCCGCGCGTCGAGCAGCTACTGTTCGAGATGGACAGCTGCGGCGTCGAGCGCGCGGCGATTGTCTGCGCCCGGATCGACCATAACCCTGACAACAATGAGTACGTGTCAGCGTGTATCGCCGGACACCCTGACCGGCTGTACCAGGTTGCGGACGTGGATTGCTCGTGGTCGGCGGAGCACCAGACGCCGGGGGCGGCGGACCGGCTGCGCGCGGCCGCGGAGCGCTACCGGCTGAAGGCGTTCACGCATTACGTCAAGGGCGATGATGACGGCAGCTGGTACCTCTCGGACGAGGGGGCGGCGTTCTTCCGCGCCGCCGCGGAGCGCAGGCTGATCGCCAGCCTGTCGTGGCCAGCGCGGCTGCACGGCGTGTTGCGGACGCTGGCGGAGCGCTTCCCGGAGGTGCCGTTCCTGGTGCACCACATGGGCGGCCTCAAGGCGGCGGAGCCGGCGCCGTACCCGCTGTTCCGGGACGTGCTCGAATCGGCCAAGCTGCCGAACGTGTACGTCAAGTTGAGCGGCTTCCACCACGCATCTGGACCGGATGACCGTTGGGAGTACCCGTACCCGCACTGCCGGCGCCTGGCGCAGGGGCTGTACGAGGCGTATGGCCCGCAGCGGCTGTGCTGGGGATCGGACTACCCGGTAGTGCGAACGGCGATGACGTACCGCCAGTCGCTGGAAGCGGTGCGCCGGCACTGCGACTTCATCCCGGTGGCAGAGATGGAGCAGGTGCTGGGTGGGAACATGCTGCGGTTGCTGGATCAGGCTGGCGCTTGAGCCCCCGGCAGCACGCGTTGGGTGGTCTTGAAGTGAAGCTTGGCCACGGCGCCGAGTGCGGCGGCGCCATGACGGGCGACGAACGCACGCGCGGCGGCTTCGACCTCTGAGGAGGCGCCTTTGGGCAGGCGCAGGCCGTGGCGGCGCTCGGCGACGGCGAGCCAGTTGAGGAAGCCGTCGCGCGCGACGATGGACGCGGCGGCGACGGCCAGGTTGGCTTCGGCACGCGGCAGCTGGACCACTTCGAGGCTGCGCGTGCGGTCGCGTGCGCGCAGGCGCTCCTGGATGTAGCGCGCGTCGGCAAACTGGTCCACGATGACGTTGAGGCAGGGCACGCGCTCGATCACAGCGTCGATGGCGCGGGCGTGGCACCACGCGAGCAGGGTGTTGAGGTTCTTGCCCTCGGCGCGGAACTGATCGTACATCTGGTTGTAGCGCTCTGGGGCGATGAGCACCTCGGCACAGCGGTCGCCGCAGATGGCGCGCACGTCCTGCGCCAGGCGGCGGTTCTGGGTGTCCGTGAGCGCCTTGCTGTCGCGCACGCCCAGGGTGTCCAGCAGCTCCAGCGTGCGGTCGTCCACCCACACGGCGCACGCGACGAGCGGCCCGAAGTAGTCGCCCTTGCCCGACTCATCGCTGCCGATCCAGGGTTGATCGAACGGTCGCTCGACGTCCACGCCGGTGCTCGCGCCGCGCGGGGCGCGACTCTGGCTGCCGGGTGTGGACACCTTGCCCAGGGGTACGGGCGCCAGCACCGCCGGCGTGGCCCCGCTGCCGTTGCCGGTGGCGGTGCCAGGCGGCGCGCCGGCCTGCTCGACGGCCGCAACCAGGCGCTCGAACAGCGGCCCGGTCGAGCCGGCGCCCTGGAGGAAGAGCGTGCCGCTGGTGTACTGCTTGACGGCGACACGCTCGCCGCCCGCCATGAAGTCGAGGCGATAGGCGCATGACTGCTCCGGCCGCTCAGTGTGGTCGCCGGTGGCACGCAAGGCGGCTTCGACGCGGGCACGCGCGGACGGACTGGCCAGCGCGTACTTGCGCATGGCGGTCGCTTTGGTTGGATCAGGCACTGGAAGGGCAGTATCCCACGTCAGGAGTAGCGGGTGGCGCCTTCCAAGACGACGTCGGCGAGAGGGTGAGCGGGGAGGAAAAGGGCGCGGGCGGTGGCGCCGTCGAGGGCGGCGGCTTCAGGCGGGGCGAAGACGGCGTTGGGTTGCGCGGGCTGCGGCTCACCGCGACGCCATACCCAGGCGGCGGCGGAGCGCGGCTCCAGCGCGATCTCGGCGCGCAGCCACTCATCCCCGGCGACTGTGGGCACGTTGGCCAAAGGGGCATCAGCGGTTAGCAAGCCCTGGCGGTAGTGCTGGAGCCGCCAGGCGGCGCCGTCCCACAGCAAGGCGGTGCCGGTTCGGTCTGTGCTGCCGGCGGCGCTGCCCGCACGAGCTCCGGAGGCAGGACCGCCAGGACCTGACGCGGCGAACAGATCGGCGCCGGCTATTTGGATGGCGAAGGGCTCTCCGGGCTGTGGGGCCGCGAGGGCAAGCTGGATCGACGCGTCGGTGACAGTGTAGGCGCTGGCGGAGCGCGAGGACGCGGCCGGGGACGCGGCCGGAGCCAGGCGCGCCCAGCGGGCACCGGGGGCGGGGGCCAGCAGCGTGGCGCCTGCGGGGGCCGGGTCCACCAGGAGACGGCGCCGGTAGAAGGCTTCCGGCTCCGGCGTGGGCGTCGGAGTGGGCCTGGCGGGCGTCTGCGTGGGCAAGGCAGGACCGATACTAGCGGCCTCCCCTCGCTCGAGCCGCACCCGGCGCGAGGGGAGTTGGAAGCCGAGCCAACCGGCAAGCGGCGGGAGTGGGTCGGCGCCGGCGCGGCGGACCGACTCCACCATCCGCTGGTCGAAGAAGAAGCGCCGCCACTCGCCGGTGCCGGAAAGGATGAAGAAGTGGACGGCGTGCACGTACGGCAGCCGAGCCAGCGTGCGGACGAACCGAGCGTACTGCTCGCCACGCTCGCGCGATGGGCCACCGGCGCTGTGGTTGCCGGCCTCGGTGACGACGATGGGTTTGTCCGGGAAGCGGTTGTGGAACTCGATCAGTTTGAGCGCGCGCCGCGGGTCGAGCATCTCGCGCTCGTCGTCCCAGTAGGTGTGCACGCCCAACCAATCGGCTGCGCGCACCGCCGCGGCGCAGCTGTCCAGCCAATCAAGCTCGCGCAGGTCACGCGCCAAGCCGGGGAAGCCATAGCGCGCTTCGGGAACGGCGGCGCGCAGGAGCGGCAGCACCTCCAGGAACCAGGCAACATACGTTCGCTCCGCCTGGGGGTGCAATTCCAGGTTCGGCTCGTTGCCGATCTCGACCCAGGGGATGTAGCCGGCATCCACGAGCGCGCGCAGGCGTGGTGCGTTGGCGGCGACGAGCTGCTCCGGCGCCGGCAGCTCATGCCACGGTATATCGAGCCGGACGAAGAACTGGAGCTCTGGCAACTCGCTGCGCAGGCGCGCGTACGACTCCAGCGGGTGGTAGCTCATCATCTTCACCGTGCCGAACTCGCCTTCGGCCACGCGGGCGTAGTCCTGCTCGTTGAAGCCACGGTTGGGCGCGTGGATCCCCACCAGGAGCGGCGTGCCACCGGCACGCTCGAACGCCGGCGGCACGCTATCCGGCGGCGGCGCGGTGAGCAGCAGCGCAGCGGCAAGCGGAACGAACAGAAGCGACCGGAGCGACCTCACGGCAAGGTAGAACGTATCGGCGCGCGATTCATCTTCTCCTGCTTACGGCGACACCGCACCGACACGCTCTGAGCGGTCCTGAGTGGACCTGGGTAGCCGCCATTCTGTGGACTCGATGCAGTGGGTGCAGTGGGTATGGTCAAGCGTGACAGCGATGGCGTACGAGAACCGATGGACCCAGCCGACTCGCCGGTGAAGCCGGGGCGGCAGCGGCAGCTTTTGACGGGCGCGCTGATGCTGGCGATGGCGGTGGTGGCGGTGGAGGGCACGGTGGTGACTACAGCACTGCCGTCGGTGGTGGGGGAGCTGCAAGGGCTGACGCTGTACCCGTGGGTGTTCTCGATTTACCTGCTGACGTCCACGACATCGGTGCCGATCTACGGCAAGCTGGCAGACGTGTACGGCCGGCGACCGGTGCTGCTGGTGGGGTTGTTGTTGTTTGTGGTGGGGACGGCGTTGTGCGGCGCAGCGCAGAGCATGGCGCAACTGGTGGCGCTGCGCGCGCTGCAGGGGCTGGGGGCGGGGGCGGTACTACCCATCGTGCTAACGGTCTTTGGGGACATCTATTCGCTAGAGGAGCGGGCGAAGATCCAACCGCTCACGGCATCGGTGTGGGGCGTGCTGAGCCTCACGGGCCCCGCGCTGGGGGCATTCATCACCGTGACGCTGTCTTGGCGCTGGGTCTTCTGGGTGGGCCTCCCGATTGGGGTACTGGCGCTGGTCCTGGTACAGGCTTTCCTGCGCGAGCGTGTTGGGCGCCGCACGGTGGCGATCGACTACGCGGGGGCGCTGACGCTGACGCTGGGCCTGATCGCGCTGCTGCTGGCGGTGCTGGAGGGCGGCAACGCCTACGCGTGGGGCTCGTGGCAGATCATGGGGCTGCTGGCGACGGCGGCCGGGCTGCTGGCGCTCTTCGCGGTGGTGGAGCGGCGGGCAGCGGATCCGGTGATCCCGTTCGGCGCGCTGCGGTTGCGGGCGGTGGCGGTCTCCAACGTGGGCAACGTGCTGTTTGGCGTCTGCATGTTCGGCCTGACCTCGTACGTGCCGCTGTTCGTGCAGGGCGTACGGGGAGAGTCGGCGGCCGGAGCGGGGGCGGTGCTGACGCCCCAGATGGTGGCGTGGTCGGCTACAGCGCTGCTCTCGGGGCGGCTGTACGTACGCCTGGGGTTCCAGGCGACGGCATTGCTGGGTGTGGGCTGTATCGCACTGGGGATTGGGGTGCTGACGCTGGTGACGGCCCAGACGCCGCTGTGGCTGATGATGGTGGGCGCCGGAGTGTCGGGCGTGGGGTTTGGAAGTGCGAGCACGGCGTTCCTGTTGGCGCCGCAGTCGGCGGTACCGTGGAACCTGCGCGGCGCGGTGACGTCGTCTACCCAGTTCGCGCGCACCATCGGCGGTGCCATCGGGGTGGCGCTGCTGGGCGCCAGCCTAAATGCACGTATGGCGGGGACTGTGGCAGCGCTGCCGGGTCTGGCGGGTCTGCCGGCGACACAAGAGCGCGAGCAAATGGTGAGCGCACTGCTCACGCCTGCATCGCGCGCCACGCTGCCGGCGGACGCGGTGGCCCTCCTCTCAGGGGCAATGGAGGAGGGGCTGCACGGCGTGTACCTGGCGCTGCTAGTGGTAGCGGCGCTGAACGTGGCGCAGGTGCTGCTCTTTGCCCGTCACTCTGGGCGGCCGGCGCCGGGCGGCATTCAGTCAGATGGCGCAGCGATGAAGAGGCGCGCCGTGCCCGCGGCGGGCCTGCTTGACGTGTGAGGCGCCCTATTCAGCGCGATCAGGTGTCACCTCGATCCGCAGACCGCCGACCCAGCCGGCCACAAGGTTGTACAGCAGCGCGGAGATTGCGGAGAAGATCCCGCCCATGAGGCCGTACAGCACGATTCCGGCCAGGTAGATGAAGAGACCGAGAACGACTCCAAACGCGCCGGCTCCCGCGGCTGCGCCGCTGTTCTCGGCTCCGCCAAAGGCAGCCAGCATGCTGGCCCCGAACAGGCTGGCAAACAAGCTTGGCAGCACGATCACAAAGATCCCGATAATCGCAAACAGCAGGGCGTAGAGAACGGCGCCTATTCTGAACGCGGAGCCCGCGCCGATACGCCTGATCCGCCGTGTCACCGGCTGCTCCAGCATCCCTCCCATAGATACAGCGGACATACCACTCCCCACTCCACCTGCCACGGTGTTGGACGGTACGTACTCTCCTGCCATGGTTTGTGCCCCTCCCGAGGGACGTATTGCTGTGCTAGATCGGGCCGCCGTCTACTCAAAGAGGCGGCTGATTGACGTTTCTTCGAAGATGCTGCGTATCGCTTCCGCGAAGAGCGGCGCGACGGTCACCTGGACGATGCGCGCGTTCGCATGCGCCGGCAGCGGCACGGTATCCGTCACCAACACCTGGGCTAGCGGGCTGTCGCCGACCCGCTGCACCGCGTTCCCAGTGAGCAGGCCGTGCGTGATCGCGGCGCGCACAGACCGGGCGCCGTGGTCCATCAGCGCCTCGGCCATGTTCACCAGCGTGCCGCCGGTAAACATGATGTCGTCCACGATGATGCAATCGCGGCGCTCCACGTCGCCCAGCAGCGCGGCGACCTCGGAACGCTCGTCGTGGTGCGGCCGCACTTTATCGCCGATGGCAACGCCCGCATCGACATCCGAGAGGCGGAGCATGAACTCGCGGGCCAGCTTGGCGCGGCCGGCGTCCGGCGCGACGATGACCGGGCGCTCGATCGCGCCGGACGCGACGAGGCGCCTGATCTCGGCGCTGAAGACGGGCAGCGAATAGAGGTTGTCTACGGGAGCACGAAAGAAGCCTTGTAACTGATCGGCATGCAACTGCATCGTCAGCACGCGCTGGGCGCCGGCCACCTCCAGCGCGTCGGCCACGACGCGCGCGCGGATGGACACGCGCGGCTCGTCTTTCTTATCGCCCTTGCCGTAGGGGAAATACGGCAGCACCACGGTGACGCTGCGCGCGCTGGCGCGACGGGCGGCGTCCACCAGGAAGAGCAGCTCCATCACATGGTCGTTGGGGTTGTCCTGGCCGGACTGGATGAAGAAGACGTCGCGCCCGCGCACGTTCTGCTCGAGCTTGACCTCGATTGCGCCATCTGAATGGGTGCGCAGCTGCGCCTTCCCTAGCGGGTGCCCCAGGTGCTCGCAGACCGCCTGCGCGAACACAGGGTGCGAGCGGCCACCGAAGATGGCCAGCCGCTCTCGAGACTTCTCCGCTTCAGCTCCGATCAGGCGTGTGGCCTGCTGGCGGCGAGTATAGCCCGGCGGGCATTACCGAATACTGGCAGATTAATTGGATGCCCCGTACGGCGCGCTTCTACCGGCTCGATGCTGATGGCCGCTACGTGGAAGTCCAGCCGGTGGATGGCGTCTTCTGTTCCGAAGTAGTACCAGGGTTTTGGCTGCGTGTGGACTGGCTCTGGCAGGACCCATTGCCAACTGGACCGGCCGTGCTGCGCGAGCTGGGCGTGCTCTAGGCCCGCTCGGCGCGTGATGTACGGCGGCGGATGACCTCATAGAGGACGAGCGATGCGGCGACGGCGACGTTGAGCGAGCGGCCGGCGCCGTGCATGGGGATGCGCACCACGGCGTCAACCAGCGCCAGCGCCTCGGCGCCGATGCCTTCGACTTCGTGCCCAAGCACGAGCGCGACGCGTTCGGCGTCCAGGGCGGGTGACTCCCAAAGGGTGGGGGCGTCCGGCGTGCCTTCGACGGCGACGACGGCAGCGCCCTCGGCACGCACGCGGGAGATCGCTTCCGCGATGGTGGCACAGTGCTCGATGCGCACCGTGTCAAAGGAAGCCAGGGCTGTCTTGCGCAGCTCGCGCTCAGCTCGCGCGGCGACGGGACCACGGCGCGAGTCGGCGCGGCCCAGCGAAGGGTAGGGGGTGATGCCGCAGGCGATGACACGGGTGACGCCGGCGCCGTCACAGGCGCGCATCACGGCGCCGACGTTGTAGAGGCTGCGGACGTTGTCCAAAATGACGGTAATCAGGGTGGTAAGGTAGCGCGCCATGAGGATCGTTATCACGGGCGGGCGGGGACTGCTGGGGCGGGCGGTGGCGGAGGCGCTGCACGGCAAGCACGATGTGCGCGTGGTGGCGGAGGGGGACCTGCGCGACGAGGCGTTCGCAAAGCAGGCGGTGCAGGGGGCGGAAGCGCTGATTCACCTGGCGCCGCTCGATCCTGACCTGCCAGCTGACGTGCCGGCGCAGGAGCGGCTGGACGCAGCGGGGCGCGGGACGTACGTGCTGCTGAACGCCGCGCTGGACGCGGGCGTGTGGCGCGTGGTGCTGGGCAGCACGCTGGCGATCATGGAGCGCTACCCGGCGTCGTGGGCGGTGAACGAGTCTTGGCAGCCACTGCCAGACGTGGAGGACGCACGGCAGCTGGCGGCGTACCTGGCGGAGGAGTCGGTCAAGCAGTTCGCGCGGGTGGAGCAGGTGGTGGCCATCTGCCTGCGGTTTGGCGAGGTGGTGACTGAAGCCTCCTCACCGCAGACCTCACCCGGCCTTCGGCCACCCTCTCCCACAGGGAGAGGGCCTGAAGGGAACAGCCAAGCGAATTCGGTGTACTCTACTGACAAGGCGCGGGCTGTGCATGTGGAGGACGCCGTACAGGCAGTACGGCGGGCGCTGGAGGTAACGCCGGGGCAGCGACCGCCGCGGGAGGACGGCGCGCCGGAGCGGGTGCGCCAGGGCTGGTGGGTCTTCCATGTGACCGGGGCGGGGCGCGGCACGCGGTTCCCCATCGGCGCCGCAGCGAACGCCGAGGGTGGGTTGGGCTACGTGCCGCAGCACAGCATGGTGGCGGCGAGTGGTGGGGAAACGACGCCGGGTGCGCAGTCCGACGCCGAAGCGACGGGGGACCTGGCGCTGCTGGGGCCACGACGACGGATCGCGTCGCGCCCAATCCGAAGCGTGGTGGTGTTCGGCGCTGGCGGGCCGCTGGCGGCGGTGACGGCGAAGCACCTGGTGGGGGCGTACCGGCTGCGCCTGACGGACGTGCGGCCGTTGGAGGAGATCGTGGCGCAGGCGCAGGCGCAGTCTCCGGGGGCGCCGCTACCGCAGGTGTTCGGCGCGCCGCACGAGACGCAGGTAGTGGATGTCTCTCAGCTGGACCAGGTGCTGCGGGCGTGCGAGGGGATGGACGCCATCGTCAACTGCACGGTGGTGCGCCCGCACCCGGTGAACGCCTTCCAGGTGAACTTCATTGGGGCGTACAACGTGATGCGTGCGGCGGTGGTGAACGACATCAGGCGGGTGGTGCACACCGGGCCGTTCCAGGTGGGGACCGACCGGGCCGCGGGCTACTGGTGGGACTTCGACGTGCCGGACGAGGCGCCAGCGCGGCCGGGCCCTTGGCTGTACGGTCACAGCAAGTACCTGGGCCAGGAGGTGGTGCGGCTCTTCGCGGAGCAGTACGACCTGGAGGCGCCGGCGCTGTTTTTCTGCAACTTCATCAACCCAGACGTGCCGCGCGAGCGGGCGGGTGGGCTGCACCCGATGACCGTGTCATGGGAGGATGCCGGGGCGGCGATGCGCCGCGCGTTGGAGGCGCCGCAGCTGCCGTCGCCGTTCGAGATCATGCACGTCTTCGCGGACCTGCCGCACGGCAAGTACACCAACGCCAAGGCGAAGCGCCTGCTGGGCTGGCAGCCGCGCGACAGCCTGGCGCACTTCTGGGCGCGGCGCGCGTAGACGGCTGTAGCTAACGACTCGGCTACGCCGACACTGCACGGCAAGGGACGAGTCCTTGCCCTACTGCTAAATGGGACAGCTTCGTCGATCTCCCACCCGCCGCACCGTACTGTCCGCCGCCGCGGCGCTAGGCGTGGGGTGCGCGCTGCCGTGGCAGCGCACGGACTCGCGAGCGCCGGTGGTGTACCTGCCAGCGGCGACGCCGGTGCGGGCGGCACGGCTGCGGCTGGTTCTGGCGCGCGAGGGACTGGCGCCGCTGGATGGGGCGGTGCGGCAGGTGGTGGAGCAGGGGGCGCGTGAGCTGGGCTTCACCGTCGAGGTGCAAGATGACGCTTCCTTTGTGGGCGGCGGACCAGCGCCTAGAGGTGCGCCAGACGGTAATGCGGTGACCCAACGACTGCTGGTGGCGGTGCAGGCCGGGACGCCGCCGGATGGGGTGCTGCTGCTGGGGCGGCAGGCGCAGACCATGCGGCTGCAGGGAATGGGGCTGGTGCAGGAGGTGTCGGCACTGATGCGCGCGGCGCGGGCGCGGCACGGGGCGGCGCCGGAGGCGGCAGAGCGGGTGCACGTGCTGGCGGGGAGCTGGTTTGCCGTTCCCTTCTATCAGCGGCTGGTGGGGCACTTCGTGCAGCCGGAGGCGTTCGCGGAGGCAGGGCTGGACCCGGAGCGGGAGGGTGCGAGTCTGATCGGAATACGAGAGGCGCTGCGACGGGTGGCGCGGCCGGCGGAAGGTGCGTGGGGGTGGGGGATTGGACCGGCGGATACGGCGGACGTGGACGCCTGGTGCTGGAGCGTGATCCACGGCTAGGGCGGAGGGCTGGCGAACCGCAGCGGCGAGCGAGTCGCGCTGGCGAGCACGGAGACGGCGGCCGCTCTTGAGTGGCTGGCGGCGACATTCA
>CADCTC010000110.1 GCA_902805635.1 uncultured Chloroflexota bacterium
GGCGTCTGCCAGTCCTGGAGCACGGCGGCCGGCGGCGGCGCCAGAAAGCGGGTCGGTTCCCACGCGACCAGATCGCCGAGCTCCGCCTCGGGTATGTGCCACAGCTGGCCGATCTCCGATGAGCACGCCACCGTCGGCCTGGGCACAAGGTCATACACTCCGGGCATAGACAAACTCCTGACCTACCGTTTGGTGCGCTTGCGCTAGCGCATCACATGAATGGGAACATGCCAATGAGCCGCGGGAGCGGCCGGAAGGGCGCGCGGGCACGGCCGCTCCCCGGCAGCCGGGCGCCGTGGACCGCACGAACCGTCATCCACCGCGCCTGCCAGTACTGCCGCGCGTGGGCGTAGCGCTTGCGGCTGGTCGTGAGCGTCGTCACGAGGCTGCGGCACTCACGGAGCGCCGCACCCCGCGTCTGCGCCACCACGTGCACGCGCAGCGAGACGCGCGCATGCGCCTGCTGCGCCTTGAGGCTGATCTCGTCGGTTTCCTGCTTGTAGCGCTCGTCGAAGCGCCGCTCGTAGCGGCTCACCCAGCGCCAGCGCTGGACCAGCTGGTGCACCCGCTCGGCCCATCCCGCAGGGGCAGGCGTGACGATCACCGAGACGCCGCTCGCCAGCACAGCGCGCGGTGGGCGCAGCGCCGCGACCAGGCTGCGCTGGCTCAGCGTGTCCTCCAGCAGCGGGTAATAATCACGCGCGTGGAGCGTCAGGTGTGCGCCGGCGTACCAGCGCGTGCCGGGGTCCTCGCGGTCGTCAGGCCGCTTCCCCAGGGCTGTGTGCAGTGGGTCCGGCATCTCGACGAGGCGCGCCTGGGGCCGCTCGGCGGTGAGCAGGCGGCGCACGGCATCGCGGTGAGCTCCGACGTGCGCGGGCAGCCACATGCCCCATTGGACCTGGCCGCTTTCATCGCCCCACAGCTCCGCCGCCAGATACGGCGGCACCGTTCCATGGCGGGTCGTCTGCAGCGTGGCGATCAGGCGATCCCAGAACAGGAAGGGCGCTTCCCGATTGGACCTCGGTGCGCCCTCGCGCCCTCCCTGCGGCCGGGGGATGAGAAGCTGGAGATACTGCCCGTGGACGCGACCGACACGTCGGTGCCAGAGCGCGGCAGAGACCACAGCCCAGATGAGGCCCAACACGGTGAGCCCGACGAAGAACCACGCTCCATATGCCAGGCCCTGCCGCAGGAGGCTGAACGGCCGCAGGTGCGCCTGGACGTAGTGCTCGGCGGGGGCATGGAGCCGCAGGAGCCACCAGGCGACCGGCGGACCCCAGAACCCGATCAGCACGGTCGCCAGGCCCGCCATCGAGATGACCCAGCGCTCCATGTCCGGATGGCGCGGCTTGCGCGCTTTGCGCTCGGTGCTCCCCAGGATCCCGCTCGTGCGCTTGCTCATGCGAGCACCTCGTCTTCCCGCGCGTTCCTGCCCGGAAGGAGGTCATCCGGTGCCTGCACCGCGTCGGCTTCGGGGCCTGGCGCCGCCGAGGCATCTATGCCTTGTGGTGCTGCCTCCGGTGGCACGTCGTCTGGGGGTGGCGTGTACCAGGGACCTGCGGGGAGCTTGCCCGCCCGAACGGCCTCCTCAACCGTCAGCAGCCGGTACCACCCTTCTTTCTTCAGCTCGCGGCGGATCAAGCCGTGCAGCCGCAGGGCGTCGCGGAGCTGAAAGCTGTGGGCTTTGGAGGGCAGGCCCACGCCGCTCTTGAAGCGCGTGATCGAGACGCCCTCCTGCTCGGGATCGACCTGCTCGGCCCACTGGAGTGTGAGGATCAGCAGGCGCTGATCGATGACCAGGTTGCCCGCGCTATCTTCCCGCGGGGTATAGGTGCCGTCCTCGGGGAGTGCAGCACCTGCCAACGTGGATTCTGTCGACGGCAGCCGCGCGTCACGGTATGACCTCGACAGCTCGGGAGCCGCGTTCCTGTCCACCGCTGCCGCCCCATCGGCGGAAGCCGCCGGCAGCGGTGGCAGGGGCGCTCGGGCGTCACGCGCCGGGCGCTGTGCTGCCGCCGATTCGCTTGCTGGGGGCTGCACCGGGGACGCCGGCTCAACCGGCACTGCGTAGATGCGGCAGCGCCCTGGTGGTCCGTGAAGCGGTCCTCGCTCGGGAGCTGCCGACTCCTCGGACGTCGGCCCAGCCACAGGCGGCAGTGCCGTCTCGATCGGCGGCAGGGCCTCATCGGCCCGCGGCGTCTGTGGCACTCGATCGCTTGCCAGCGCCTCCTCCAGCTCGAACGGCACGGCCCAGAACCCTTCGAGCGGGGGCAAGGGCGTCGCCCGCCGTCCTCCTTCGCCGGGCAGGTGCGACCAGGGGAGGCGGGCGTCACGCCACGGTAGACGCAACACGGTCGGATACGCCCACTCCCACCTGCCTTCCGGCGCCTGCCACTGCGCCACACGCTCCCTTACCGTGACGCGCGGGCAGCGGTCGCGCAGGGGCAGGGGGATCGCGTCCACGCTCGGGACGACCAGCAAGAGCGACAGCGACCGGTACAGCGCCGCGCGCAGAAAGAGCAGCGCCGCGGCCTCCGCCGGGGCAGCCGCATCGGTGCGGAGCACCACCAGCACCGGCTGTTCCGCGTCGGGGAGACCACCGATGGCGCCCAGCAGCTCGTAGGGATTGCGACCATCCTCGGTGAGGAGCCGGCCCGGGAGGTCGACCAGGTCCAGGGCGAGATCGCCGCCTTCTGCGAGGTCGAGCACGCCCACGCGGAGCTCGGGCCGCACGTGGAGCAGGGGAGCAACCATCCCCAGGATCACCTCGCTCTCGATCGTGCCGCTCAGCACCAGATGATGGGTCGCGCTGATCGGGCGCCAGCGCCACGATCCGTCCGGACGCATTCCGAGATGGAGCAGGGGGGGTGGGACACCATTCGGATGCGCCTGCGCGGGATCGAGCGCCACGGTGCCACGCGCCGCATCCCGCACCTCGAGCGAGCCC
>CADCTC010000111.1 GCA_902805635.1 uncultured Chloroflexota bacterium
CAGGAGCGCTTCGTGGCGCTGTAGGGCGACCGCCTCACGATCACGACCGCCCCCCTTGCCATCGGGGGCACGACGACCAACTGCTTGGTGTGGGAGCGGGCCAGCCCCGGCGCGCCCTCAGCGCACGGCGGTGCGGGCCAGGTCGGCCAGTCCGAGCGAGCCCACCGTCTCGAGCACGGCTGACCAGGTCGCCTCTTCGACGGGGATGCCGCGCGCGCGCCGCTCGGCGGTGTGCCACTCCAGCTCGCCGGGGTAGTAGACCTGCTCGAAGCCGGGCGCCGGCGGCGTGTCCTTGATGTAGCGGGCGAAGGCGGTGACTTCGGCGCGGAACACCTCTGCCGGCCGGAACGCGGCGGGATTGAGGACAAGCATCAGGGAGCCGTCGTTGTGGCGGCCGCCGGGATCGACGCCGAAGCCCAGTCCGGTGAGCAGGCCGGTGAACACCTCGACCATGAAGCCCAGGCCATAGCCCTTGTGCCCCTGGCCGCCGCCAACGGGAAGCAGCGCGCCGCCGTCGGCGTAGTCGGCCGGGTTAGTCGAGGGGTTGCCGTCGCGATCAACGATCCAGCCCGCCGGGAGCTGCTGGCCGCGGTTGCGGTACACGGCGATCTTGTTGGCGGCGGCGGCGCTGGTGGCCATGTCGATGAAGATGGGCGCTTCCAGGTCGCTGGGCAGCGCGATGCAGAGCGGGTTGGTGCCCAGCCGCGCCTCGCGCCCGCCGAACGGGACCACCTGCTTCTCGGTCTTGCCCGAATCGCAAAACATGATGCCGATGAGACCGGCCCGAGACGCCATCAGCGGGTAGTCAGCGACGCGGCCGACGTGCGCCTGGCGGACAACGGTGACCGCGGCGACGTGTGCGGCCTGCGCCTTCTCGATGGCAAGGGTCATGGCGCGCTCGGAAACAACCTGGCCGAAGTTCCAATGGCCGTCGACTCGCGCCGTGGTGGGGCCGTCGTCGAGCACCTCGTACGGCGCACCGGGAACGATGTCGCCGCGCCGGACGCGGCCGACGTAGGTGGGCAGGAGCTGGACTCCGTGCGAGTCGTGGCCCGCGAGGTTGGCGCCGACCATGTGGCGCGCGATTGTCTCGGCGTCTGCCTCCGCCGCACCGACAGCCTGGAAGATGGCGGCCACGAGGAGGTGGAGCGACTGCGGATCGACGATAGGCATTTCATTCACCTCGCGAATCTAGTGTTGGCCGGTACCCCAGCAGCGCCAGGCGGCGAATCGCTTCCGGGACGTCAGCCGCCGCGGGGACTACCACGTCGATGTCGATGATCGGCTTGGCGGCCAGGCCGGGGACCGACGTGCTGCCCACGTGCGCGATCGCCGCGGCCAGCGCGCCAAGCACGCCCGCGACGCGGTCGCGCAGGCGCGCGAAGGCAGCCGGCCAGGCGGGGTCATAGTCGACGACGATCACCGGCTTCTTTCCGAGGAGCAGCGGCTGGGCGCTGCCCGTTGCGGCGCGGGAGGTGTCGCCCGGTGCTTCGAGCATCCGGCGCAGCCTACCACGGTGCCCTCCCGCGCAACCAGTTCCCGTCGGCTCAGGCGGCCTCCGGCAGCGCCGGCTGCTGCGTGAGCTGCACACATCCCTTTGCTGGCCGTCCGCGCTGCGACGTAGGTACTGGGCACCGTGAAGCAGGCGCCCGCCCGGGGCGTTCGTCACGGCCGGTGCTGTCAGCCGCGTCCGCGCCCGGTTCCGGGGCACTCGTCGAGGTAGGCCGTGCCGTGCGCCTCGTCGGGCAGGAGGTAGCTGCCCTCGGTCCACTCGTTCCAGGCGTTGAGAGTCACCAGGCGCTGCTCGCGGCCGGAGGGCAGTGGCCGCTCGGCGTACTCACGCGCCCGCCGCAGCCCCGCCCTGAACGCCGCCGGCGTGTTCTCCTCCAGGATCGCGGTCCACGGGTAGCCGCGCGACTCGTAGGCCTCCCCCGGCACGGTGCGCGGGCTGGGGTCCCAGCCCATCGTCGCGTTGGGGTGGTAGTCCAGCGGGAAGGCCGCGGAGCGCTCGCACGACGCGCCGTATGCGTCCGACGCCACGGCGTAGCGCGTCCGCGGGAACCCGTCGTCCGCAGCACTAGTGTCACCGGCGTCACCGGCGCCATCGGTGCCGCTGGACGCAAAGTGATGGAACCAGGTGTAGGATCCCACGCTGTCCAGGCCCAGGGCCAGCGCCAGCGGCAGCGGCAGCGGCGCCTCGGGCGGCCGGTCAACCAGCGCCTGTGCCGCCGCGGCTCACGGCTCCAGTGGTTTTCGCCTGATTATCGCCGTCCTTCAGCGCCGCCGCGCCACATCCGGGCGCCACCGGCGCACCGCCCACCGGTAGAGGGCCGCCAGAGGCACGGCGCCGACGAGCGTGTGGCCCAGTGGGTGCCACCGATCAGCAAGGTCTGCGCCCCACTCGGGGCTGTACGCACAGTAGAAGCAGTCAGCAGCCCACTTGGATGAGCAGGCCCGCAGCTCTGGCGTCCGCGGCGAGCGACTCCAGCGACACGCGCAGGAGGAGGGTCCGCGCGATCAGGTCTCCGATGGCATCGACGACCGCTGGGTCGTGGGTGTCTCGCGCTACCTCGTAGGCTTCCCAGAGCCGGTTGCGGCTGTCTGACAGCCCCGGCGCGAGTGCCTCGTAGGTTTCGGCGGCGAGCGCGATGGCGTGAGGGATGGTTACCGTTGTGGGCACGTGCCCATCCTAGCTGTGAGCGCCTCTGTAGCGTAAGCGGCAACGGTCAGGCGACGCTCGAGACCCAGCTGCGCGAGGCCACCGCGCCCGGGTGCACGGGGACCTTCTTGGCGCGGTGAGGAGCGTGCTGCTCAGGCTGGGCTCACTGGGCGCGCTGGCCGCGGGCGTCTCTCTGCACCAGGCCGGCAGCGGAGGCGCGGCCCTCTATCATGGTGAGGAGAGGGCACGCGATGACAGCGTTTCGGTGGGTTGCGATC
>CADCTC010000112.1 GCA_902805635.1 uncultured Chloroflexota bacterium
TTGTCTGCCGGCGCAGCCTCGGCCGATGGCACGGCCGGCTCTGCGACCTGGCCGTGGGCGAGGCTGAAGCTGCTGAGCGGCGCGAGGGCGCCGGCGGCGGCGCCCAGGCCCTTGAAGAAAGCCCGACGTGGGCGGGCATGTGCGAAGACCGACGTGGTGGCCGGCGTCTGGCGGGGGCGTGACACGGATGACAAAGAACGGACTCCTCTACGACTTCGTTGGCGCCGAGCGGCCGCAGCCAAGGCTGGGTACTTGGAAGGCTGCCTGGCAGATCTCGCCGGCGGCCGTCCACCGGCCACCGAACTGCTCAACGAATCATCCGATGCCAGAGTTCCGCGCCGGCCGCAGCTAGGAAAATTGGCCCGATACGGTGGTACTGGGCTGGCCTCTCCCGCGGGCTGCCTGGACGCCTGTTATGCCCCCACGCTCCCGACGCCGCCGAGATACGCAGGCGGCTCAGGGCCCAGCTCGGCGCGCCGCCAGGTGCGATACAGCGCCACCAGCAGCGTGCCGAACCCGAACGCCAGGGCGGCGAAGGTCACCAGCACACCCAGAAACGGTATGCGGCTGCCCACGTGCAGCACCACGAGGCCGAGCAGGAAGGCCCAGGCCATATGCCGTGTGCCGTAGCGACGAACTATCCCCACCAGGATGCTGCCGAGCGCCACAGCCAGGAGCAGCCAGCCAACGTAGAGCCCCGCCGCGTAACCACCGGCCAGCACTGCTGCCGCCGGTAGGCCGACAATGGTTACCGCCAGCAGCACCACAAGGGGTACCGTCGCCACCAGTCCGACCGTACCGACGACAAAGCTGGATACCGGCTGGCGCTCCAGCGCATTCAGGAAGCGCGCCACGAAACGGGGACAGGTACGCAGCAGCGCAAGTCCAACCAGCGCGCTGCCTGCGAGCCAGGTGAGGCTAAAGAAGCCTGACAGCGCGCCGAAGAACCGGCCGTGGTCATGGCGCGAAACACGCTCGTGGCGGCGGTCCATCTGATGGAACTGCACCGCGCCGGCCACCGCTTGCGCCGGCACGTCCTGCGGCCGCTCGGCCCAGTAGGTCAGGCCCCTTCCAATACGCGCGTTGGGCCCCAGCGTGAGCGAGCCTACGGCGAACTCCGCGCCGCGCCGGATGTCTCCCTGCAGCAGCACGCTTTCGCCAGCGCCAGCAACGGAACCGCCGACGTCACCCGCCAACGAAATGGTCTCGCCTGCCCCCATCCAGCTGCCGCCTACGCGGCCGCCGTTGCCCAGTTGCAGCCGCTGTCCTGCGCCCGTCACGTTGCGATCCACCCGACCATTCACTTGCACCGTTGCGCCGGCGGCACGCACGTCTCCCTGCACCTGTCCATCGATGAGCACCTCACGCGCCACCGCAATCAGGTCGCCCTCGATGATGCCGGTCACCGCCACCTGCTCCCCGAACGCATATACGTCACCCCGCACCGTGCCGTCGATCCGCACCAGCCGCCCGGTGGCCGCCACGTCGTCGTCCACTACCTGCCCCGCTGCTACCCCGACTGCGTCGCCTGAGCGCCGATCAAGCGCGTACGCGGGCGCCGCCGGCCAGCACAGCAGGACCGCCGCCACCGCACCCGCGGCCAGAATCGTGACTGCCCGTGCCGGGCGCCACGCGGGCCCGGTATCCGCCTGGTTCATCGTGAATGTCATGCCAGTGTGTCCTTCAGGGAGCCAGTACACGCGCCGCCGCACCGGTCTTACGCCGCCTGGCGCGCGCCCGGCGCTCTCGTCAGGAGTGGCAGCACTGCCAAGGTGATCCACGCCAACACAGCAAGAAGAGAGAGCGAGACCAGCGGCGCGCCAAAACCCGGCACGTAGCTTGTCGCCTCGACAATCCGGGCGAAGCCGTCGACTGCGCGTAGCGCCAGCGTGGCGGCCTGTGAGGCCAGGTAGGTCGTAGCGCCTGCGCGACGCGCAAGCTCGAACCACTCCCACACCGGCGGCAGTGCCAGCAGCCAGCCCGCGTAGGCGGCCGCACACCCGGCCAGGAGCCACCACAGGCTTGCCACCTGCCCGGCTGCCGGCGCTGTCTGCTGCGCAAGTGCCACGCGTGCAGTGAGCTGCGCGGGCAAACCCGCCCACTGCAGGAACGCCAGATCACCGTCGTCGAGACGGAAGGCGTCTCTCAGCAGCGTTTCCTCCAGGTCGTCCGAGCGCTGCACACCGTTGTCTTTCATGGCTTTGAGCTCTTCTCGGCCCGCGCAGGTGCGGCAGCCGGCTTGGATGTTGTGGGATGCGTCGCTGTGCCGCCGTCAAGCTGTGTGATGGCCGTCTTGAGCAGGTTGCGCGCGCGCAGCAGCTGCACGCCAACCGTGTTCGCATCCTGGCGAGTGATTTCGGCGATCTCCCCGTATGACAGGTCGTTGAAGAAGCGCAGGGTCAGCACCAGCCGGTAGTGCTCCGGCAGCTGTGCCAGCGCGGCGCGCACCAACCCTCGCTGCTCCAGGCGCAGCGCCGAGATTTCGGGCTCTTCCCCGCCCGAAGTCTGCTCGAACACCACCGCGCTCGCCTCGCCGTCCAGCACGTGCTCGCGCTCACGCTTGCGGCTGCGCAGCCAATTGAGGGTCTCGTTAGACGCGATCCGCAGCAGCCACGGGCGCAGAGGCCGAGAGTCGTCATAACTCTCCATGTGTTGGTAAGCCTTGAAAAACGCTGAATTCGTCAGCTCCAGCGCCGTGTCGCGGTCATGGCAGAGGCGCAGCGCGGCGCCAAAGAGGTCACGCTGGTAGCGCTCCACCAGCGCCCCGAGCGCCGCGGCCTCGCCGCGCCGGCACGCGGCCACCAGCACGGCGTCGCTCTGCTGCTCCTGCTCCGACCGCACCTGCACGCCCTTCGCACCTGCTACACCGCCCAGTCGCCACTCCTTACGCAGCGCGCTCCAGCCACCGCGCGGCCGGCTATAGTCGCAGCCGTGATCGAAGGGACGCTCGCGCAGCTGCGCCGGGACTCTGCCGGCTGGCTGCGCTCCGGAACAGACACCATTATTGCGGCCGCCCCTGGCCGGCTCGACGTGATGGGTGGCATCGCGGACTACTCGGGAGCCACCGTACTGGAAGCAACGATTGGCGACCTCGCCGTGGTTGCCCTCCAGCGCCGTTTAGACGAACGCCTGCGTGTGCGTACCACCGGCAACCAGGTCAGCCGCTTGCCTCACACCGAGCACGCGCTCTCCCTCGGTGACTTCTACCGTGGCCCGGCGCGTGACCGCGCATCGCTCAAGAGTTACGCGGAGGTACGGTCGCTGTTCTCTGAGGAGAACCGCTGGGCCGCCTACTTGCTCGGCGTGTTCTACGTGCTCCTGGCTGAAGACGAAGTCGAGTCGTTCACAGGGGGGGCGGACGTGCTGATCCGCAGCGCAGTGCCGCTCGGCGCGGGTGTCGCTTCGTCGGCATCAATCGAGGTGGCCACCACGCGTGCCATCGCGGCGGCATACTCGCTCCCGACGTCCGGCATGCGCCTGGCGAGTCTGTGCCAGGTGGTGGAGAACCAGGTCGTGGGCGCCCCGTGCGGCATCATGGACCAGGTGACCTGTACGCTTGGACGCGCCGGCGCGCTGCTGGCCCTGCGCTGCCAGCCTCATGAGGTGCTCGGCTGGCATGCCCCGCCTGATGGATACGGCTTCATCGGCCTGGACTCCGGAGTCAAGCACGCCGTCGGCGGCGCCCGCTACTCGCGCGTTCGCTGCGCTGCCTTCATGGGGCGGCGCATCATCCAGGACGCGCTACGAAAGTCCGGTGGCAACCCGGCACGTGTGGAGTACCTGGCCGATGTCACACCAGCGCAATTCCGGCGCGACTTCCGGCCCTCGCTCCCAGTGCGCCTCTCAGGCCGTGAGTTCGTTGAGCGCTGGGAGATGACCGGCGACGCGGCGACGACGGTTGAGCCGGAAGGCAAGTATCCCGTGCGAGGCGCTACCGAACATCCCATTTACGAGCACGACCGCGTGGGACACTTCACCGCTGCTCTTGCAAGCGCCTCGGCAGCTGCCGCTGCCGGCGACGCTTCCGTGGCGCGCCGCGCCATGCTTTCTGCCGGCCGCCTGATGTTCGGCTCGCACCGCAGCTACAGCCGCAACTGCGGTCTCGGCAGTCATGAGACCGACCTGATCGTGTCGCTCGTGCGCGCTGCCGGGCCTGAGAGCGGCCTGCTAGGGGCGAAGATCACCGGCGGTGGCTCGGGCGGCACGGTTGCCGTCCTGCTTGAAGCCGGCCGGCACGGGGCACCCGCGCCGCGTGCCCAGGCTGCGCTGGAGACCGTCTTTCAGGAATACGAACGCGCGACCGGGCGGCCACCCCGCGTGATCGCCGGGTCCGCGCCCGGAGCGGACCAGATCGCGCCGCTCCGCGTTGCCTGGTAGCGCCGCCCGGCCTACTGCCGCAACAGGTGGCGCATGTGGTAGAGCGCCTGGCCGATCCGATCGCTCGAACGGCCCACAAGGTCGGAGGCGCGCTGCGCGTCCTGTCCACCCCGCGCGGCGTCCAGCGCCACTGTCACGAGGTCACGCGCTTCCACCAGCAGCCGGTGCGCCTCGGCGTGCTCGTGCGGCCGCCCTGTCACCGTCACGCGCCGGCCGGTTTCTCCCGAATCACTCGCCATTGTCTCGCCTCGTCCCTGGTGAATGGAGCACTGCACCCTCGGGGACCTCAGGTCCGCCAGAGAATGCAAGATGCTACCTTCACGCCCGTGAGGTCCGCCAGATGACAGCCCTACTCAGCGTATTGATCCAGGGCGATAACGTCGAGCCGGAGGACCGCTCCCGGCTGACAGGGGCGTTTCCTGACATATCGTTCACGTTCGCCGAGAGTCGTGATGCGCTTATCGCCGCCGCGCCGGGTGCCGACGTGATCTTCGGCAAGGGCGTAACGCGAGAGGTGCTGCAGGCAGCGGGCCGTTTGCGCTGGGTGCAAGCTGGGACCGCGGGGGTGGACGGGTTGCTGCGTGCCGGGATCCGAGACGTGGCAGCTCCCCGTGGTGTGCTGCTCACCAATGCGCGCGGCGCGCACGGCATCCCCATGGCCGAGAACATCCTCACCATGATGCTGTGCTTCGCTACGCGCATGCACTTGATGATCCGCGGCCAGCGGCAACGCGCCAAGATTGGCCGCCAGGTACAGCAACAGAAGTGGGAGCTAGACGGCCAGACGCTGCTCGTCCTTGGATTGGGTGATATCGGCGGCACGCTGGCGGTCAAGGCTGCCGCGCTGGGAATGCATGTGCTTGGCGTGCGGCGCTCGGGCAGCGCCGCTCCCGGCTGCGAGGAAGTCCACACGCCAGATCGCTTGCCGGACTTGCTGCCGCGCGCCGACCACGTGGCGCTGTGTCTGCCGCTAACCGATGAGACAACCGCGATACTCGGTGAGGCCGAGCTGCGACAGATGCAGCCAGGCGCGTACGTCTACAACGTGGGGCGTGGCGCGTCCATTGACGGCGACGCACTGCGCCTCGCACTGCGCGAGCGCTGGATCGCGGGTGCGGGGCTCGACTGCGTCGCCCCGTCTGACACCCCGGCCGATGACGACCCACTCTGGGACATGGAGGAGGTCATCCTGTCCATGCACACCAGTGGCCACAGCCCCTACAACTCGCGCCGCATCACCGACATCTTCATGCACAACCTGCGCGCCTTCATCGACGGCCGGCCGCTCCAGAACCAGATCGACCTCCAGCGCGGCTATTAGTGCAGCTGGAAGACCATCACTGCGACGCACGCCAGCAGCGCGACGCATGCCAGCACGTTAGCCCAGGCCAGTAGCCCCGGCATGCGTGAAGGAGAAGTTGCCTCCGGTCGGATGTCGTCCGCGAACGCCACCAAGCGCGGCGCGAAATAGTAAGTGAGCGCGAGAGTCAACGCCATGCTGGCGAAGACGAACCCGTGTTTCAAGAACAGCGCGAACCCGTAAGCAGTCTCCGCTCGGAGGTGGGACAGATCCTCGTAGCTAGTGATCGTGCCGAAGGGATTGAAGATCGTCTGGTAGATGCCCGTGAGGGCAAACAGGGGGATGGTCGCCAGCATGAGCCAGCGCGGACCGTATAACAGCGATCCACGCTGCGCTGGGGTCAGGAACGGCACCGCTACGACGATCGCGTCATACAGCACGATTCCCAGCCAGGCTATCGCCGCCGGGATGTGGATCATCAGCGAGATGAGGTATGGCGTGCCCGCCGCCGACACCGATGCTGTCGTGCTGCCCGACTGAGAGGTCGTGGTTGCGCCCTGCGCGCCGGTAGAGGTCGCGCCGCTGCTTGAGCCTGTTCCGGCCTGCCCAGAGCCGGCTCCGCCCACCGTCGCTTGAGCCTGAGCCGCGCCGCTCGTCGCCCCTGTCGCGGCGCCGCTCGCCGGTGGTGCCGCCGGTGACACTGTCAGCGTCATGCGCATGCCGCGCTGCAGGTGAGTCGGTAGGTCGCAGATCACCTCGTACGTGCCGGGCTGCGCGAACGTGAACGTCTGGGTATGGTCTCGCCCGCCGTCGACGTCGGGCGTGCGCTGCGGCCCCTCCGGAAGTTGAGCTACCCAGTTGTGGCGCCGCTCGCCAACGTTCTTGAAGGCTAGCGTGACCTGCCCGGCCGGCACTGTCAGCTGCTTGGGCTCGAAGTAGAACTCAGCGCCGCGCTCGCCCATCTCGATTGGGCCGGGGGTGCCCTGCGCGCCCGCCGCTCCCACGAGGACCAGAAATAACGCCATTGCGCAGAAGGCTGCCCGCGCAGCGAGCAGAGGGGACGGTTGTGTCGACATAAAACTCCCGTGGAAGTGGTTTCTTCGCCAGGCGGTCAGGCGGCGCTGAGGAAGTATGTACCCCACGATATACGGCCGCCGGTCCGGTCCGGATGCGGGTCTACAGCACTGCTGCTGCCGCCTCGACCTCACCTAGGTGCCGGTAGCGGTCCCCCGCAATCCGGATGTCATCGAAGAAAAGGTTGCGCACGCGCTCGCGACTTTCTTCAGGCTGGATGAGCACGTAGGAGGGGTGCAGCGTTGCCAGCACGTGCGGCGCTGCTTCGGATTGCACCCATGTGCCGCGCTGGTCGGTCAGCCGGAACGCCTTGCCGAGCACCGCCTGCGCCGCCTTGGCGCCAAGGCACGCTACCACTGAGGGCTGTACCAGCGCCAGCTCGCGCAGGAGCCACTGGCGGCACGCGTTGATCTCGCTCTGCTTTGGGGCCCGGTTCTTCTGGCGGCCGGTCGGGCCCGCGATCCATGGCCGGTGTTTCACCGTGTTCGTCACGTACACGGCACTGCGGTCGATCCCCGCGGCTTCGAGCGCCTCGTCGAATAGCTTTCCCGCCGGCCCGATAAACGGCCGCCCCGCCTTATCTTCTTGACCGCCCGGCGCCTCGCCAATGAACATCAGCCGCGCCGTCACCGGGCCGGCGCCGAATACCGTCTGGGTGCCAATCGCTCCAAGCGGGCAGTCGAGGCATCCGCTGGCTGCGGCCCGCACCACCTCCAGCGCCGCCTGGCGCTCCTCGTCGAATGTCAGATCTGCGAGGCGCCCGTCAATCTCCAAGTCCACTACAGGTATGGGCCGGCAACAGCCGTGCCGCGACCTGTGCCGGTCGTGTGCAGCGCCGGGAGCCCCGCAGGGGCGTCGCTCAAGCTCAGCCTGAGGATCTGTCCCCACGTAACCGGACGTAACTGGCCCGACACGCCGCCGGAGTTATCCTCCCGCTCGCGGCGCGCCTTGACCCTGACCTGCCTGGCGCTGGCCGGCTGCGCCGCCTGCGCCGCCTGCGCCACCTGCGCCACCCTGTCGCGCGCCGGCATTCGCCGGCAGCACGGTGATTGCCGACGCGGAGATTGCGCCATCGGCGCCCGGCTGCCCCTGGGGCTGCACCGTCACCGTTGCGCCGGCAGTAAGGTCTCCCGCCGTACCCTCAACGGTCTTGAGCACCTGAGTCTGATCGGTCAGCGTGACGCGCACCGGCTGGTTGTTCGCGGCGCGAAGGGTGAGCGTCTGGCCTTCGACGCGCTCGACCACGCCGGCTCTGCCGCCGGCACCGCCGGCGAAGCCTCCGCCCCCCGTGCCACCCGCGCCACCCGGTCCAGCCTGCCCTCCCTGGGCGCCCCCGGCCGCTGCCTGTCCCTGGCCGAGTGGGATGGTGGCAGCCTGCGCGGCCGCGGTTGTGGCAGTGGTGCGCCGGCCGTAGGCCGTGCCGGCGCCAAACGATGCGCCCCAACCCAGGCCGAAGATCGCGACGATTAGGAGCAAATTGCGGAACATAATTTATTCGTACCTCAGCGCCTCGATTGGATTCAGGCGGGAGGCCTTCACTGCCGGGTAGACCCCAAAGAACAGGCCGATCAACGCCGACACGGTGAACGCCAGGATCACGGCGTCTGGCGAAACGACGGTCTTGAGGGGAGTCGGGCCGAGCGGCAGGCCGTCGAGCAACTTCGACCCACCCCCGCCGATCAGGATGCCTATGGCGCCACCCAGCACGCTCACCACCGTTGCCTCGATCAGGAACTGGATCAGGATGTCGCGCCGCTTAGCGCCGATGGCCTTGCGGATACCGATCTCGCGCGTGCGCTCGGTCACGCTCACCAGCATAATGTTCATGATCCCGATGCCGCCTACCAGCAGCGAGATCCCTGCCACCGAACCCAGGAACAGCGTCATCATGCCTGTGATCTGGCTCAGGCTGGCCAGCAAGTCTTGCTGGCTGCGCACGGTGAAGTCGTCCTGCGCCACGCGGTGCCGTTCGCGGAGCAGGTCGCCGATAGCCTGCACTGCGGTCTCAGAAGTCTCCTTGCTCTCGTCGGCGAGCTGCACGTAGATGGTGGAGACGGTTTGCCCGCCGCGCGCAGTGCGGTTGCGGTTGAGCCGCGCCTGCATGGTCGTGAGGGGCACCAATACCACGTCGTCCTGGTTGCCCATAGCGCCGGAGCCCTTGGATTCCAACACGCCTATCACGCGCAAGTTCACCTGATTCACCCGCATCGTCTGCCCCAGCGGGTCGCCCTCACCGAACAGGTTCAGGGCGGTCGTCGCGCCGAGCACCGCCACCAGCGAGCGTGCCTCCAATTGCTCGCGGCTGAAGAACTCGCCATCAGCCACCTTGAAGTTGCGAACCGACTCGTAGTCGGGAGTCACGCCGGTGATGCGCGAGAACGCGTTCTGCCCGTTAGCAACGATTTGGCCGCCGTTCTGTGATTCGGGCGCCACCGCCACCACACCCGGCACGCGGCCCGAATCGATGATGGCATCCGCGTCTTCCGCCGTGAGCGTCGGCGCCGATCCAGCCTGGGTGCGCACGCCGCCCTGGCTCTGCGCACCGGGCGTCACGAACAGCAAGTTGCTGCCCATGCTCTTGATCTGGTCGGTCACCTGCACCTGCACGCCGGTGCCGATTGACATGAGCGAGATGACCGCGCCCACGCCGATAATCACGCCGAGCATAGTCAACACGGCGCGCAGCTTATTGGCTCCGAGCGCGCGCAGCGCAACACGCACGCTTTCAGTAAGGTTCACCGCATCGTTCCTCTTCAGCTATTGCTCACGCCGCGATCGCCGCGTCATGGACGGGCCGCGCCTCGCGGAACTGCTCCACGGGTACGAGCTCGTCCTGGCTGATCTTGCCGTCGCGGATGTGCACCACGCGCCGTGTGTGCTGCGCGATCTCCGGCTCGTGAGTCACGAAGATGACCGTGATGCCGCGCTCGCGATTGAGCCGCTGGAAGATGGCCATCACCTCCTCTGAGGTGCGCGTGTCCAGCGCCCCGGTCGGCTCGTCGGCCAGGATGATCGCCGGGTCGTTGACCAACGCGCGGGCGATGGCCACGCGCTGCTGCTGCCCGCCGGACAGCTCGGTCGGGCGGTGGTGCGACCGTTCGCCGAGGCCGACGGCACGCAGCGCCTCCATGGCGCGCTCACGCCGGTTGCGCACGCCGGCGTACAGCAGCGGCAGTTCAACCTGCTGCACCGCGCTGGTGCGCGGCAGCAGGTTGAATTGCTGGAAGACGAATCCGATCTTGCGGTTGCGTACGTCTGCGAGCTCGTCGTCGGAGAGCTTGCTCGTCTCAACACCGTCCAGCCAGTAGGTGCCGTCGGTGGGCTGGTCCAGGCAGCCGAGCACGTTCATCAACGTGCTCTTGCCCGACCCGGATGGGCCCATAATCGACATAAGCTCCCCCCGCTTTACTTCGAAGGACACCCCCGCCAGCGCGCGGACCGTCACGTCCCCCATGGTGTAGGTCTTCGTCAGACCTTCAACCCGCATGATGGTGTCCGCCGTGTCCGCGGCCTTGGGCAGCATCACCGACTCGGCGACAGCCCTGATGTGGCCCGTCGCGGCTGCGGGAACGGATGAGATCAGGGTGGTCATCGACGCACCACCACCCCGCCTGGTGGCCCGGCCGGCACGCCACCGGCGCCACCGCCGAAGCCGCCGCCGGCTGCGCCGACGCGCGGCTGCGCCGTCGTCGTGCCAGGGATGACCACCTTGTCGCCAGGCTGGAGACCGCTGACGACTTCGGTCAGTTGGTCATTCGCCATCCCGACCTGCACCTGGCGCGTCACGGTCTTGCCGTCCGCCTCCAGCACTTCCACGATTCGGTTGCGGCCCTGGCTGCGCACGGCGCGGTTGGGCACGACGACGGCATCGTCCTTGGACGCCGTGATGATCTGCGCCGTGGCGGTCATGCCGGCACGCATGCCACGCGCCTGGGCCTGGTCCACTTCCAGCTGCACCGAATAGTTCACCACGCCCTGGGTTACAGTGCCTACTGGCGCCACAACCAGCACGCGCGCGGGGATGCGCTGCCCTTGCAGGGCCTCCAGAGTCAGGGTGACCGTCTGGCCGGGCTGGATCTTGGCTACGTCGGTCTCGTCCACAACTACGTCCACGCGCACCTGTCGGGTATCCACCAGCGTGACCACCGGGGCGCTCGCACCGACCTGCTCGCCAAGGTTGCCCGTGGTGGCCGAGACCTGGCCTGCGAACGGGGCCGTAAGCGTCGCGCTGGCCAGGTTAGTCTCAGCCTGGCGCAGCTGCGCCTGCGCCTGCTCGACCGATGCCGCCGCCACCAGGATGTCCTGGGCGGTGGCTCCGGAGCGCTTCAGGTCGAAGTTTGCCTGCTGCTGTGCCAGGGCGTATTGCGCCGCCTGCACGTCGTAGCTGGTCGAGTTGAACAGCTTGTCAATGTTGACCTGTGCCTGCACGACGGCCTGCTGCGCGAGCTGCACGTCGTAGTCTGTCGGCGAGTGCAGCTTGTCCAGGCTGGATTGCGCCTGGGTAACCGCCTGCTGTGCCGACGCCAGATCCGCGGCGGAGGGGCTTCGCAGCTTGTCCAGGTTGGCTCGCGCCTGCTCGACGGCTGCCTGCGCCGCCACCAGCTCGGACGCCGATGGCGTGGTCAGCTTGTCCAGGCTCGCCTGCGCCTGCTCGATGCCGCTTTGCGCCGCCTGTACGTCGGCTGGCGAAGGGCTGGTCAGCTTGCTCACGCTGGCCAGCGCCTGCTCGACGCCGCTCTGCGCCGCCTGCACGTCGGCGGGCGCCGGGCCGCGCAGCTTGTCGAGGTTTGCCTGCGCGGCTTCGACTGACTGCTGCGCCAGACGCACCTCGAACTCGGTTGGTCCCTGGCTGCGCAGCTTGGTCAGGTTGTTCTGCGCCGTCTCCAACGAGATCTGCGCCTGCTTCACAGCAGTGTCGGCCGCGGCCTGTGTGCTGGGCCCGCCGGTCTTGCCGACGTTGCCGGCGTCGGCAAGCGCCTTCTCCAATCCAACCTGCGCATTCCTCACTTGCAGCTCGGCGTTGGCGATGTCCTCGGGCTTGGCGGTGCGGGGCTGGTCGATAAGCTGGCCCAGCTTGGTCCTGGCCTGGTCGAGCTGGTTCTGCGCCGCTGCCAGGTCCTCCTGGCGGGGATTGAGCAGCTGAGTTAGCTTGGCGCGCGCCGACGCCAGTTGCGCCTCGGCGCTGCGGACCTCGTCCGCGCGCGGGCTAAGCAGCTGGGCGAGCTTGGCGCGCGCAGACGTGAGCTGCGCCTCGGCGCTGCGCACGTCCTCTGGCCGGGGCGTCTGCAGCGCGAGTAGCTTGGCGTTCGCGGTCTCCAGCTGGCTCTGCGCCGCCACCAGGTCTTCCAGGCGCGGGTTGAGCAGTGCAGCTAGCTTTGCCTGCGCCGCCTCTAGCTGCGCCTGCCCCGCCGCGACGTCTTCCGACCGGCCGCCAGCCAGCACCTGGTTCAGCTTGATCCGGGCGTGCTCCAGCTGGCTTTGCGCCGCTGCCAGGTCCGGTCCCTGGGCGCCGCCGCGCGCCTGCTCCAGCTTGGAGCGCGCCGCGTCCAGCTGCGCCTGCGCCGCCGCGACCTCCTCCGGCTTCGCGCCGGCCCGGGTAGTCTCCAACTTCGCTTCAGCACTCCGGAGGTTGGCCTGCGCCTGGATCAAGGCAACCTGAAGGTCACTGTCGTCGATGCGCGCCAACGGTTGCCCTTCGGCCACCTGGTCGCCGATGGCAACCAGCAGCTGCGCCAGCCGGCCGCCGCTCTTAAAGGTCAGCTTAGACTGCATGGACGTCGCCACACTGCCGGTCGCGCTCACCGCCGAGGCGATGGAGCCGCGCGCCACGTCGGCCGTCACCACGCGCGCCGCCGCCGCCGGCTTCGGCGCCACGCGCTCGTAGCCGAAGTAGCCGCCCACCGTCGTCACCGCCAGCACCGCCGCCAGTGTCGCGTACTGACCTGTCTTCATCGAGCCGATCTTCATGCTGTTCTTATACTCCGCTCCCAAACAATGCCAGTTGCTCCCTAACGGCGCCTTTGCATGGAGTTAAATGTGCATTAAGTCTCCGGCACGCGGTCCATCACCGGCACTTGGCTGTACAGTGGTCCGAGGAGCGTGCCGGAGTTCGCAGCGATGGCGCAGTTTGCCGCAGTTTTGCACAGGTTCTCTTACAATTCTCACGCTACCGGTAGACGGGCCCCACGGTACGGGTGCTCTATGTGAGGTCCTCCCGTAGAGATAGAACGGGCAGGCAAGTCAGTCTTGCAGGTGAGTTTCGCGCCCGCGCCCAGAGTTGGCCTGAGCGAGGCAGCTCGACCTCTAGTAGCCTGTCACTCGGGAAGTAGTGGGTAGAGGCGGTGGAG
>CADCTC010000113.1 GCA_902805635.1 uncultured Chloroflexota bacterium
CGAAGGCGATCCCATCGCCGACACCAAGGCCCCGGCCGACGTCCCCATCGGCGAGCGCTGGAGCACCCGTCGCTTCCGCGCCCGCCTGGTCAACCCGGCCAACCGCCGAAAGCTCAGCGTCATCGTCGTCGGCACCGGCCTGGCCGGCGGCTCGGCCGCCGCCTCGCTGGGCGAGCAGGGCTACAAGGTCAAGTCGTTCTGGTACCAGGACAGCCCGCGCCGGGCGCACAGCGTCGCCGCGCAGGGCGGCATCAACGCCGCGAAGAACTACCGCAACGACGGCGACAGCGTGCACCGGCTGTTCTACGACACGGTCAAGGGCGGCGACTTCCGCTCCCGCGAGGACAACGTGCACCGCCTCGCCGAGGTCAGCGTCAACATCATCGACCAGTGCGTCGCGCAGGGCGTGCCGTTCGCCCGCGAGTACGGCGGACTGCTGGACACGCGCTCGTTCGGCGGGTCGCAGCTGGAGCGCACCTTCTACGCGCGGGGCCAGACGGGGCAGCAGCTGCTGCTGGGCGCCTACCAGGCGCTGATGCGCCAGGTGGAGCGTGGCACGGTGACGCTCATCCCGCGGCGCGAGATGCTGGACCTGGTGGTGGCCGATGGCGCGGCGCGGGGCATCGTGGTGCGCAACCTGCTCACGGGGGAGATCGAGCGCTACGCGGGGCACACGGTGCTGCTGTGCACCGGCGGCTACGGCAACGTCTACTACCTCTCCACCAATGCGCTGAACTCGAACGTGACCGCCGCGTGGCGCTGCCACAAGCGTGGCGCGCTGTTCGCCAACCCGTGTTACACGCAGATCCACCCCACGTGCATCCCGGTCAGTGGCGAGCACCAGAGCAAGCTCACCCTAATGAGCGAGAGTCTGCGCAATGACGGGCGCGTCTGGGTGCCGCAGCAGCAGGGCGACAAGCGGCCACCTGCCTCGATCCCGGAGAACGAGCGCGACTACTACTTAGAGCGGCGCTACCCCAGCTTCGGCAACCTGGTGCCGCGCGACGTGGCATCGCGCAACGCCAAGCTGGTGTGCGACGACGGCCGCGGCGTGGGCGACACCGGCCTGGCGGTGTACCTGGACTTCACCGACGCGATCAACCGCCTGGGGCGGAACGTGATCGAGTCGCGCTACGGCAACCTCTTCGAGATGTACGAGCGCATCACGGGCGAGGACCCCTACGCCGTGCCGATGCGCATCTACCCGGCCATCCACTACACCATGGGCGGCCTGTGGGTGGACTACCAGCTGCAGAGCACGGTGCCGGGGCTGTTCGTGCTGGGAGAGGCAAACTTCTCCGACCACGGCGCCAACCGGCTGGGGGCCAGCGCGCTGATGCAGGGCCTGGCAGACGGCTACTTCGTGGCGCCGTACACGGTAGCCGACTACCTGGCGAGCGCCAAGCTGGCGCCGGTGAACACCGGCGAGGAGGCGTTCACGCAGGCGGCGCAGAACGCGCAGGAGCAGATCGACCGCATCATGTCGGTGCGGGGCAAGCGCACGGTGCGCGACATTCACCGTGAGCTGGGGCTCGTGATGTGGGACTTCGTGGGCATGTCACGCGATGACGCGGGGCTGCGCAAGGCGCTCAGCCGCATCCCGCAGCTGCGCGCCGAGTTCTGGTCCGATGTGTCGGTGCCTGGCACCTCTGACAACCTGAACAAGACGCTGGAGTACGCCGGGCGCGTGGCGGACTACTTAGAGTTCGGCGAGCTGCTGGCGCTGGACGCGCTACACCGCGTCGAATCGTGCGGCGGGCACTTCCGCGAGGAGAGCCAGACGCCGGACGGCGAGGCGCTGCGCGACGACGCGAACTTCTCGTACGCCGCGGCGTGGCAGTTCAACGGCGTCGGCAAACCGCCTACCCTGGTCAAGGAGCAGCTGGAGTTCGAGCATGCCCATCCGAGCCAGCGGAGCTACGTTTAAATGAATTTCGATCTACTTGTGTGGCGCCAGCCGGGGCCGAGCGTGGCCGGCAAGATGGTGAAGTACCGGGCGGAGGGCATCTCGTCGGATACGTCGTTCCTCGAGATGCTGGACATCGTGAACGAGGGGCTGATCCAGCGGGGCGAGGAGCCGATCTCGTTCGACTCGGACTGCCGTGAGGGCATCTGCGGCGCGTGTGGGCTGGTGATTAACGGCCGGGCGCACGGCCCGGACACCGGCACCGCCACCTGCCAGCTGCACATGCGGCGCTTCCGGGACGGCGAGGAGATCAGCGTGGAGCCGTGGCGCGCGCGCGCCTTCCCCATCCATAAGGACCTGGTGGTGGACCGTTCGGCGTTCGACCGGATCATCGCGGCGGGCGGCTACATTTCGGCCAACACGGGCAGCGCGCCAGAGGCGAATGCGACGCGTGTGCCGCAGCCCGACCAGGATGCCGCCATGGACGCCGCGGCATGCATCGCGTGTGGCGCGTGCGTCGCGGCGTGCAAGAACGCGTCGGCGCACCTGTACGTGGGCGCCAAGATCTCGCACCTGACCATGCTGCCCCAGGGGCTGCCGGAGCGCCAGGTGCGCGCCAAGGCGATGGTGCGCCAGGCAGACGCCGAGGGGTTTGGCAGCTGCTCCAACGAGGGCGAGTGCGAGGCGGTCTGCCCGAAGCAGATCAAGCTGACCAACATCGCGCGCATGGTCCGCGAGTACACCCGCGCGTCGCTGATCGGAAAAGACTAAGCGACCGTTCCGGTACCCCGTTCGTGGTGAGCCTGTCGAACCACACCCTTCGACAAGCTCAGGGCGAATGGAGGTGGCGAAACCACCAATAAGGACAAAGATGGCACGTAAGAAAGTCACTATCGTCGGCGTGGGCATGGTGGGCGGGACGACCGCGCAGCGCCTGGCCGAGCGTGGGTACGCCGACATCGTCATGGTGGACGTGGTCCCGGACCTGGCCAAGGGTAAGGCGCTGGACCTGGCCGAGGCGGG
>CADCTC010000114.1 GCA_902805635.1 uncultured Chloroflexota bacterium
GGTCGCGCAGCATGGATTTGCCGCGCGGTACGTACCGGCGCCGATGCCGGGCGCGAGCGGCTCAGCCGGCACAAGTGACGAGCACCCGCTAGAGCCGGCCGGCTTCATGGAAACACCGCTCACGCGTTCCGGGCCGCGGGAGGCGCTTTTTCGAGAAGCATCGGCCATGGGGGTGCGGGTCTTGCTGACCGGCGACGTCGCCGATAGCTGCGTGCGTGGCTCGCCGCTGGTCTTCGATTCGTTGCTGCGGCAGGGGCATCTCCGGCGCTTGTGGCACCGTGTGCGCAGCTACCGTCGTACTAGCGACGACTCTTTGCTGAAGATTGGCGTACTGTACGCGGCGGGGCCACTGCTGCCGGCGTGGGCGCAGCGCAGTATGATGGCGGCGCATGCGCTGCGCGGCGCGCGCCGCGACCGGGATCGCCTGCTGCCGGCGTGGATGCCGGAGACGCTGCGCCGCGAGCTCTATGCGCGGCACGAGACGGTCCTGCTGGACGCGGAGCGGGGCCGGCGCTACGCCAACCCGGGACGGGAGGCGGAGGCTCGCCTGCTGTACCCGGCGGAGGTTGCCCGACCGGCGGCGGGGTGGCCACTGGAGATCTGGCGCCCGTTCGCGGACCGGCGTCTGCATGAGTTCCTGTTTTCCGTACCGCCCGAGCAGAAATTCAGCCCACACCCACATACCGACGACAACTACGCGGCGTCCAAGCAGCTCCTGCGGCGGGCCATGCGCGGCAGCCTCCCCGAGCGCATCCGCACGCGCACTGGCCAGACCCACTTCGCGGCGGCGTTCGAGTCGCAGCTGGACCGGCACTGGCCGGCCTACACAGCGGCGTTCGGCCCGGGCGGCTCGCCAGAAGTAGCACGCCGCGGTTACACAGACCGGGAACGCTTCTGGACGCGGCTGAACCAGGTGCGCGCGGGAGCGCGTGGCGCCGACTACCTGTACGTCATGCGCCTGGTGGCGCTGGAGACGTGGCTGCGGTCATTCTCACTACCTCGCGCCCAGCTGACTGCACTCGCCCACCCCGTGGCCGCCGCGGCCGCCAGCATGTCGGGAGGCGCCGGCAAATAACCGGTGGTGGAGCGGGCACAACGGTTGCTCAACCGTTTAGCTACGGTCGTGCGACGGCGACGGCTTACAACTTAGGTATGGGATCGGACAGGCAGCGTGCAAGTCACCGTACTTGGCGCGATGCCCAATGGCCCTGGCCGGTGAGCAGGAGCGGAGCCACCGGCCTCTCCAAGACTCTGCTCGGGGGGAGGTGATTGCAATGAAGAAGGTGTATATGCGTCCCGCGCTCATGGAGTACGGACGTCTCGACGCACTGACTCTCGGACAGGGTGGCTCGCTGCCGGACTTCGAGGGAAACGTGGTGGTGAACAACACGTGCCCCACCGGCACATTCCTCGAGGACGGCCAGACTCGCACGCGGGTCGGCTGCCTCAACTCGCCCGCGACCGGCTCCTAGCCAAGTGTGGCGTAGCACACGCCATTCTTGCACCGCGCACGCTTCCTGATAGGAGCGTGTGTGCCATAACACTCAGCAGGAGAGGCGTGCCGGCCCGACGATGTGCCGGCGCGTCTCTTTTGTGTGCGCCCGTGCCCGCCATTGCCATTGCGTGTTGATGCACAGCAGCGCACGCACGAGCTCACGTAGCCCACGAAGTTCACGCATGCCGTCCGCCGTACTAGAGTACTAGCGCACCGGCAGCACACACCGGAAGACACACGATGCGGACCCTTCTGCGCATACTCGACGATCACCGGTCGCTGTGGCGGCTGTGGCTGCCGCTGCTGGTCCTGGCGCTCCTGGGGCCGCTGCTGGCGCTCACGCTGCCAATGGTGGAGAAGCACCTCATCGATGGGGTGGTGGTGCCGGCCCGGCAGGATCGCCTGCTGCCGGCCGTAGCCCTGTATGCCGGCCTGTGGCTGGCCGTGACTCTGCAGCAGATCGGCGGCGGGCTGCTGCGGACCTACCTCGGCGAGCGCGTCGCCGTTCAGCTGCGCCAGCGCCTGCTGGCGCACTGTGACCGCCTCTCACTGGCATTCGCCCAGCGCGAGCACAGTGGGCGGACCACGGCGCTGTTTGTGAATGACGTGCCGGCGGTGGCCGGCCTCGTGAGCGGGACAGCATTTAGCGCGATAGGCAGCGCCGTGACGGTGGTAGCAGCGACCGCGCTGATGTTCGGCATCAACTGGCGCCTGGCGCTGGTGGTGGGAATCGGCCCGCCGATAGTCGCGGCGCTTGCCGCTGTGATCACGCGGCCACTGCGGCCGGCTGCGCGCCGGGTGCAGGACAAGGCGTCGGAGGTCCTGGAGCGCCTGCAGGAAAACTTGGCGGGGCTGCGCGAGGTGGTGGCCTTTGGGCGCGAGCATAGCCAGGCAGAGCGCTTCTCGCGGTCGCTGGGAGAGCTGCTCCGCTTGCGCATGCGACTCACGGCTATGGACACGGCGTTTCAGACAGGCCAGACCGTTTTCTCGCTCGCAGTGACCCTGGTGGTGCTGGGCTATGGGGGCTTGCTCGTGATGCGCGGTGACCTCAGCATCGGGTCACTGTTCGCGGTACGAACACTCTTTAGTTACGTGTTCACGAGCCTTGGTCAGTTGTTTGGCCTGGTGAGTGGCCTGCAAAAGGTCGCTGCGTCGTCTGACCGGCTCTACGCCTTCCTGGATGAGACGCCCCGTGTGGTCGAGCGCGCGGGCGCAGAGTGCCCGGCCACCGTGCGCGGCGACGTGACCTTCGAGCACGTGAGCTTCGCGTATACGCCCGACCGTCCGGTGATGCGCGACGTATCGTTTACGGCGCACGCCGGGGAGGTGGTGGCGCTGGTGGGGCCGAGCGGTGCGGGCAAGAGCACGCTGGCCAGCCTACTGGCGCGCTTTTACGAACCGGGACAGGGGCGCATCCTAGTGGACGGCGTGGATGTGCGCGACCTGACGCTTGCCGGGCTGCGCCGCGCCACCGGGATCGTATTCCAGGACACCTTCTTGTTCGCCACGACGGTGGGAGAGAACATCGCATTCGGCGAAGAGGGGAGCACGCCTGAAGCGGTGGAGCGCGCGGCGCGCGAGGCGAATGCCTGGGAGTTCATCGAAGCACTCCCGCAGGGCCTGGACACTCCAGTGGGCCAGCGCGGCGTGCAGCTCTCCGAGGGCCAGAAGCAGCGCATCGCGGTGGCCCGTGCGCTGCTGCGCGATCCCAGGATCCTTATCCTGGACGAGCCGACCTCGGCGCTCGACGCGCGATCGGAGCATCTGCTCCAACAGGCCATGGCCCGGCTGATGCGCGGGCGCACCACATTCGTCATCGCTCACCGGCTGGCGACGGTGCGCAGCGCCGACCGCATCCTCGTGCTCGACGGCGGCAGGATTGTCGAAACCGGGACGCACGCGGAGCTCATGGCGCAGCAGGGGCTGTACCGGGAGCTGCACGAGCTCCAGTTTGGTGAGCACCCGGACGTGTACCTGCCGGCGCTGCCAGCGCTGCCAGCCGTGCCGCTCGGACCACTTACGGCTGCTCCGGGCGCTCCAGCACTGGTGGCGGTGCCGGAACCAACCGGACAAGGGATGGGACCATGGCAACGCGTGAAGTAGATACGATCACACGGGCGCGTGACCGGTTCCGCGCGGGGGAATGGGCCGCTGCCGAACAGCTGTGCCAGCAGCGCCTGCGCGACCGCCCGGGCGACAGCGATGCGCTGCACCTGCTCGGCCGTGTGGCGCTTGCCCTGGGACGGCACAAGATTGCGGCTGTGCTGCTGGGCAAGGCCGCGGCGGACCGTCCCGGAGACGCAAAGTATCAGCGCCGCCTTGGAGAGGCGCTGCGGGCAGTGGGCCGCCCGCAGGACGCGCTCCCATGCTACCGGCGGGCGCTGGAGATCGATCCAGCCGACGCGCGCACGCACGTCGGGATCGCGGTTTGCCTGATTGACACCGGCGATGCGCAAGCGGCGCTGGCGAGCGTGCGGCGTGCAGTGGTGCTCGATCCACAGGACGCCTCGTCGCACCGGACGCTGGGCGTGGCGCTGCTCAGCGTTGGCCAACCCACACGAGCAGCGGCGAGCTTTCGAAGGGCGCTGGCGCTCGACCCGGACTTCGTGGATGCCCATGGCGGTCTCTTGTTCTCATCGCACTACACCGGCGGCGACCGGGCCGCGGCGCTGGCCGAGGCGCGCCGATGGGGAGAGCGCCACGCTGCGCCGCTCGGTGCGACGGTTCAGCCTCACGCGAACACGCCGGACGGCGGGCGGCGTCTGCGGATCGGATACGTTTCGGGCGACCTGCACAACCACCCGGTGGGCTACTTCCTGGAGGGTGTGCTGCGCGCACACGACCGGCAGGAGGTGGAGGTGTACTGCTACGCCAACGCGCAGCGGGTGGACGCCACAACGTACCGCCTGAGGGGCTACGCCGACCATTGGCGGATCATCTGGGGCATGAGCGATGCAGTGGTAGCCGACGTGATTCGGCGCGACGGAATCGATCTGCTGGTGGACCTCTCCGGACACACCGCGGGCAACCGGCTGCAGGTATTTGCCCGCAAGCCGGCGCCGGTGCAGGCCACATGGCTAGGGTACTTCGCTACGACGGGTGTTGAAGCAATCGACTACCTGATCGCCGACGGGCACGTTTGTCCCGAAGGTGACGAGCAGTATTACGTCGAGCGGGTCGTGCGGCTGCCGGGGCCGTATCTGTGCTTTACGCCACCCCAGGAGGAGGTGGCTGTAGTGCCACCACCGTCGCTGCGCGCGCCGGGTGGGGCGGTGACGTTTGGCTGCTTCAACAACGTGGCCAAGGTCACGCCGGCGGTGGCTGCGGTCTGGTCGCAGCTCCTGAACGCGCTCCCGGAGGCACGGCTGCTGCTCAAGTCGGCGCCGCTGGCGCTGCCTGCCGTGCGGCGGCGCTACACCGCATTGTTCCGGCGCTACGGGGTGCCCGCAGCGCGCGTCACCCTGGAAGGACACTCCAGCCGTGCGGACTACCTGGCGGCCTATGGGCGCGTAGACGTGGCGCTGGACCCGTTCCCATACAACGGAGGCACGACCACGGCCGAGGCGCTCTGGATGGGGGTGCCGGTCGTATCGCTGCGGGGCGACCGGTTCGTGAGTCGCATGGGCCAGACACACCTCTCTGCCGTGGGCCTGGAGGCGCTGGTGGCAGACGCGCCCGGTGATTACGTGCAGACGGCAGTCAAGCTGGCGCGTTCGCCACGGCGGCTAACACGCCTGCGCGCTGCACTGCGCCGGCGCGTCGAGCGGTCGCCACTCTGCGACGCATTTAGCTTTACGGGCACGCTCGAGACCGCGTACCGCGCGATGTGGCAGGAGTGGTGTGCCAGTGACGGGCAACGGAGCACGGGAGCACCCAGCCAAATGGGACCGCCGGCGCCGCTCGGTGAGCGCACCGTGCCGCGACCCTGACCAGCTCCATGTGACGCCTGCCTTTCGCTTCCGACTGGTGCGAAACGCCCCCAGCAGAGCGCCGGGCAGCTTCTAGTGACTACTGCTCAAGTGTACGCGGGTGCTCGGCGGTATGGGCAGACTGACCGTCCGGCCCAGCCGCGAGGGAAGTGTCTTGCCGCCATGATGCATTTCCCGCCCGCGGCGATGCATCTGCCCCGCTCCTCAACGGGTTCGGGACCTTACTCTTGAAAGGCACTCCGCACGAATACGCACGGCGCCCATGGGTGTCGAAGTGGGTATGCGCTCACGCTCAACCTAGGAGCACAGGCCGGATGAAGATCTTGCTGGTAGACGAAGATGTCGATACGTTGGACGTTTGCGCGTATGCGCTTCGCCGGGACGGGTTCAAAGTCCTGACCATGACCACGGCCACCGCGGCGCTGGAGCACTGGCACAGCGCCCATCCCCACGTGCTGGTGGCGAGCGTCCGGCTCCCCGATATGAATGGCTTCGAGCTCTGCCAGCGGTTCCGCCAGCTAGCCGGCATTCCAGTCATCCTACTCACGGAACGGACGGACGACGAGCACGTTGTGCGGGGGTACCAGGCAGGAGCGGACGATGTGGTGACAAAGCCATTCAGCATGCGCCAGCTGGCGATGCGGGTACGGGCCGTCTGGCGCACACCGGAAACGCCAGGTGACCCGGAGCCCCAGCGCGAGGTCCGAGCGGGCAGCATTACGCTCGACGTGGATACCTATGAAGTGCGGCGGGGAGACACCACGACTCACCTCACGCCGATAGAGTTCCGGCTGTTGTACTTGCTAGCGGCGAACGCGGAGCGCGTGGTGAACAGCGCCAGGCTGCTCGAATACGGGTGGAAACAGGATGGAGCGGACGTACTCCTGCTGAGGACCCACATCTGCCGCATTCGTCGGAAGCTCGGCTTGCCACGGGGAAGTGCCGGAGATATCTTCTCGCTGCCCGGAATTGGCTACCGGCTTACCTCGGATGTGCCGGACCAAGCGGTACGCGTGCTCCCGGTGGACGGCGGCCCGTTACTTTCTGAGCGGTCACTACCCGTGCCTCGGGCTGTGTCCCCGGCGAGCCAGATATGGGCGGCGTAACGCAACAACTCCCTGGTCCCCACTACCGTGTCTTGGGGGCCGGGCTGCCGGGGCGGGCACAACGGAAACAGCGGGCGTGCAGGACATCGAAAGGGCAACGCACATGAAAATACTTCTGGTAGACGACGACCGAGAGCTGCTCGATGTCACGGCGTATGCGCTGCGCCGCGAGGGGTTCAATGTAGTGACGGCGACAGATGGCACGCAGGCGCTCAAGCGCTGGCGCCAGGACCGGCCGGAGCTCGTCGTCATGGATGTCGGGTTGCCGGGAGCGAGTGGCCTCGACGTGTGTCACCGCATTCGGGCGAGTGGCCAGACACCCGTCATCCTGCTCACGGGCTTAACCAGTGACGAGCACGTCGTGCAGGGATTCCGCGTGGGGGCCGACGATTACGTCACCAAGCCATTCAGTCCGCGCCAGCTCGCCGTGCGCATCCGTGCGGTACATCGACGGGCGGTGCAGACAGGGGCGCCGGAGCCAAAGAGCGAGCTGCAGGTTGGAGACCTCCTGCTGGACGGCGACGGGCATGAGGTCACCTTCGGCGAGGGGATGGTTCGGCTGACGGAGTTCCGGCTCCTGTACGTGCTTGCGGTCAACGCCGGGCGCGTTGTGGCCGGGGCGCGGCTGGTGGAATACGTGTGGGGCTACGACGGCAGCAGTGTCTCTCTGCTCAAGACCCACGTGTCGCACCTGCGCAGAAAGCTCCGGCTCGGCCTGACCGGCACCGGCAGCATCACGTGTGTTCCGGGCGTGGGGTACCGACTGTCGCCGCGTCCTGCTGGTGGAGTAGCCGGGACTGAGGTCTCGGATATGGCAAGCGAGACCGAAGCGATGGGCGCCGCACATTTCTAGGACGACGGTGCGGATCTACCGACGTAGGTAGCAGCCTGATAGAGCACTTGCCGCCCGGCTGGACGCGGCTGTCTGCCTGCACGCTACGGCGCGCAGGCAAACGTGCCTGAACCGGTGGGGCGCTGACCTGTCGCGCTGACTACCGTGGGATATTCAACAATCGACGGTTTTGTAACCTCTGTCGCAACATCCGCTCCACTTTGGGGGTGCACATGGCGACCGAGGGACTCAAGCGCACGGCTAAACCAGGCTTGCAACCAGACGAAGCGGCGCTGCTGGCGCCGCTTGACGCGCTCTTGCCCGGCAGGAACGCACGGTCCGCTTGGGAAACCATGGACGAGCGTCTGCTCCAGCTCGCGGATAGTATTCAGGAACAGGGCATACTCGAGCCGCTCCTGGTGCGTGAGCTCCACGCGCGGCCGGAAGGGCGTGCCGGCGGGACCGGCGCCGCCGGGCGGCGGTTCGAGTTGATCGCGGGGTTCCGCCGGTTTGCAGCCGCGAAGTACCTCTCCATGGAGCGCGTGCCGGTGCGGCTGCTGCGCGCGAGTGATGAAGATGCGCTCGCCCTCAACCTGGCCGAGAACCTGGCGCGCGCCGACCTCAATGACGCCGACGCCTTACGCTCGGTGGTGCAGCTCCAGGAGACGTATGGGTGGGGCGTCCGCAAGATCGCGCGTGCGACCGGACGGTCTGCGAGCTGGGTCTCCGAGATCCTGGCAGTTGCGCGCAGCCAGCGCGAACGCGAGGCCGTAGAGGCGGGTAGGCTTGCGGTAGGCGGGGCGGCCCGGATGTCGCGACTGAAGTCCGAATTTCCCGAGGTGCGCGACGCGCTCCTGGAACGGCTTGATCGTGGCGACACGGTCATGATCGAGGAGGTGCCGCGCCTGGCCGAACTGCGCCAAGACGTCGCACGCGCGCAGGGAGAGGTTGCGCATAGGGCGGGGGCAGGGACGCCCGGACCGCGCATCCCTCCAGTAACGCCGTTGCCGTCATCTGGCGAGACTCCGGCCGTTGACTTGCCTGTGGCGGCACGGGCCCAGGCGCCGCGGCAGATGCTGACTCTCAACCGGCAGGATCAATCGCTGGTGCGCAACGCCGAGACGCTGATGCACCAGACACTGGTCGCGTTGTCGGTGGCGTGGACCGAGCAAGGATATGGGTGCACGCTGCCACCTGACGTGCGAGACAGCCTGCGTCGCTCGGCGGACGCAATAGAAACGTTCCTCACGCGTGACGCCAGCGTGTAGGCCAGGCCATCGGCTAGGCTCGTCCGCCTCCGCTGTAGTGGATGGTTGTTGTTCGTGTCACGAACAGCAGCCACAGCACGCGAGTCACCGCGCCGCGACGTGGTGGCCCGCGTATTCCGTCTCGTGGCGGTTACAAACCGTCATCTGTGTCTTCTGCGCCAGTGCACGGTACTTCTGGTCAGGTCAGAGCACCGGCGCGGCGACGCTTCTATAGTTGCGCTGGAGCGTGTGGAACAGCCGGTCAGCTGCTTCACCGTCGTCTGACGGAGGACACCATGGTGCTCACATCGATGGCCCGGTTGGCGCATATCCCGCTGGTAGTAGTGGCTGTAGTGGTAGGGGCGGGGATCATAGTGATGAATCGTTCGGGCTCTTTCTCAAGTGCGCCGGGCGATCTCCTGTTGCCGCTGGCATTGTTCGGCTCGTTGGTGGCGGTAGCCACGCTCGTGGTCCAGTGTCGCGTTCTGGAGCGTCAGAACCGGGTCCTCCATCAGTCGGTAGAGCAGCTGAGCAGCCGCGCTCGGGAGTACCAGGAGGCGCTGATGGACGCCGAAGAGGCCGTGCGGCTCCGCACAGACTTTCTGGCAGTCGCCTCGCATGAGCTGCGCAGCCCGGTCACCAGCCTCCGCGGCTACGCGCAATGGCTGCCGCGCCACCTACGGCTACAGGCTTTGGGTGACGACCGGAAGATTGTCAACGCGCTGGCGGTGATAGAGCGGCAGTCAAGCCGGGTGGCGGAGCTCATCTCGCAGCTGCTCGATCTGTCACGCATCGAGACGGGAAAGCTGATACTGAACCCGGAGCTGGTGGATGTGGCCGCCCTGGCCGGCGGCGTAGTCGCCGCACTGCGCGTGAACGCCGGCGCAAAGCCAATTCTGGTGCGTGAACCAGACATTCCGGTGATGGCTCGCGTGGACCGTTCGCGCCTGGAGCAGGTGGTTGTCAACCTCGTGGAAAATGCGCTGAAGTTCGATCAAACGGACCGCGCGATTGAGGTAGAGATCGATTACCGACCCGGCGACGCCAGCGGCGCGGGCGACGCGAACGGCGGAGAGAGCGCAGCAAGTCGTGAAGTCCGTGTCGCCGTGCGGGACTATGGCACCGGGATATCCGATTCGGACCGCGAACGTATCTTCCGGCGGTATGAGCAGGCACATGATGGCAGCCACGGCGGCGTTGGTCTAGGGCTGTTCATTAGCCACGAGATCGTGGAAGCGCATGGCGGCCGCCTGGAGATGGAGTCTCCACCAGATGGTGGCACCCGCATGGTGCTGCATCTGCCTGCCGCGCTGGAAGAACTGGAGCGGCAGCCTGATTCGCAACGGCCTCCGGCGGACACCCTTCCTTCCCTCACAGGGAGCGCCCACGCCGCGTGACACGCGCGGTGCGCATCGCGCGCCGGCAGCAGGGCCCGTTTCGCCACGGGTAGGCAACCTTCCCGCCACGACTGGTGGACACCACCGGCGTACTATCGGAGAGATGGAGCCAGTTGGCGCACCACTGCGTCGCCCTGTGCACGCCCCACCCGGTGTCGTCGTCATCGCCGCAGAGCCGCTGCTGCGGTTGGGGCTGGAGGCGGCGCTCGGAGACCGGTTCGGCTTCCTGGGGGCGGCCGGCAGCATTGAAGAAGGCCGTGGGCTCTTGAGGAGACGTCGGCCCGCGCTGGCGGTGCTCGCACTGTCTCCGCTGCTTCGCGACGGCAGCGCCGAGGCGGCATGTACGACACTGATTCGCCATCAGCCCGACACCCGAGTGCTCGTGCTTGTGCACCCAGGCGACGGAGCCTTAGTGTGGCTGGCGGGTGCATGCGGCGCGAGTGGCATCCACGACACGGCCACCGAACTTGAATCTGTTCGTTCGGCGCTCCACCATCTCGCGACAGGAGCACCCGATATCCAGCGAACGCTGGTCGACTATCTACCGCCCGCGACTACGGTCAGAAACTCGCGGGGGCCTCAGCCGGCGGGGACTCCGCTCAGCGAGCGCGAGCGGGAGGCGCTCCGGCTCCTCTCCCATGGCGCGTCTCGCGACGCAATGGCGAGCGCCCTCGCCAGCTCGGCACGGGCGGTGGACCTCACCATTGAGCGCGCGACACGCCGGCTCGGCGCGTCCCATAGAGCGCAAGCGGTGGCCATCGCGGTCCGGCGTGGACTGCTCTGCTGACCCCGAGCGTTACTCAGCATGGGCCTGGACGCTATGAGCTTGACCGCGCTAATTGCGTGACTTCTTCACAGCCCGTGAGAAAGTATCAGACTTTTACAGATCTGTTACCGCTGCGTTACTAAACCGTCTGTAGGTTTCGTTGTCGCTGTGTTTTTTACTTGTCTAAAGAGGTAAATCCCTCTTGCCCGGATGACTATTGGCGGCGAGTATTCATACAGCTGAATGAGCTTCCGTATGACTACTGAATATGCCCCACCGGCGTCTACTTTCTTCCCGCAGCCGCGCCTGGCGCGCGGGGCAACGGCTCGCGCGCCTCGTGTCGCGGACCCGAACGCTTCCACTATTATGGCCACGGCCTGCCACGAGATTCGTACCCCCGTTGCAGCGCTCCATGCAACGGTAGAGGTCTTGTCAGATCACGCGACGCTGTCCCCCGCCGACATCGGCGAGCTGGTTGGTCGGCTGCAGCGCAGCCTCACCTGGCTGGAGAGCATGGTGGAGAACCTCACTACCTCCGCGATGGCGGAGACCGGAGACATGCCGCTGCTGCTGCGGGCCGTCAGTGCTGTCGAGTGCATAGAAGCGGCGGTGATGGTGATCGAGCCCCTGGTCGTCCGGCGCGGTCAGCGCATTGACCTGATCGAGCCGGCGGACGACGTGGTGATACACGGCGATAGCGGAAAGATCACGCAGGTGCTGATCAACCTGTTGATGAACGCGTGCTCATACAGCCCCGATGGCTCGGTGATCGAGATCTCCGTGGGCGCGCGAGAGGAGGACGTGGAGGTGCGGGTGACCGACTCAGGACCGGGTGTTGCAAGCGGCGAGCACCTGCACATTTTCAACCGCTACTCGCGTGGCCGTGCCGGCGCCGGCAGAGCAGCGGGACTGGGGCTTGGCCTGCACATCGTGAAGGAGCTGATCGAGCTGCAGGGTGGCAGCGTCGGAGTAGAGCGTGCGCCGGAAGGTGGCGCGTCGTTCTGGTTCACGCTGCAGCGTGCTCCCGGAGGCAGCCAGGCCGCGGCCGGGCACGATGGCGTGACCTCCAAGGGGCGCGCAGCAGCATGATGCCGTCAGCCGCCGGAGCGGCAATCCTGGTCATAGAGGACGATCCGGCAACGGCGCAGCTGCTGCGTGACGTGCTCATGGACGCAGGCTACGCAGTAGATCACGTGGGCACGGGCGCGGAGGCCGAAGCGCTGCTGCACTCCGCAGAGGCACTGCCGGACCTGATACTGCTTGACCTGATGCTGCCGGACGTGGATGGCGTGGTGCTGTGCGCCAAGATCCGTGCTCGGTACACCATGCCGATCATCGTGTGCACTGCAACCCACCGGCGGCATGATCCGACGCTGGCATTGCGTCTCGGCGCCGACGACTTCGTTCTTAAGCCGTTCGACATCGATGTGCTGGAGGCCAGGATCGAGGCGCTGCTGCGCCGAACGGCACTGACGGCCTCGGCTCCGGACGGCAGGCCGTCCCAGATCGCCGGACTGACGATCGATCACGGCACACGGACCGCCAGCGCACGAGGGGTACGTGTGCGCTTGACCCCAACCGAGTTCAGACTGCTGGAGGCACTGGCAACCCGGCCCAATTATGTGCTGAATCGCGATGAGCTGGCGATGCACATTTGGGGCTACCGGAACTTCGATGCCGGGCGCCTTGTGGACGTGCACGTGCGCCGGCTGCGCGAGAAGCTCAACGCGATTCCCGGACTGGGCGTACCCATCGTCTCGATTTGGGGCGAAGGCTACAAGCTCCTGGCGCCGCTGCTCCTGGCGCCGCGGTCGAAGCTGGAGGACGAAGCCTCCGCTTGACCCCTGGGCACGCTAGGCGCACAGGGCACCCTGGGTGGAGAGTCCCATACCACGCCGCGACTCGTATGCTTGTCGGCATCAGATGGTCGCGAGCGCACTAGAGCCGGCTTTCAACGCTAGCGGCGGGGATGAGGAGCAACGGGGGTCTGTCCTTTCTCCCAGGACCACCTCACGAGACGTACGGTTTGGGGTAGGCGTGCTGGAGATCATGGACGAGGGCTACGGCTTCCTGCGCATGGACCGGCACTGGATCCCGTGTCCAGAGGACATCTACGTCTCACCCAGGCACATCGAGCAGCACGCCCTGCTCACCGGCGACACGTTTTCCGGCCAGATGCGCACTCCGAAAG
>CADCTC010000115.1:0-15361 GCA_902805635.1 uncultured Chloroflexota bacterium
GCGCCACTACGGCGCCGTAGCGGAGCGGCGATTCAAGCGTCTGCGTCACCGGCGTTCCACGGGCAGCGGCGCGCGCCGCGTGTACGGCCGGTGGCAGCAGTGCTACACACGCTGCAAGCAGCGCCGCACTCCACCGGGCTGCGCGGTGCTGCCACCGCCCCACGCTACACGCAGTCGCAATGAGAACGAGCGCCGCCGCCAGAGAGAGGAGATGCGCCGCCATGAACGCCGCACGCGGTCCATCGAGCTCCGCGCGATACGTCGCCGCGCTGGTAGCCCATAGCGCCGTCATCGCCACGGCGGCGCACGCCTGCCAGATGCGCGTCCCGCGGACGCGCATCGAGAGGGCGGGAAATACGCGCATACGTTCAGCCAGGGTGTAGTTGGAACGGGTTCCGCTCCGTGGTGGTCAGTCGCTAGGGGACCCGGAGTGGCACGCAGCCCAGCGCGTCGCACGTTGGGGCGAGAACCGGTAAAACGGTGGCGGAGTAACCGTCTTACCGTGACCAACACCCGACCAGCCCCTCACAGCCCGCAATCCCTCGTGGCAGTTTCGGCGATCCCGGCAGCTCCAGCTCAACCGGGAGCACACGTAGTCCCCAACGTTGTCGAGCTACTGACCCAGCTGGTGGCAATCAACAGCGCCAACGCCTCGATGTCCTCGGCCGCGCCTGGAGAAGCCGAGCTGGCGCGTGCCGTCGCCGCCGCGGGTGAACGTGCCGGCACCATCGTCACCCTAGACGAGGCGCTGCCCGGCCGCCCGAATGTGCTTATACGTCTCCCAGCGACGACTACAGGTGTGCCTACGACTCCGCGGATCGTAGCTGGCGGAGTCGCGGATTCAACCCATGCTGGCGGCACGTCCGGTGCCGCTCAAGGCGCGACCTCCACTCCGCGCTTGCTCTTCGACGTGCACCTGGACACGGTGCCACTCGAGCCCATGGAGGACGCCATCCAACCCCGCGTCGTCGATGGCCGCCTGCGTGCCCGCGGCGCCTGTGACACTAAGGGGGCGCTCGCCGCCGCGCTGGTGGCGCTCCACCGCCTGGCGGCCAGCGGCACGCCGCGCCACGCCGAGGTGCTGCTGCTTGGATCGGCGGACGAGGAGTACCTCAAGCGTGGCGTGGCGCACGCCGTCGCGGCCGGAGTGTGCGAGGGAGTCACTGGCGCCATCGTGGGGGAGCCGACGCTGCTGCGCCCGGTGATCGCCCACAAGGGGGCGGTGCGCTGGCGCATCACGGTGCACGGCAAGGCGGCGCACACCTCGCGCCCGGAGAACGGCGTCAACGCCATCTACGGCATGGTGGAGGTGATCGAGGGTCTACGCGAGCGGCTGGAGCCGCGGCTGGCGCTGGAGACGCACCCGCTGCTCACCCCGCCCACGCTCACCGTCGGCCGCATACAGGGTGGCGTCGGCGTGAACATCGTGCCGGATATGTGTAGTATCGAGATCGACCGACGCTCGCTGCCGCACGAGGACCCCGAGGCAATCCTGGCCGAGGTGGACGCCGTTCTGGCCGAGTTGATGCGCCGCAACTCCGATCTCAAGGTGGTGCGCGAGGCGCCGTATCTGGCCGAGCGCGGACTAGAAACTGCGCCGGAACAGCCGCTGGTAGCGCTGGTCCAGCGTGCCTGTGCTGCCGTCACCGGCGATGCCGCGCCGCCGTCCGGTGTGCCCTACGGTACCGACGCCACGCACCTCAGCGTGCTGGGTATCCCCACCGTCGTCCTCGGCCCCGGCGACATCGCTCAGGCGCACACTGCCGACGAGTGGGTGGAGCTCCGCCAGGTGGAGCAGGCCGCGGAGATCTACTACCGCATCATGCGCGAGTTCGTCTCCGCGCCATCCCCAGGATGAAGGGACTAGTGCGGAGCCGCTCGCGGACCGTGTTCGGGAATCGCCGGTGGGCGACCGTCGACGGTGATCCCCTGTCACAGACTGGCCCAAAGGGCAGTAGCGACCGGGGACGGGATGCGGTAGCGTAGATGGCTCAGAAGCACCAGCCATGCAACGCCCTGCTGCTCTGACAGACCCGGACTTACTGAACATGCCGCGAGACTTGACTGAGCGCGAGCGGCAGGTGCTGACCTTGCGTGCGGCGGGTGAGCCGGTGGCGGCGATTGCCGCGCTGCTGGTGGTGGAGCCGCGCACCGTCAAGTTCCACCTGCGCAACGTCTACGCCAAGCTGGACCTGGCCACGGCCCCGCGTGCAGCCCGGCAGCTCGCGTTGGCCCGCTATGCCGCTGCGGCACCCACCGTGATGCCGGTCCCTGGCAGACCGCGGCCGCCTGTGCGGCGCTTCCTCTTCCGTCCGGATCGCACGCTAACGCAGGTATTGGCGCACGAGCAGTTCACATTCTCTGCCGAAGTGATCCCACCGCGCAACGGCGCGGAGCAAGCGGCGGTGCTGGCCCAAGTGGCGCGACTCATCGACGCGGGCGCCCGCTTCCTGGCAGTGACTAAGGGCGCCGGTGGCAGCCTGCGCGGTGGGAGCCTGCCCATCGCCCTGGCGATCAAAGAGCAGTTCGATGTGCCCTGCGTCGCGCACTTCACCTGCCGTGATCTGCTCCCAGAGGAGGTGGAGAACCAGTTGGTGGACCACCAGTACTTCGGCATCCGCAACATCCTGGCGCTGCGCGGAGACCCACCGGATGGCCAGCCCGGCTGGCGCTCGCGGCGGGGCGCCTACGACCACGCGTACCAGCTAATCGAGCAGATTCGGGACCTTAACCGTGGCGTCTACCTGCCCCGCGCCGGTGGCCCGCCGCCCGCGACACATGCGCCCGCTGACTTCTGCATCGGCGCCGCCGTCTATCCGGAGCACCTCGATGCCGCCGAAGGCACGACGTTCTTCAAGCGCAAAGTGGACGCCGGCGCCGAGTACGCCATCACCCAGATGGTCTTCGACACGGACGCCTATGGCCGCTTCCTGGATCGCTGCGAGAAAGCGCGCCTGTCGGTGCCGGTGCTCCCCGGTACGCGCATCCTGCGCTCGCGCGCCCGCGCGCGGCGCACCGCGGAGAAGTACGGCGTCTCCGTGCCCGCTGCCATGCTGCGCGCGCTGCCGCAGATCGACGACCCGGCCGCCGATGCGCGTGCGCTAGACGTCTTCCTGGGCGTGGTTGAGCGCCTGCGGCGTCTCGGTGCACCTGGCGTGCACCTCTTCGTCACCGACGTGGACACCGCGTGCACCGCCCTGGCAGCGCTGAAGCAGTAAGTACCTTGCGTCGCGTTGCTGCAACCAATATTGGCGAAGTTGTCGATTTCGGTGTCGCTTGTTCGACGTGTGAGTAGAGGCGGGTGGAGACGGTCGCGAACGTCAACCGGCTCGGCTCGGAACCAACACTACTCACAAGGAGGCGGCGATGCAGGCAACTATGCGAGTCCGCAATAGCGCGAGCGTTTTGAGCGGCTTGAGGAACGACGTGGAGCGGACCACGCCGGCCACGCCCCGTGGTGTGCGCAAGGCTGGTAGGGCAGTGGTGGTGCCGCTGTGGATCGTGCAGGCGCTGCTGGCGCTGCTGTTCCTGTTCGCAGGCGTGATGAAGCTGGTGGCGCCGCCGGAGATGCTCGCGGGCGGTCCGGTGGCATTGCCGCTGGCCTTCCTCCGGTTCATCGGCGTCTGCGAGACGCTCGGCGCGCTCGGACTCATCCTGCCGGGCCTGTCGGGTATCCGTACCGGCCTCACACCGCTGGCCGCGGCGGGCCTGGTGATCATCATGATCGGCGCGACGGTGCTCACAGCGGTGGGCGGCGACGTGACGCCCGCGCTGTTCCCGCTGGTGGTAGGGCTGCTCTGCGCTGCGGTGGCATACGGGCGCTCGCGGCTCGCTCCCTACCGTACCTCCTGGCGCCGCGCGGCCTGATGCCAGGTATCGCCGTGGGCGGCCCCGGCAGCCGGGGCCGCGCTGATGCGCAGAGAACCGCTATCAACCAGCAGTAAGGGGTCTACTCGGTAAGCGCCTACTCGGCAAGCTCGGCGCGCAGTCCAAGGAAGGCGCCATAGCGCCGGGCGGCAGCGGCGATTGCCAGGCGGTGCGGTTCGGAAGGCGCTTCAAACCAGCGAGGTTCTATGACGACGGTGCCCTTGCGCAGCGTGCGCGTCCAGTAGCCGGCCACGCGGCCGGCGATGAGGATCACGTTGCTAAAGGGCACGTCGTCACGGCCGGTGGGGGTCCGGGAGCTAGGAGGAGCGAAGTAGAGGTCGCGGTCTTTGTAGGCGACGGTGTACTCGTCGTAGTTGGGCAGGAGATGCACGACCTCGGACACCTGGGATGCAGCGGACGCGGTGGGCTCAGCAGACGCAGCGGTTGCAGCGGGAGTGAACCAGTAGGTGAGGCCACCGGCGGTTTCACGGGTAAGGCGGGGGCCGTTCAGCTCGAGGCCACGAGTGACATCGGTGACAGTTAGGCCAGACCACCACGCGAGGTCATGTACCGTGGCGGGTCCGTGGCTAGCGACGTACCGCCAGGTGAGCTCGGCGAGCGCCGCGTCACGGTCGAGCAAGTGTGCCGCTGGTGCTGAAAGGGCGGAAGGGACGCGCTCGTCGAGCAGAGCGTAGGTGAACTGCTTGCTGCGCCGGGGGCCGCTGCACACGATGGCATCGAGCTCGGCGCGCATCACAAGGTGGCCGAGCGTCTGGCCGTCCTTCGCCGCGATCCCTGCCTGTCGCAGCGCCGCATCGAGCTCGGCGCGGGTGAGGTGCTTACCGCCCTCCAGCGCACGCGCAATGGCGGCGTTGCTGCGGGTGACGAGCGCATCGTCAATGCCGAGTTTGCGGTCGTTGTAAGCCATGAAGGCTTTGACGCGTGGCGCGGTCAGGGCGAGCAGCCAGCGGATGTCGGCCGGGGTGACGAAGTGCCACGTTGGGCGCAGCACGTGTGTGCGGAGGATAGCGCCGGCGGCAAAGGCACGCTCGATGGAGTCGTCGGCGGCGCCCTCCAGCCGCTGCCCCAGTGCCCACTTGGCGCTCCCATAGTCCTGGGCCTGGATGGCGCCCAGCTGCGCGACGAGCTGGGCAGGGTCACTCAGATGTGGGGCAGCCAGGTGCTGATTGGAGAGGCGCAGCCGGAGGATCTCGTCGGGAAGCAAGGGGAGGAGTGTAGACGCAGGCGCGTAGTTGCCGCGGCGACTTCACGCCAGGTTTCTTATGATTGGCGTCGGTGCAGAGAGCAGCTTGGCGTGAGCCGGTCTTGGTGGTCATCTCCGGGATGCAGGGGGCGGGCAAAACGACGGTAGCGGACGTGCTGGCCCGGCGGCTGGAGCGCGCCGCGCGTGTCAATTCAGACGCGCTCCAGGAGCTGATCGTGTCAGGCGGCAGGTGGCCCGAAGACCGTGTGATGTCGGAGGAGGCGTTGCGGCAATTGCGACTGCGGCTCCACAACGCGTGTCTGCTGGCACGTTCGTTCGTGGCGGCCGGTTTCACTGCCGTGATAGACGACATCGTAATCGGCGCGCGGTTGGATGACCTGCTGAAGGAGCTGAAGGGGCAGCGCTGCCTCTTCGTGATGCTGACGCCGCGGCTGGAGGTGGTGCAGGAGCGCGAGCGCGGCCGGGGCACGCGGCTGTGGGAGCAGTGGGGCTGGATGGACGACGAGATCCGCACCAGCACCCGCCGCGTGGGGCTGTGGCTGGACAGCTCAGACCAAACCGCCGAAGAAACGGTGGACGAGATCCTGCGGCGCGCGTGGAGCGAGGGGTGGGTCGACGGTCAAGAGCCGGAAGTATGAGCAATGGGAAGGTCAGAGAGGCCACGTTGGAGGACCTGCCGGCTGTCATCGTGCTCGAGCAGGATCTCATACGCACGGATGCGCCCGGGGATCCGTATCTCGTGCGTACCCCCATGCAGCAAGAGATGGAGGAACAGTTCCGCAAGGTGATCACCGGCGACTGGGGAGTGTGCCTGGTTGCTGAGCATGGAGATCAGGTGATTGGATACCTCTCGGGCGGCATCAAGGACTCGCCGCGGTGGCGGCCTGCACGGGCGACCGAGATACATGCTCTCTTTGTCAGGGACGGCTTTCGCAACGTGGGGATCGGTGCACAGCTAGTGGATACGTTCGTGCGCTGGAGCCGCGAGCGGGGTGCGCAGGTCGTTGAGGTGGGGGCGTTCGCGTCAAACGCCCGCGGCCTGCAGTTCTATGAGCGGATGGGCTTTCGCCCCACCATGGTGCACCTCGAGCTGCCGCTGTAAGTAACGGACTGCGTAGAAGCGCACCGAGACGAGAAGCACCCGTCTGGCACACTCGGGCTGCCCATAGCGCGGCCCGGCTACGGCAGCCGCCTCGGGCGTGAGGAGGACACAGCGCATGAGCCGGACGATCCACCGCGCCACCACCGTCGAGATCAGCAGTCCCCGACCCGCGCCGCACTGGGCGCTGCTGGAGCGCCGGCTGCTCAAGGCGCAGGCCGAGGCGTGCGAGCGCTTCTTCGAGCGCTACTTCGACGAGCGCGGGTATCTGCTCTGCGTGCCCCGCTGGTCGGGCGATGACGGCCCTGACGACGCGCTGGAGAACGTGCTCAACTGGACCCTGCTCCACTCGCTGGGCGCGGACGACCGCGTGCTGGCGCTCTACAAGCGCGCGCTCGAAGGCCACTTCCGCCAATACACCGAAGCCAAGACCACCGAGGTGGAGCTGGGGCGCGAAGGCATGTACTACAAGGAGTTCCACGCCTGCTTCGACTGGTTCCACCACGGCGAGGCGTGGTCCACCATCTTCCTGCAGGGCCTTGCCGATCCCGCCGACCGCGCGCTGACGCACCGCATGCGGCGCTGGACCAGCTGGTACATGGGCGACGACCCCTACGTGCCCAACTACGACAAGCAGCACAAAGTCATCCGCAGCTTCTTCAACGGCAGCCGGGGGCCGCTGCTGCGCAAGGCCACTGCCCTCGACTGGGCCGGTGACCCCATCGAGGTGCTGGGTCGCTTCCGCGCCGGGCACGGCGAGCAGAGCTTTGACGAGATGCTGGACCACTTCCGCGACTACACCGACGTGGTGGGCGACAACCACGTCAACCTGGGCGCTACCACGCTTGGCCTCACGGCGTATGCGCTGACGGGGGAGGACGCGTACCGCGACTGGGTGCTGGAGTACCTGGACGCGTGGGTGCAGCGCACCGAGCAGAACGGCGGCCTCATTCCCAGCAGCGTTGGGCCGGACGGCACCGTGGAGACCGGCTACGGCTGGTACGGCGGCGTCTACGGTTGGGGTTTCTCCATCCTCCAGGTGCCGCGCAACGGCAAGGTCGCGCACCGTGCCTACCACCGCCGCACGCCGTTCGCGTTCGCCAACGGTCTGCTGCTCAGCGGCGACCGGCGCTACCTGGACCTGTGGCGCGGCGTCCTGGACACGGTGAACGCGAACGCCAGGCAGGAGAACGGGCAGACGCTCTACCCGCACATGTACGGCCGGCTGGACCGCCTGGAGCGTCTCCAGCAAGGGGGAGAGCTGGACGACCTGCCGGAGAAGGGCCCTGAAGGCTGGTACGACTTCCAGCAGCAGAAGTTCTCCTGGGGCGCGTTCGAGCTGTTCTTCTGGACCCACGACCGCAGCGCGCTGGACCTGCTGCCCCAGCCGCCGCGCTGGCTGCGCTTCTTGGATGGCGACGATCCGGGGTATGCCGAGGCCGCGCTGTCGGCGGACCTGGGCGCGCTACGCCTCAAGATGGAGATGATGGCCGCCGACTCGCGCTCGCCGGACATGACCATGTCCGACGACATGAACCGGATGAACCCGGCCACCACCGGCGCGCTGACCCAGCTCATGCTGGGTGGCATCCCCACCGGGCGCGACGTGCACGTGCTGCACTGCCAGCTGCGCTACTTCGATCCCTCCCGCCGCCGCGCGGGTCTGCCGGAAGACGTGGCCGCGCTGGTGGACCGGATCACGGAGAATGAGGTCGGCGTAACCTTGGTCAACCTCAGCCCCGTGCACGAGCGCAGCGTTATCGTGCAGTCCGGCGCCTACGCCGAACACCAGATCGGCAGCGTGCGCTCGGAGAGTGGCACGGAGACACCGGTGGACCACCCCCACATGGCCGTCCGCCTTGCTCCGGGCGCGGGAGAGCGACTGACCATCACCCTGCGCCGCTACGCCAACCGGCCCACGTTCGCACCGCCCTGGGTGTAGCGCGTCCCTTCGGGGTGAAACCCAGCGCGGTTCAACGCCTTTCGACTGTCGTCACGTACCGCTCCATCCACTCCACCACGCGGCGGCTGTAGTCTACGCGGTGGCTGGGGCGGCCGCTGGCGACGAAGCCGTGCGCGCCGCCAGGGTAGCGCACAAATCCAACCGGCACCTTGCCGGCAGCCACCAGCGCCGCGTAGAGCTCTTCGCCCTGGCCGATGGGGCATCGGTCGTCCGCTTCTCCATGCAGGATCAGCGTGGGCGCGGTCGCGCGGTGCGCCTCGTGGACTGGCGACAGGCGCCGGTAGAGCTCGCGCTTCTCGTGTACGGCGCCGCGCAGCTGCCAGGGACTGAACCACAGCCCGATGTCTGACGTGCCGTGGAACGACTCGAAGTTGGTCAGCGGCGCCCCCACGACCGCAGCCTTGAAGCGGTCGGTGTGGCCGATAGACCACGAGGTCATGTAGCCGCCGTAGGAGTACCCCGTCACGGCCAGCCGCTGCGGGTCCACCAATCCCTCCGCCACCAGTGCGTCCGCCGCCGCCAGCTGCTCAGGCAGGTCGTGCTCCCCCCAGCGCTCCCGGATCTGGTGCGCGAACGCCTTCCCATAGGAGCCGGAGCCCGTGGGATTGAGCGCCAGTGCCGCCCACCCGCGCGCCGCGAGCACATAACAATAGAAGGCTGTCGACTCGAAGCGCGCCCCGGCAAACGAGTGTGGACCGCCGTGCACCTGGAGGAGCAGCGGTGCCTGGCCTCCGGCCCTTCCACCAGACCCACCGTCACCCGCCTGGTCACCCGCCGTGGGCGCCGTGGGCGCCGTGGACGCCGTTGGCGCCGGCTTGAACAGCCAGCCATCGACCTCATAGCCGTGCGGGCTGGCGAAGCGCCGCCGCTCTACCTGCGGTAGCGCCACCGACTCCAGCCACTCGCGGTTCACGTCCGTCAGCTGGCGCTCGCCCGACCCGTCCGCGTCGCAGACGTACACGTCCCCCGGTTGGTCCAGCGCCGTGGCGACAAACGCCATGCGGCGGCTGACGGACTGGCCACTAATCGATGCGTCCGGTGAGACGGAGAAGCTCATCACCCACCGTTCACCTGTGACAAGCGGGTGGATTGCGCCGTCTGCAAGCGCGACACTCACGACGTGCAGGCAGCCCTCAGTCGCGACGGTGAACGTCAGCGTCTCTCCATTCACGGACCACAGCGGCCCGGCCGGCACGGCCGGCGGTGCCGGCAGGAACGCGGCGCGGTCATAGTGGGCGGTGAGGCAGCGTGGCTCGCCACCTTCCGCCGGCGCCAGCCACACCCGCAGGAGCACGTCGCCGAAGCCCGGCTCCTGCTCATCGGTCCCGAAGACGGCGATCGTCTTCCCATCGGGCGACCACGACGGCGCCTGCGCCCGTCCCACGCTCTCCGTCAGCCGGCGTGCCGTGCCGTTCACTACGTCCAGCACCCACAGGTCAGAGAGGCTGTGGTCCGCCACGCCTGTGCGGGTGCGCGTGAACGCGATGCGCTGCCCATCCGGCGACCAGGCGGGCGTGCGGTCCTCACCGCTTGCGTCGCCTGCTTCCCTGCCGTCCTGGGCGACCGGCCGGAGGTCCTTCGTCTTCCCCTCCGCCGGCACCACAAACAGCCGGCTCGGCGCGTCGAGCGTGTAGCCCTGCCCATCGGTTTTGTAGTTGGCGCGCGTGACCACCTTGGGCCGCTGCTCCCAGCGCTTGCGTTCGTCCTTGTCTTCCGGTGGCTCATCTGCGGACCAGCGCGCCGCGAACGTGATGCGCTCTCCGTCCGGCGACCACACTGCCGCCCCCGCCCCCTTCTTCAGCGACGTCAGCTTGCGCGCCTCACCGCCACCGGCCGGCATGACGTACAGCTGCGGCGCTCCACCGTCCCGGTCGGAAAGAAATGCCAATTGCGTTCCGTCCGGCGACCAGCGCGGTGCCGAGTCCTTCTTCGGGCCCTGCGTGAAGCGCCGAGGTGTCCCGCCGTCTGCGTCCACCAGCCAGATGCTCGTGCGGTAGTCGTCCGCCTCGCGGTCAATCTCGCTCAGCACGTACGCCACGCGCCGCCCATCCGGCGACAGCTGCGCGTCGGCCACTCCCTTGATGGCCAGCAAGTCCTCGACGTCTACCGCGCGGCGGTTTGGCACGGGCACCTCTCCTTAGTGTCTCAGTCCCAGGGGTTGGTGGTGTCGCCCAGCTCGGCGCGCAGGCGGCGCAGCTCCGCCTCCAGCTCGCGCCGTATCTCCCTGTACGCCGGGTCGTCGTAGACGTTGCGCACTTCGTACGGGTCCTCCCGCAAGTCGAACAGCTCCCACTCCAGCGGGCCCGGTTCGGGCTCGTAGTAGTAGATCAGCTTGTAGCGCTCGGTGCGCACGCCGTAGTGCGCCGTGGTGTTGTGCGTCTCTATGTGCATGAAGTAGCGGTAGTACATGCTGTCGCGCCACCCAGGCGGCTGCTGTCCGCGCAGGACGGAGCGGAAGCTCCTGCCCTGCATCGCCGCCGGCGCTGGCACCCCGGCGTAGTCTAGGAACAGCGGCGCGAAGTCCACGTTGAGCACCATCTTCTCACTTGAGGAGCCGGCCGGGATCTCCCCCGGGTAGCGCACCAGGAACGGCATGCGCAGCGACTCCTCGTAGAAGAAGCGCTTGTCGTGCCAGCCGTGATCCCCAAGGAACGCCCCCTGGTCGGACGTGTAGATGACGATGGTGTCCTCGGCCAGCCCTTCTTCGTCCAGGTAGTCCAGCATGCGCCCCACGTTGTCGTCTATGGAGGCGACGCACTTGAGGAAGTCGCGCAGGAAGCGCTGGTACTTCCAGGCTTTCACCCCTGCCTCGTCCAGGCCGGCTGGCGGCGGCCCCTTGGTGTGCCGGTCGACCATGTCTCGCCCGATCCGCAGCGTCGCCCGCTCCGCCGCCTGTGACCGGTGCGAATAATCGTCGTTGAACGTCGCGGGGTGGGGCACCTCCACGTCCTCGTACATCTGCGCGTGCTTCTCGTCCGGCGTCCACGGGCTGTGCGGCGCCTTGTGGTGGGTGCAGAGCAGGAAGGGCCGGCTCTTGTCCCGCCCGCGCAGCCAATCCAGAGACATGTCGGTGATCACGTCGGTCACGTAGCCTGGATAGGTCTTGCGCTCGCCCAGCTCGATCAGCTCCGGGTCGTTGTACAGCCCCTGGCCGGGCAGCACGTTCCAGTAGTCGAACCCGGTCGGGTCGTACGGCTCGCCGTGCCCCAGGTGCCACTTGCCCACGATGGCGGTCTGGTAGCCCGCCGCCTGCAGCAGCTGCGGGAAGGTGGTTTGCCGGTTGTCCAGCTTCTCGTCCAGCGTCAGCACGCCGTTGACGTGGCTGTACACCCCCGTCAGGATATTCGCGCGGCTGGGGGTGCAGATGGAGTTGGTGCAGAAGCAGTTGTCCAGCCGCATGCCGCCGGCTGCGATGCGGTCCATGTGCGGCGTGGTGTTGATGCGCGGCCGCAGCGGCCCGCCGGGGAAGACGCTGGACGAGCCGTAGGCGCTGATGGCGTGCGCCGCGTGTTCGTCGCTCAGGATGAAGAGGATGTTCGGTTGGCGCTGCGCATTCGACTGCCTGTGTGCGTCTATCGCGCCTGATCCACTCACGTCGTCACGCTCCCCGTCCATTGCAGCCACCATACGCTCTCCTTATCGCGCCGTGCACGCGCCGGCAACTCTACTACACTCCGCCTGAGGAGTGAACCAACGCTCGTGACGTCCCCCACCTCCCTGCCCGGCCGCCGCCCACCCAACATCGTCGTCATCCTCGCCGATGACCTGGGATACGGCGACGTGTCCTACCAGAACCCCGACGGCGATAGCCCGTTGGTCCCCACGCCGCACGTGGACCGGCTGGCGGCGCAGGGCATGCGCTTCTCGGACGCGCACTCCGGATCCGCCGTCTGCACGCCTACGCGCTACGGCCTGATGACCGGCCGCTACGCCTGGCGCACCCGCCTCGACCGTGGCGTGCTGTGGGGCTACGACGCGCCGCTGATCGACGACGGCCGCCTGACGCTGCCTGCCCTGCTCAAGGGCCACGGCTACACCACCGCCGCTGTCGGCAAGTGGCACCTCGGCCTCGACTGGCAGCGCCCCGCCGGCGCTGCCGGTCCGGAAGACGTGGACTTCGCCGCGCCGTTCTCCCACGGCCCCATCCACCTCGGCTTCGATCGCTTCTACGGTATTCCCGCCTCGCTGGACATGCCGCCGTACTGCTTCATCCGCAACGACCGGGTGGAGACACTCCCCACCGACCGTATCGAGGACTCGCCGCGCCCCGCGTACTACCGCGGCGGGCCGATCAGTCCCGGCTTCACTATGGAGGGCGTGATGCCCCGCCTCACCGAGGAGGCGGTCACCTTCCTGGACGAGCGCCGTCACCACGCCGGCGAGCCATTCTTCCTCTACGTCGCCACCACGTCGCCCCACACGCCACACGTCCCCAACGCCCGCTTCCGCGGCGCCAGCCGCGCCGGCGTCTACGGCGACTTTGTCGTGGAATGGGACCATGCCGTGGGCGAGGTGCTCGCGGCGCTCGATCGCAACGGCCTGGCGGAGGACACGCTGGTGATCGTCACCAGCGACAACGGCGCCGACCTGCGCGGCGGCCAGCCCGAGCACGGCCACGATTCCAGCGGCCCCTGGGCCGGCCAAAAGGCTGACATCTGGGACGGCGGCCACCGCATCCCCTTCGTCGCCCGCTGGCCCGGCGTGGTGCCGGAGGGCGCGGCCTGCGAGCAGACCGTCTGCCTGACCGACCTGCTGGCCACCTGCGCCGACGCGCTCGGCGCGCCGCTCCCTCCCGGCGCCGGCCCCGACAGCGTCAGCTTGCTGCCCGCCCTCACCGGCCGGCAGCCGCACCTGGACGACCGCCCGCCCCTGCGCAAAGCCGTGGTCCACCACGCCGCCGATGGCATGTTCGGCTTGCGCCGCGACCGCTGGAAAGCCGCCTTCGGCCTCGGCAGCGGCGGCTTCACCCGCCCCGCCCGCATCGAGCCCGAGCCGGATGGCCCGACCGGCCAGCTCTACGATATGCTGGAAGACCCCGCGGAGACCACCAACCTCTGGCGCGAGCGCCCCGACGTGGTGGCCGACATGACCGCCCTGCTGAATCGCTACCGCACCGAGGGCCGCAGCACGACCGTCCCCAGGGCCGGATAACGCCCGTGTCGTCACGCGGTGATCGTGGCCGGCGCGCGACGTGCGCTGGACAGGAGCCAGGTGGGGTCCTCTTGTTGATACTTGCGCAGCTGGCGCTCGGTACCGGCGCGGCCGATGACGCGGGACAACCCACGCACGGTGGCGTTGCGCACCGGGTGCAGCACGGGCGGGTGAAGGTGAACGAGCGAGGCGAGCCGAGCCGCGCCGTCCTGCACCGCACGGGCGCCGGGGCGGCGGCGCGCGTCGTACCGCGCAAGGGCGGCGGACAGGTCACCTGGCGTAGCTGCTAGCTCCGCGGCCAGGACGGCGCCGTCCACCAGCGCGCTGTTGGCGCCCTGGCCCAGGTTCGGGTACATGGCGTGTGCGGCGTCGCCAAGCAGCGCGCTGCGGCCGTCCACGTACGAGCGGCAGTGCACCTGGACCACCTCGTTGAGGAGCAGCTGGTCGAAGCTCTCGATCTCCCGGAGGATGGGACGCGACGGTGGGAACGCGTCCGCCCACAGCCGGCGGAACGCCTCCAGGTCGCGGGCGGCCAGGGCAGCGGCGAGCGTGGGTGCCTGTGCAGAGGTGAAGAAGTAGGTCTGGTCTTCCACCGGGCAGACGCCGAAGAGGCCCAGGCGCGTCCATGCCTCGTAGCAGTCCGACGTCTCGACCCGGTAGCCGCTCATGCCGCGGACGTACGTCACGCCGGTGTGCCTAGCCTCGGCGCCGAACGCTCCCGCGTCACGGATGCGCGAGTGCACGCCATCTGCGCCGACGACGAGGTCGGCCAGCAGGTGGTGAGTCGCGCCGTGCTGGCTGTAGGTGACCTCGCCCGCGGCGGTGGCTCCGGTGACGCTGGCGCCAAAGCGCGCATTGATGCCCGGCTCCGCGGCGACGGCGTCCAGCAGGGCGGCGAGCAGGCGGGAGCGGTGGATGCCCATGGCGTGGTCGAGCCCGGCGCCGTAGTCTGGCACGGCGCCCCCCAGCACGGGCCTGCGCGCGGCGTCGATAACGGCGATCTGGTTGACGCAGGTGCCGTAGCGGCGGAGCGCGGACTCCAGGCCGAGGCCATAGAGCACCGCTAGGCCGTTGGGCTGCAGGAGGATGCCGGCGCCGACCGCCCGCGGCTGCTCGACCCGCTCCAGGAGGGTGACCTGCGCCCCCCGCGCGGCGAGCAAGAGAGCGGCGGCAGCGCCACCAATGGCGCCGCCCGTGATCGCGACGCGCAGGCCCTCCAGCGGCCGCGCCGGTTCTTCCCGTGCTCCCATGGTGCTGCTCCCCAGGCGGTGTGATTGCATCGACAGCGTTGACGGCATTGACTCCGTCGATGGCATCGACGGTACACCGTTACGCGGGCGACCGCATCAGCAACCGGGCTAGCAGGGCGACTGGCCGGGTGGCCAGTCTTTTCGTGAAGGTGGGCCGGGTCACTTGCCGCCGTAAAACCGGCACGCCACCTACCCTTACGTGGGCCGTACTACGGCAGGCCATCGTCACCCCTCATACTTTCTCATGGGTCTCCTCTCCCGCCTCACCTCCTTCGCCGGCCGCGGTCCCTCCCACGCCCCCGACGCCTTCGCCGCTCTCGTCCATTCCCGCCTCGTCGCCGCCGGCGTCGTGGACGCCGCGGACTACGATCCAGATACCTTCTCCCTGCTCGTCCACAAGCCCGGCCGCACCATCGACGAGGCCCGCATTAACCTCCACAACTTCTTCGCCGAGTACCGCCGCGAGCCCGCCTGCCGTCGCGACGCCGTGGTCAACCGCATCGTCCAGGCCCTGCGCGACCAGGACACCACCCTCAACCCGGACCAGGCCCTCGCCTCCCTGATGCTCCGCCTCCAACCCCGTTCCTGGCCCACCATCGCCCAGCTCGACGTCGCCCACCAGGTCATCGCGGACCGTCTCGCGGTCTGCCTGTGTATCGACCTCCCCCGCTCCATGCAGCTCGCCACCCGCCAGCACCTCACGGACTGGAACGTCTCGGAAGAAGAAGCCTTCGCCATCGCCAGCGCCAACCTTGGCCGTGCCTCAGATCTCCCATTTGAGCAGATCGCCCCCGGCCTCTACCGCT
>CADCTC010000115.1:15371-55324 GCA_902805635.1 uncultured Chloroflexota bacterium
CCTCCCCGTGGCAGGACAACTACGACGCCGCGCGCCTTGCCCTTCCCTGGATCATAGAGCGTATCCCCGTCCGCGGCGATCCGGCCTCCCGCGTCGCCGCCGCACCTAACCGCGACTGCCTGCTCGTCGCGGGCCTCGACGACCATGACGCGCTCCGTCGCCTCATCGCCCAAACCGAAGACGAAGCGCAATCCGAGCGCGACGTCACCCGCCAGCTCCACCTGGTCCGCGACGGCCACGTCTCCCGTCTGCTTCCGTCCCTTCCGGAGGGCCACCCCCTCTATTCTTACGTCAAGCGCCTCGACGCCGCCGAGCTCGTTCGCCAGTACGCCGAGTCGCACGACGCCGCCATCGAGGCGCTCGACGATGAGTCGGAAGACGTCTTCGTCGCTAGCGTGACCACCATGCAGGCGTCCGATGGCCGCCTCCACACCTACGCCGTCTGGTCCGCCGGCGTAGACACCCTCCTCCCGGAGACCGACCTCATTGCCCTCCTTGGCTACGCCACTCCAGACGACCCCACCGGCCCCATCCTCGGCCTGTTCCCCTTCCACCACGTCCGCACCCTCGCCGGCCCCTTGTGGGACCCCGTTCCCGGCTACCCACCACGCTACCGCGCCCGCACCTTCCTTGATGCTTCTCAGCTCGCTCATCTTGGCCCGCCTGTTGTAAAGCCCACACCGGATGGCCGATAGGCGCCAGGCCTTCCGTTGTGCGCCCTGCACAACCCTAACCGCCACGGTTTTGGATAGCTTCCCCTAGCAGCGGCGCCGCCGCGCGCCGTACAGTACCCTGAGCGGTGTAACGTGCGGTCGAGCAGGGACCGTTCGTCCTCGTCAGAGAGACGGCAGAGAGCATGGACACCATGAGCGCAGCCGCAAGCACTCGCCCGCAGGCGCCGCCCGCGGCGGACTGGGTGCGCGACTACGCGCTGGATGGCTGCTGCGACGAGATGTTCGAGGCTCCCGGCCGCGTCCGGCCGCACTACGCCTCCCTTGCTCGCCATCTCGCCACGCTCAGCGAAGCCGAGGTCGCCCGCCGCCAGCGCGCCGCCGAGTTCTCGTTCGAGTCGCGCGGCATCACGTTCGCCGTCAACCAGGGCTCGCAAGGCGTCGAGAAGATCATGCCCTTCGACCTCATCCCGCGCTTGGTCAGCGCCTCCGAGTGGGTCACCATCGAGCGCGGCCTGGAGCAGCGCGTGCGCGCCCTCAACCTGTTTCTGCACGACGTGTATCACGGCCAGCGCATCCTCGGCGCGGGAATCATCCCACCGGAGCTCATCCTCGGCTCGCGCGGCTACCGGCGCGAGTTCCGCGGCGTGGACGTGCCGCTGGGCGTCTACACCCACATCACCGGCAGCGACCTGGTGCGCGACGCCTCCGGCGCGTTCCACGTCCTGGAAGACAACCTGCGCACCCCCTCCGGTGTCTCTTACCTGGTCGAGAACCGGCGCGTGCTCAAGCGAGTCTGGCCCCAGGTCTTCCGCGACCACGACGTGCGCGCGGTGGAAGGTTATCCCCAGGACTTGCTCGACGTGCTGCGGGCCGTCGCGCCGCCGACCGCCGAGGACCCGAACGTCGTGCTGCTGACGCCGGGCGTCTACAACTCGGCCTACTTCGAGCACACCTTCCTCGCCAAAGCCATGGGCGTCGAGCTGGTGGAAGGCTCCGATCTCTTCGTGGACGACGGCGCCGTCTTCATGCGCACCACCCACGGTCCTCGCCGCGTGGACGTGATCTACCGCCGCGTGGACGACGACTTCCTCGACCCCCTCGCCTTCCGCGCCGACTCGAGGCTCGGCGTCGCCGGCCTGCTCGCGTGCTACCACCTGCGCCGCGTCAGCCTCGCCAACAGCATCGGCACCGGCATCGCCGACGACAAGGCCATCTACGCCTACGTCCCGCGCATCATCAAGTACTACCTCGGCGAGGATCCCATCCTGCCTAATGTCCCCACCTACCTTCCCACCGAGCCTGCCGACTTGAAATACGTGCTGGAGCACATCGACGAGTTGGTCGTGAAGGCCGTCAACGAGAGCGGTGGCTATGGCATGCTCGTCGGCCCCCATGCGCCCCAGGCCGATCGCGAGGAGTACCGCGCACGCGTCCGCGACAACCCCCGCGGCTATATCGCCCAGCCCACCCTGGCGCTCTCCCGTGCCCCGTGCTGGGTGGACGACCACTTCGAGGGCCGCCACGTGGACCTGCGCCCCTTCGTCCTCTTCGGTAAAGAAGTCCGCGTGACCCCTGGTGGTCTCACCCGCGTCGCCTTGCGCCGCGGCTCCCTGGTAGTCAACTCCTCCCAGGGCGGCGGCGGCAAGGACACTTGGGTCCTCGCCGGTCCGGATATTGGTGACGACGGCAGTGATGGACCGGAGCGAGAGGGATAAGTCATGCTCGCCCGTGTCGCCCGCGATGTCTTCTGGATGAGCCGCTACGTCGAGCGTGGGCTTGCCGTCGCGCGCCTGATCGACGTCACGCTCAACCTTGAGCTGGACAACGGCGACGCCACCGAGAACGCCGATCTCTGGGCGCCGCTGCTTGGCCCCGCCATCGCCGGCGGCTACCTCTCAGCCGGCTCAGCCATCGATCCCCTCATTCCTACCGCCCGCAGCGTGCGCGATCACCTCGCGTTCGATACCGACAACGCCGATTCACTCATCTCCTGCGTCCGCCGCGCCCGTACCGCCGCGCGCGGCATTCGCGAGTGCCTCTCCAGCGAGATGTGGGAGCAGCTAAATACGCTGTTCCTCTCCCTGGTGGACCCGCAGCTCTACGCTCAGGCCGAGGAGGCGCCCCACGCCTTTTTCCGCCGCGTACGTGACGAGGCGCTGTTCTTCTTCGGCATGGCCGAAGCGACCATGGCGCGCGATGAAACCTGGTTCTTCCTCAGCCTTGGCAAGTTCCTGGAGCGCGCCGACTCTGTCGCCCGCGTGATCTACCTCCAGAGCCACCTGCTCACCACCTCCGTCACGGGCAGCGACCCGACCGTGCGCTGGCTCGCCGTGCTGCGCTCGTGCGGCTGCGCCGAGGCCTACGCTCGCTTCTATTCCCTGCGCGTCGATCCCGCCCGCGTCGTCGAGTTCCTGCTGCTCAACCCGCTCTTTCCCCAGTCGGTCCGCTTCAGCACCGGCGGCGCGTGGGATGCGCTGAGCGTCATCGCCGCCGGCCGCTTTGACGGCGGCCGCCCCGGCGCAATCTCCCAGGGACCCGACCTGCGTGCCCTGGGCCAACTGCGCGCCCGCCTGGAGCACGCCGCCGTGGACGAAGTGCTGGAGGAGGGACTCGACGGCTTCCTCGCCGACGTCCACCGCCGCATCGCGCTCGTATCGGATCACGTCACCCGCATGTACCTCAGCGACGAGCCGGCGTCCTCCCAGCCCGTCGCCGTCGCCCGCGCCGCCAGTATCATGGCCGCCCAACAGCAACAGCAATAAGGACGCTCTCCCCGTTCGCCCTGAGCTCTTCGGCTCCGCTCGGGACAGGCCTGTCGAAGGGCATGGTTCGACAGGCTCACCACGTTCGGTAGTTACGGAACTAACGGCAAGCAATGAGGATCAATCTGCGGCACACCACCCGTCTGGAGTACGCCAGCGACGTCTTGGAAGGCGTCATGGACGTGCGCCTCGGGCCGCTCTCGGACAACCATCAGCGCTGGGAGCGCTACGACCTGCTCGTCGATCCCGCCGGCGCCGTGCGTCGCTATGCCGACGGCTTCGGTAACACTGCCCACCTCCTCACCGTCGTTCGCCCGCACAGCTACGTGCAGGTGGTCGCTGGTGGCGTCGTGGAGACGCTGCTCTCAGACCCCTTTGCGCAGCCCACCTCTCCGCCGCGCCCCCTTTCCGCGGCCGAGCGCTACGACTTTCTTTCTCCCTCTAAGCTGGTGGACGCCGTTCCCCAGTTCGCCGAGCTGGCCGAGCCCTTCCGGCCCTCCCGAGAGGATGACCTGCTGGCTGCCGTGCGCGATATGACCGAGTGGGTCAACCACGAATATTCGTACGAGCGTGGCGTCACCAACGTTGGCACTACCGCTCAGGAGCTCATCGACTGCCGCACCGGTGTCTGCCAGGACTTCACCCATGTCCTGCTGGCCCTCTGCCGAGCCATTGACGTCCCCGCCCGCTATGTCAGCGGCTACATCGTCGTGACCGACGACGAAAGCACAGAAACCATCGACGACGTCGCCCCCGGCCGTACAGGGCGCCCCCGCACGATCTTGCGCGGCGCGGGCGAGTCGCACGCCTGGGTGGAGGCGTTCATCCCCACCCATGGCTGGCGCGGCTTCGATCCCACCAACAACGTGCTGGCCAGCGAGCAGCACGTCAAGATGGCCTACGGCCGCGACTACGCCGATGTCCCCCCTACGCGCGGCACCTACCGCGGCCCCGCCGAAGAGCACCTCTCCGTGACCGTAGAAACTCGTGTCGTCCTGTGATCCCACGCCCCGAGTACCCGCGCCCGCAGTTCCGCCGCGCGGAGTGGCTGTGCCTCAACGGTACATGGGACTTTGCCTTTGACGACCAGGACGTGGGCCTGGCTGAAGGCTGGGCGGAGCGTTTCCCGGCCGCGGTGCCCCCGGGACAGATCGTCGTCCCGTTTGCGTACCAGTCGCGCCTCTCCGGCATTGGCGACCGTTCGGTTCACCCGGTGGTCTGGTACCGCCGCGCCATTCAGGTCCCGGCTGCCTGGCACAGCCGCCGTCTCCTGCTGCACTTTGGCGCCGCGGACTTCCGCGCAGACGTGTGGCTCAACGGGCGCCACCTCGGCTCGCACGAAGGCGGCTACACGCCGTTCACCTTCGACGTCTCAGCTGCCGTGGGCACTGAAGAGAACGCCCTCGTCATCCGCTGCGAGGACCAGCCGACCGACGAGCAGCCGCGTGGCAAGCAAGACGGCGAGTCGCATCGGCCCTACCAGTTCACCGCCACCACCGGCATCTGGCAGACCGTTTGGCTCGAGCCGGTTGGCGCCGCCGGCGACCCTACCGGGTCCTACCTGGACAGCTGCCGCGTCGTGCCCGACCTCGCCGGGGGTGGCTTCCGGCTGACGCCGCAGGTGGACGGTTCCGCCACCGGTATGCGCCTCGAGGCCCGTGCCCGCTTCGATGGCCGCCCCGTGGGCAGCACCGAGCTGTCGTCGGATGACCTGGCCACGACCGATGGCGGCATACTGGTGCCGCTGGCGGAGCGCCACTTCTGGTCGCCCGATGATCCAAACCTGTATGACCTGGAGCTGACGCTGCGCGACGCCGGTGGCGGCGTGCTGGACAGCGTGACTGCTTACGCCGGCTTGCGTGAGGTCACTATTCGTGGCGCGGAGATCCTGCTCAACGGCGAGCCCATCTACCAGCGCCAGGTGCTCGACCAGGGTCACTGGCCCGACGGCATCTACACTGCGTCCTCCGACGACGCGTTGCGCGCCGACGTGGAGTGGACCAAACGTCTTGGGTTCAACGGCGCGCGCAAGCATCAGAAGGTGGAGGACCCACGCTGGCTCTACTGGTGCGACCGCCTGGGGCTGCTGGTCTGGGTCGAGATGGCGTCTAATTACGAAGACGCGCCGCGCGCCCGCGAGTGGCTGCGCCGTGAATGGCGCGACGTGGTCCGCCGTGACGCCAACCATCCCTGCGTCGTCGCCTGGGTGCCGTTCAACGAGACGTGGGGCGTGCGCCAGCTCCTCACTGACACCAGCCAGCAAGGCCACGTCGCCGCGGTGGTGGCCGACACCCGCGCCATCGACCCGATGCGCCCTGTGGTGGACAACTCTGGCTGGACGCATGTCGATACCGACATTGCAGACAGCCACAACTACGAGCCCGCCGCCTCGCTCTTCCTGGAGGCGTGGCGACGCTTCCGCCACGGCGACGGCCCGGAGCGTGACCACATCCTGCGCTCCTGGGACGGCCATCACTTGGGGCGGAAGTGGTACGGCGCCGGCTACGGCCAGCCCCTCTTCGCCGAAGGCCGTGCCTACACCGGCCAGCCCATCATGATCACCGAATGGGGCGGATTCTTCCTGGCCGGATGGGGCGATGTCGCCCCCATCCTCCAAGAGCGCCGCGGCGTTGAGCCCGACGCAGCCGCCTTCCTCGCCCGCTACCGCGAGATGGTTGAAGCCTTCGACTCAGTGCCCGAGCTGATGGGCGACTGCTGGACGCAGCTAACCGACATCGAAGACGAGCCCAACGGCCTGCTCACCGAAGACCGCCGCCCCAAGGTGGACCCGGAAGCCATCCGCGCCATCAACCTGGCGCGCTATGGACGCACCGGCTGAGGTGCTGTCCTTCGCGATTCGCAAAGAAACCGATTCGCCACGCCGTTCGTGGTGAGCCTGTCGAAGGGCGTGGTTCGACAGGCTCAGGGCGAACGGAGGGTGGCGAAAGTACCGCTGAGAAAAGGTGGCTGCCAGGCCGTAGATGGGTAGACGGGATCAGGTGCCGGTGGTCAACCGTACGACAAACGGTCCACCCCCGCGCCAGGGCGACTCCAGGCGGCTGCGCGGGCCGAGCTGCTGCGTCGTCTGCAGGCGCTCACCCGTCAGCGGCTGCAGCCAGTCGCACACTACCGCTTTGACGCTGCTCGCCGGCTCGGGCAGCGTTAGCGTCACGGTGCCTCCGCCTGGCGCGAAGACGACGTACTCGCGTCCGGGGTGTGCCAAGCAGCGGCCGCCGCGCGGGCTGCTCCCGGCGATGATCCCCTCATGGGGTTCCAGCTCCCACCACTCGGTCTGGCGCATGAACTCCACCAGCCGCTGGTGCATCGCGTACCCCGGCGGCTCGTCGTCGGGCCGGATCACGTCCCAGGCGGTGTAAGTGTAGTAGTAGCCGGGATACCCGCCGCCCAGCACCACCTCCCACGATCGCAGCGTGTGGTCCTCCGCCGTGTTGGAGCGGTTGTAGGTTTTGTCCTCCAGCCCCCCCGGCCCGCATTCATACGCGAACTCCTCGTTGACGATCGGGTAGGGGAAGCGCTGCCGCTGCGACACGATCTTCGCCGCTAGGTCGGTGTGGTTCTGGTCGGTCATGAAGTCCACGGCGCTGGCGTAGCGTGGGTCGTAGTAGAAGACGTCGTCGTCGTGCGTCGTCACGAGGCGGCGGTAGCCGTCGTGCGCCTTGACCAGGCTCAGGCGGTTCTCGGCGTACGCCTTGTCGGGCTCGTTCTTCGCCTCCTTGGAGAAGTCCCACACCACGTTGGAGAAGCCCTGGTAGCGCGCCACCACGTACTTGTAGAAGAGGTCATCCGCCAGCGACCGGTTGGCGGGCCAGTTGACCAGCTTGTTGTAGACGCGCAGGTAGAGGTGCGCTGTCAGCCCCTGGTTAAACAGTGCGTGCATCATGGCGTCGAACACCCGCCAGTAGGCGACGTTCATCCGTGTGTGGTCCGGCGCCTCGTTGGTCCCTTCCCAGGCGTACGCCGGCGGCGGGCCGTAGTCCTCTGGCTGCGACGTGCCCTCACGCCAGCGCGTGTCGTGCGCATAGCTGTTCACAATTACGTGGTTGAACCCGTACCGCGCGATTCGCTCGCACAGCCGGCGCATCTGCTGCTCGCCATCGGGCAAAAAGCCCAGCGCCCACAGCCAGTTGGCCTCGTACCCCAGCACGAACGGCCGTGTCCCGTCTTCATAAAGGAAGTGCTGCGGGTGTGCCGGATCGACCAGCAGCGCGCCGTGCACCAGCGGGTTCTGGTTGGGCGTGCAGGCCAGCGTGCCGCTGTGTCCGTTCAGCTCCGGCTCGGCTGACTCGGTGGAGTACTGCCACTCACCTTCCGTGTCCAGGCAGACGCGCACCACCCACGTGCCGTCGCCGTCATAGAACCCCGGCACCGCCGTGCGGCGGCCATCGGGCCCCTCCAGCACCGCTCGCACGTCCACGAGGAACGGGTTGGGGCCGCGGGCCGCGGCCGCCGGGCTGCTAAAGCGCAGATCGTGGGGATGAAATTGCTGGACCATTGCGGGTGATTGTGGCGCATGGACGGCAACAACGGCAGTATCATGGCCAGGGGCAAGTGCTGAGCTCGGAGGAAGAATCAGAGTGTCAAATACATCGTCCACACCCATCGCTACACGACCATTTGCGCGGCGCACCATCCTGGGCACACTCGCATCAGTTGGCGCTATGGGCGTACTTGCCGCCTGCGGCGGGGGCGCGCCGGCCGCTCAGACCGGGTCTGGCGATGTCGCCAAGGCGGCGCCGGGCGGCCCGCAGAAGGTGGACGTCTGGTGGTCCATCGCGGACAACAACCCGTCGATCGCGCCGGCCTGGGAGGACTTCAAGAAGCGCCATGCCGGCTGGACGGGCGAGCTCACCATGGGCGTCACCTACGAGAAGTTCCAGGCGTCGATCGCAGGTGGCATCGCACCGGATGCCTACTTTGGCAGCTTCCAGGTGATCCAGGCGGCGGCCTTCAAGAAGATCTTCGCGCCGCTGGACCAGTACATCAACCGCGACAAGGTCAATATGGACCAGTATTACTTCGGGTCCAAGGCCGGCGCGGTCTTCAAGGGCAAGATCTACGGCGTGCCGCACCACTCCAACGTGCGTTCGCTCTACGTGAACCAGCAGGCGTACCGCGAAGTGGGTGTGGATCCCACCAAGGCGCCAGCCACGTGGGACGACCTGCGCTCCATCAACCAGCGCATGAAGGTGGAGAGCGCTCCCGGCGTATTGGAGCGTATTGGCTACAACCCTACCTGGCAGATCGGCGGCCCCACGCCTGTGATGTACTTCCAGGCCAACGACGTACCGCTGCTCAGCCAAGACGGCAACCAGCCTGGCTTTGGCACCCCCGCCGGGATCGAAGCGCTCAAGTGGATTGCCGATTCGGTGGCAGCGCTGGGCGGCCAGGGCGCGCTGAACGAGTACCAAAAGAAATTCAGCAAGGGCACAGGCGAGGCGCTGGGCCGCGGCGCGGCCGGCGCCGCCATGGCCGGCATCTGGGTCGTGCCGCGCGACGCCATGGCGGCCAACCCTGGCGCCACCATCCTCCAGTACCCCATCCCCGGCGGCCCGAGCGCCCGGGGCAAGACGTTCGGGTACGTTGCGGCCACGTCGGGCGTGGTGCCCACGTCGGCGGCGCGGCCGGATGCGGGTTGGGAGTGGACGAAGTACCAGGCGTCGGTGGAAGGCCAGCGCTACATCCAGGACGCCGGCGGCTCGTGGGACCAGGCGTGCATCGCCAGCGTGGCCAATGACCCGAAGGTGCTGGAGGCGCAGCCCTGGCGCCGCCGCGCAAACGAGCTGCTTGGCCAGGCGCGCCATACCGCCTACTTCCCGCACCCCGGCGCTACCGATATCGAGATGGCCATGAACACCGCCATCAACGACCTGCTCGCCAACAAGGCCGGCCCGGACGCCATCATGCAGGAGATGAAGCTGCAGGTCCAGAACGCCATGGACCAGTACCGGTCGTAGGCGCTGGGGTCGTCTGGGAGTCACCTGCGCCTCGGCCTGCTACAGGATCAGGTGCAGGTCGCCGAACTCATGCCATAGGTAGCGGCCCATTAGAGCCGCGTCGTAGGCACGGCGTAGGTGGTCCCGGCCGCCGATGGCTTCCAGCATTGCCAGGTGGCTCGCGCGTGGCTCGTGGAAGCCGGTCAGCAGCGCGTCGACGGCGCGCACCGGGCGCGCTGGAGTGATCACCAGGTCGGTCCAGCCTTGTGACGGGATGACCCTGCCCTCCGCGTCCAGGGAGCTCTCCAGGGCACGTACCACGGTCGTGCCCACGGCAATGACACGCCCGCGGCGGGCGCGCGTCGCGTTGATTGCGTCCGCGGCTGCTGCCACTACGCGGAAGGGCTCGGCGTAGGGCCGCTCGTGCGCCTCCAGACTGGCGACGCCGGTGTGCAACGTGATGCAAGTGAAGCCAATCCCCCTGCGTTGCAATGCTGCCAGCACGCGCTCCGAGAAGGCACGGCCGGCAGAAGGCATCTCCGCCGATCCGGGGTCACGCGCGTAGACTGTCTGATAGGCAGCCAGTGGCCAGCTGTCGCGCACGTAGGAGTAGGCAATCGGTCGCCCGTGCTCGTGGAGGTAGTCGATCGCATCCAGTGGCAGGTCGAGCGCTGCCAGCCAGAGGCGCTGCGACTCCTCCTGCAGCGCAAGCAGCGTTGCCGTAGCGCCGCCCGGCAGCGCCAGCACGTCGCCGCGCTGTAGAGGAGCGTGGCGCGGCTCGACGACCCATACTGCGCCGGAGAGACGGCCGGAGAGGTTCAGCGCGATGGTCTGGCCGTTCTCCAGGCGCGCGTCCAGCGCCGCGGGCAGCGTGGCCGAGTCGTTGGCCACGACGAGATCGCCCGGCGCCAGGAAGTCGGGCAAGTCTAGGAAGCGCGCGTGGGAGACCTGCTGGCCGCCATGCTCGGTGACCAGCAGACGGACCTCGTCGCGCGCCAGCCCGCGGGCCTCTGGCGGCTCGTGCGCTTCCAGTGCTGGAGGCAGCTCGAAGTCTAGCGCGTCGCCTGTCGTGAGTGTGTAGCTCGGCGCGACCGCCACCACGGCTGCCCCAGGGGGCAGAGTGGACTGTGCGGGTGAGGGAGCGGCCAGCGTCTTGTGCCCTGCCGGCGCTCGCGCTACATCGAAGGGCCTCGGAGCAAGAAGTGTCGGGGAGGTCACGACTCGCCTCCGTGCTCCCCGCTGGTGCTCGCCACCAGTGACTGCGCCAGCAGCGATTGCGCCTCGTAGCGTCCGAATGGCGCTATCTCTCGCTCCATCAAGTGGACCAGGGCCGGCGCCACTGCTTCGGGGCGCGGCAGGTGAGAGAGGTCAACACCCAGCTCGGCCTCGCGGTGCATCTGCGTGTCCATGTCACCGGGGTCGACCACGTACACCCGCACCCCACTGCCCTCCAGCTCCGCCGCTAGGGTGCGCGATAGGTGCTCCACCGCCGCCTTGCTCGCGCCGTAGCCGCCCCAGCTGGGGTAGGCGTTCACGCCCGCGTCCGAGCTCACGTTGAGGACCAGGCCGCCGCCGCGCTCGCGCATCTGCGGCACCACGAGCTGCGCCAGGTGCAGCGGCGCGCTGACGTTGACGCGAAACACCCGCTCCAGCGCCTCCAGCGGGTATGCCTCTAACGCCGGCATTGGCGAGGGGCCCACGGTAGAGGCGTTGTTCACGAGCACGTCGATGTGCCCGAACCGCTGCAGCCCTGCGCCGACCAGGTGTTCCACGTGGGCCAGGTCGGCCACATCGCCGGCCAGCGCCAGCACGTCCGCTCGGCTGTTCAACTCGCGCGTGGCGGTATCAAGCGCCTTGGCCCCACGCGCAGTGAGGATTAGTGAGGCGCCGCGATCCGCTAGTAGCCGCGCCAGCGCAAGGCCCAACCCGCGTGAAGCGCCCGTGACAAGCGCCACTGTGCCGGGGCCGATGGAAGGTGTGTGGTTCGTGGTTCGTGTAGCCGACATGATTGCTCCTCCTGTCCCGGCATCGGACCGGAGCGCGCGCTGCGTTGGCGCCGTCTGGCCGATGGATGAGTGCGCCGGGTCCTGGAGATAGCATCGCGCGGAATGAGCGCTCGCGCTTCGTCCGCGGGGTCAGGTTTCCCCTGTCCGTTCGGACAGGGATGGCTCAGAGCAGCCCGCGACGGGTGGCCAACGCCGCTGCCTGGGCGCGCGTCTGCGCGCCCAGCTTGTGCGTCGCCGACGCCAGGTGGAACTTCACGGTGCGCTCGACGATCGAGAGCGCCTGCGCGATCTGCTTGGTCGCGCGTCCCTCGGCAACCAGGCGCAGTACCTGCCGCTCGCGCTCGGTCAGGACGCTGCCGGTGCGACGCGGCGCCCGCCAATCCGCCACTACGCGCGTGGCCACACGCGGGTCCAGCGCCGTGCCGCCGTCATGCACGACGCGGATGGCCCGTGCGATCTCGGCTGCTGGCGTCCCCTTAAGCAGGTATCCCCTGGCGCCTGCTTGTAGCGCGCCAAAGACGCGCTCGTCCTCCGCATACGCCGTCAGCACCACTAAACCGGCGGAGGGGCAGACCTCTGCCAGCCGCGGGATGGCGGCTACGCCGTCCACTCCCGGCAGCTCCAAGTCCAGCACCACTACGTCTGGCCGCAGCCTTGGCGCCGCGCGCATCGCCTCCTCCGCCGAGCCCGCAGTGCCCACGATGGCGAAGTCCGCCTCGTCTTCGAGCACCGCCACCAACCCCTCGCGCACGATGGGGTGGTCATCCACGATCATGACGCGGATCGGCCGATCAGGAAGAGGCATTGGGTCCGCAGAATCGCCGCCCATCACGTCCCTGCCTCCTCCCCTGACGGCTGGCGCAGTGGCACCGTTGCCACCACCGTCGTGCCGCGGCCTGGACGGCCCGCGATGCGCAGGTTGCCGCCCAGCAGGCGGGCGCGCTCACGCATGCCGCGGATGCCATGTCCGTGTCCTGCGTCCTCTCCCAACAGCGCGGCGGCGCCTGCTACGCCGGGCGGCAGCCCGCGGCCGTCGTCGTGGACGGTCAGGCGAAGGGTGGTGGGCGTGTGGCGCAGCGTCACTTCCACTTCATGAGCGTGCGCGTGCTTGCCGGCGTTGGTCAGCGCCTCCTGCGCGATGCGGTACAGCTCCGCCTCTACACGCAGTGGCAGCCGCAGTGCCTCCCTGTCGTCGCCGTCGGCGCTTGCGTCACCTGCGCCACCTCCGACGTGCGGCGTGCGGCGCTTCCTGGTGGGAGAGCCAATCACCCGGACGTGTACTCGGACGCCGGTGTCCGAGGTGAACGTGCGCGCCAGGGCGGCCAGCGCCTCGCCCAGCGGCCGTCCGCCGGGCGGCGCGGCGCGAAGGTCCTGCACCGAGCGGCGTGCGTCCTCCAAGCTGTCGCGTGCCGTCGCCAGCGCTCGCTCCAGACGCTCGCGGGCACGGCCGGTATCGTGGTCCAGCGCCCGCAGCGCCCCCTCTATGTGCAGGCCAATGGCGGTCAGCCCCTGCGCCAGCGTGTCGTGGATCTCCCGCGCCAGGCGGGCGCGCTCCTCCGCTCGCGCCAGTTGCGTGCTCTCCGCGGCCAGGCGCCCCCGCTCCACGGCGATCCCCACCTGATACGCGATGGTCGAGAGCAGGCGCAGCTCGTCGGTGCTCAGCCGCCGCCAGGAGGGACCGGTGACGTTCATGATGCCTAGTGGGCGGTCCTGGAACGTCAGCGGGATGGTGGCGTGGTAGCGCAGCCCCTGCGTGAGCGCGTTCTCCCGGCGGCGCACCGCGGGCAGCAGGCGGCTGCACTCGATCACGTCCACGTTGCGCGGCGTCAGGTCACCATCGCGGAATGCCTGGATGCACTCGCACCAGGAGCCCGCCATGCGCACCGGCTCCTGTAGGTAGGGCGGCAGGTTTTGCGCCGCCGCGCTGTAGAACTGGCTAGTCTCCGAGTCCAGCAGCCACACCCAGCCGGTGCGCAGCCCCAGCAGCCCCGCCACCAGCTCCAACGTGCGTTCCAGCGCCTGGCGCACATCAGCCGCGCTGTTGAGCGCCTCCGCCACCGCATACAGGATGCCCAGCTCGTCGGCACGTTCGGCCGGTCGGGCAGCAGGCGTGTCATCTGACCTCGGAGCGTGCTCCGCCGGCTGCGCCTGCTCTATCTGCTCCGTCGTGCCGGTATCCGCCATCTCACCGCTCCAAGGGTAAACGCCGGTGGGCTGGGCTGGTCCAGAACGATCCCCGCGGCGTAGCATTGCCACGCCTGAGCGGTCGTTCGCTCCACTAGGGCCACTGAGGCTCGCAGGCACAGCAGGCGCAGCAGCCCCAACGGGCACAGAAGGAGATCGCACATGGGTACGGGACCGACCGGCGGCGTTTTGGGAGAGCTGACGCGGGCGCGCGACGCGCGCTCGGCGCGCACCTCCAGCTGGAACCACGAGGGACGCAACCAGGACGCCTGGGTCATTCCGGCGGGCGAGACGGCGGTGCTGGCGGATATAGAGGGGCCGGGCTGCATCACCCACCTCTGGTTCACCCAGTCGTGCCAGCGGCTCATCGCCGACCGGCTGGTGTCGGACCCGGACTACTACCGCAAGGTGCTGCTGCGAATCACCTGGGACGACCAGCAGCATCCCAGCGTGCTGGCGCCGCTGGGCGACTTCTTCTGCCTTGGCCACTCCATCGGCAACAGCTTCGCCTCGCTGCCCTTCACCGCGTCGGCCAAGCCGGAGCAGACCTACCGATTTGGCGGCAACGCTGCACTCAACTGCTACCTACAGATGCCGTTTCGCAAGCGCGCGCTGATCGAGATCGTCAACCAGAACGACGTCCCATACCGGCAGTACTTCTACGTCGACTACGAGCTCTACCGGTACGATCTACCCGAGGACACCGTCTATTTCCACGCCCAGTGGCGCCGCGAGAACCCCACCGCCGGCTGGGACTCGCGCGTCATCGTCAACTCGCCCGAATCGAACGTGGTCAATCTCCAGACGGAGAGCCGCAACAACTTCGTCATCCTGGAAGCTGAGGGTCGGGGACACTACATTGGCTGCAACCTCTCGGTGACCAACTTCCAGGGCACGTGGTGGGGCGAGGGCGACGACATGATCTTCGTGGACGGCGAGGAGTGGCCGCCGTCGCTGCACGGCACCGGCTCGGAGGACTACTTCAACCAGGCGTGGGGCATGCAGGAGAACGCCTTTCCCATGAATGGCTCCTCCATCTATGAGGGTCGCATGCCCGGCTACCAGACCAGCTACCGCTTCCACCTGGTGGACCCGGTGCGCTTCAGCACCAGCATCCGCGTCACCATGGAGCACGGTCACGGCAACCACTCCGCTAATGAGTGGGCCTCCACCGCCTACTGGTATCAGACGCTTCCCAGCAAGCCATTCGACATCCTCCCGGTGGAGCAGCGCCTCCCCATCCGCCTGGGCGATCTGGGTCGGGTGCCCATGCTGGCCTCCACACAGGTCCCTCCCTTCCCCGGCGGCGCCAACGACGAGATGCGCCGCATGGCCGAGCAGCATCGTCAGAAGATCGAGCGCCAACAGGCCGACCTGAACGCCTCCGCCGCTGAGCGCTGGGCCGCCTCTCAAGCCGACAGCCGGCGCAACACCGAGTATGCGCGCGAACTGCGCAGCCGCTGGCGCGCCGAGTAGCTGCGTCACCTCACACGTAGTCGATTGCCGGTGATGAATCCCTCTCCTGCGGGAGAGGGACGGGCCGAAGGCCAGGGTGAGGTCCCATCCGTCCGGCCTGCCTGCCTCCATGGAGCTCTGCCCGTTCCACTGGCCGGAAGATGACGATGGGGTCAGAACAGGCGGGTACAGCGGCGAAGCAGACCGCTACCTACACGTACGGCCACACTCCGGCCGTGGTGGCAGTTCACGCCGCGCGCAGCGCCACACGTGAAGCCGCGTTCTTCTTGCCGCACCTCCAGCCGGGCATGCGCCTGCTGGACGTTGGCTGTGGTCCCGGCACCATTACCGTTGGCCTGGCCGCGGCTGTCGCGCCAGCGGAAGTGGTGGGGGTGGACGTGGCGGAGAGCGTGCTGGAGCAGGGCCGGTCTCTGGCGCGCGAGGAGCACGTGCCGAACGTGCGCTTCCAACAGGGCAGCGCGCTCACTCTGCCGTTCGAGGCGGACAGCTTCGACGCCGTCTTCTCCCACACGCTGTTGGAGCACGTTGCCGACCCGGCCGCCGTATTGCGCGAGGCGCGCCGGGTGCTGCGTCCCGGTGGCGTGATCGGCGTGCGTGACTGCGACTGGGAGAGCGGTATCTTCTGGCCTGCCGATCCCGACCTGGACCTGGCGGCGCAGCTCTACGCGCGCGTCTGGGCGCACAACGGCGGCCATCCGACGTGTGGCCGCCGTCTGCGCGCCTTGCTGCAAGAGTCCGGCTTCCGCCGTGTCGCTACGTCGGCATCGTTCCGCTGGGACGGGTCGCAAGACGGCTCGGCCAGCGGCAGTCGCGCATTCGGCGAGCTGCTGGCGCACCGTCTCTTGCTCCCGAACCTGGCTGGCCCCATCGTCGAATCTGGATGGGCGGATGACGCCACCCTGCGCCGGGTGAGTGGGTCGTGCGCGCGCTGGAGTCAGCACCCGGACGCGCTGTGCGCCATGACCATGGTCGAAGCGGTGGGCTGGAGCGACTGAGCCGCGCCGCCGCCGGGCCGGGACACAGGCCGTTAGACGCGGCGTGGCTCTCCTGAGAGAACAGCTGCGGCCGGCGGAGGTGCCGGCGGACCGCCTCGTCGCCTGCCTCGGTCTGATCTCGGACACTCACTTCCCGGAGCGTCTCGCCGCGCTCCCGGCGGCGGTCTTCGACGTCTTCCGTGGCGTCGACCTGGTCCTGCACGCCAGCGACATTGGCACACTCGACGTGCTGGACCGGCTCAGCGCCGCCGCGCCGGTGGTGGCGGTGCACGGCAACGACGAGCGCTACCCGGAGGCGCAGCGCGAGCTGCCGTACCAGCAGGTGCTCATGCTTGGCGGGCACCGCATCGTGCAAGCCACGCGCACTATCCCGACCACGCCCAGGAGATGGAGTCTCGCAAGAGCGACGAGTGGGCACCTAAGCTCGCCCGCCGCGCCGCCTTTGGCCACCGCGCCGGCGCGCGCATCGTCGTCTACGGCCACACCCACATCCCCACCGACGTGCAGCACGACGGCGTGTGGTTGATCAATCCCGGCGCGCTCGCGTCCGGCAACCACGCCACCCGACAGCTGCTCAAGACCGTGGCCCTGCTCTACCTGCGCGACGATGGCGTGCCCTTCACCGTGCACGTGGACCTGGCACAGCCCGACCGCCGCTACGCGTTTGAGATAGATTGGACCGCCGGCTTCCGCGCCGCGTTCGAAGACCGCACCCAGCGCTCCATCCTGGCGCCCGACGTGCGCGACGCCTACGCGCGCCAGCTCTCGGTGATCCGCGCCGCCGACCCCACCTCATTCGACGCCTTGCGCGACGCCTTCCTGGCGGTAGCCCACCGCTGCTGGGCGGACGAGCAGGACGTCCTCACCCGTGAGGACGTCCTGTCGGTAATTGATGCCGCTACCGGAGTCGCGCCGGAGGTGCGTAGACAATTGCTTGAGGCGCTCGGGTAGCGCCCATCGGGGCGAACGGATCAGGCCACAAGTAGTGACTTGAACAGGTCGTTGACCGTCAGCTTGAAGCCAGGCAGGACGCTGCTCAACTCGATCTCGTCTGCGCCCGATAGTGCCGTTGGCGCCGCATCCGGCGCAAAGACGATCACCGAGCGGTCGTCAGGATCGATGAGTAGCGCGATCCTGACGCCGAGTGCAACGTACCGCACACAGCGGCGCACCAGTGCGTTGACCCGCTGCTCCAGAGAGACGAGCTCGACCGCGATGTCCGGTGGCATCAGGAGGTCATCCGCCAGCCCACCTTCGGGAGTCCGAGGGATGTGCTCCCAGGTCAGCACAGACACATCCGGTACGAACGACCGGCCACCATACCCGAAGCGGAGCTCTGGAAATGCACGCGCGATCTTCCGCCGCCGGTTCCGGCGGTTCACCATCTCCACGAAATCACCCTGGAGCGCGCTGTGCCTGGCCCTCGGCGACACCTTCTGAGTGACCTCCCCGTCGTCGTACTCCAGCGCCGGCTTTTCCTCCGGCAACGTCAGGAACTCCTCCAGCGTCAGCCTCCGTCGCTCCCACACCGGACGGTGGTCGCGTCCGTTACGTGCCGTCCTCGCCGTGCGTACCGCCGTAACCACTCTCGCTCTCCGGTTGCCAGCATAGCACGGTACATGACCGCAACGCCGCCGCGCCGTTTCGCTCAGATCGACCGGTTGACGGCGGCCCTACGCCGGCAGTGCCAGGAAGGCGATGGCCTGCTCGGGCATCTGCGGCGTGAGGCCGTGTACCGCGCCGGGCACAACCGTGAGCCGTGCCGGCACTCCCAACTGTTGCAGCGCCGTGGTGTAGGTGCGCGCCCGGTCCAGCCGTGACTTGCCCAGGTAGAGGTCCCACTGGCGCGGCACCTCGCCCTCACGCGTGTCTCCGGATGCCACCCCCACAAGGACGCGTACCTGGCGCAGCGCCTCCATGTTTACGCCTGTGCCGCGGCGTGCTTCCAAGTCCGCCACGCCGTAGGGCAGCGCCGCGCGCACTGTGGTGCCGGTGACGGTGCGTACCTGGCTTTGGGGCAGGGTGTATGTGCCGGCTGAGAATGCCGCCACCGCCTCCACTCGCTCCGGGTGGAAGGTTGCTAACCGCAGCGCCGCCTGCGACCCGCGCGAGAAGCCGAATACGAGGGCCTTGCCTTCGGTCAGCACGCCCGTCTCGCCCGCCACCGCATCTAGCAGCGCCACGAGCTGCGGCGCCAGTATCAGCTCCTCTTGCGTCAGCTGCAGCGGCTCCTTCCACTCGCCGTAGCGGATGGTTGGCGCCACCACCACCCAGTTCTGTGCCTGCGCCCGGTCGAGTAGTGTCGAGGCGAGGCTTGGGCCGGTGTCGTCCATGCCGTGCAGCGCCAGCAGCACCCGCCGCGGCACATCTGGCCCGGCCGGCGCGTACACCCGGTACGCCGGGTGCGCTGCTGTCGCCGGCACGTCTATCGACCGTGCCGCCAGGTACGCAATCTCCGGCGCTGCGGGTACCGGCGCTTCTGGCTCCGCCGGTACGTCCGCAGCTGCGTCTAGCTGGCCGCCGGTCTCTGCCTCACCTGCAGCGACTACATCGGCCGCGCTCACCCTGGAGACGACCCCTATCAACGAGGACAGCGTGCCACCCACCGTGAGCAGCCGGTGTGGCTCCGTGAGCAGCCGGGGCGTGAGCAGCCGGGGCTCCCACGCCGTCGCGAACGCCCCTACGGTCAGCGTCAGTACCAGTGCCGCCTTGATTCCGCGCGTGGCCCGTGCCGTGGCGCGTGCGGCGGTTGCTCTCATTGTCGCTTCTTAGAGAGTACGGGCATCCGTCCTCTACGGTCGAGCAGCTGGCACAGACGGCATGGTACGACGGGCCTGCTATTCCCCGTTGCCATCAGGCACACTGAGCGACCATGACAACACAGCGCGCTGGCGACACAGCACACGCGGGGCAGTCGAACATCCTCGTCATCATGAGCGACGAGCATGGCCCCATGTTCTCCTCTACCTACGGCCACCCAATCGTGCGCTCCCCGCACATGGACGCGCTGGCGGCGGCGGGCGTGCTCTTCGAGAACGCCTACTGCAACTCGCCGCTGTGCGTCCCCTCGCGCGCCAGTTTCGCCTCGGGCAAGCACGTCCACCGTGTGGGCGCCTACGACAACGGCGCCCCCTTCCCTTCGGAGACGGTGACCTTCGCCCATCTCCTGCGCGCCGCCGGGTACGAGGTGGTGCTGGATGGCAAGATGCACCTCGTCGGACCGGACTCGCTGCACGGCTTCAACGCCCAGCTCACCCGCGACGCGCACGGAGGAGGGCGTGTCTCCGGCAAGGAGTGGTCAGATCCCCATCCGCGCGGCGCCGATTCGGTGCGCCGCCGTATCGAGGAAGCTGGCCCTGGTCGCGCCAGTCACCTGGACTTCGACGACGAGGTGGAGGCGGCTGCGCTGGACTGGCTGCACCGCCCTGAGCGCAAGGGCGGGCCCTGGTGCCTGGTGGCGGGCTTCCTTGCCCCCCACTTCCCGCTCATCGTGCCCGAGCCGTACTTCTCTATGTACTACCCGGACAACCTGGACATGCCCGCCTATGCGCCGGAGCACGTCCAGCGCCAGCACCCCGCCCACCACCGCGTGCGCGACACCTTCCGCCTGGAAGACATCTCGGAGGAGCGCGTGCGCGCCTGTCGCGCCGCCTACTACGGCCTAGTCACGTACATGGACGACAAGATCGGCCGCCTGGTGGCCGCGCTGCGGGAGACAGGCCAGCTGGAGAACACGGTCGTCATCTACACGGCCGACCACGGCGAGTTCGCCGGCGACCACGGCCTGTGGTGGAAGAACAGCTTCTACGAGCAGGCGTCTCGCGTCCCTCTGATCATCTCCTATCCCGCCCGTTTCGCCACCGGCCAGCGCGTGGCCGGCGCCGCCTCCTTGCTGGACCTGGCCCCCACACTGATTGACCTGGCCGGCGCCGAGAACCCCGGCGACCTGGACGGCGACACCCTCCTGCCCGTCCTTGACGCCGTCGGCACGCCCGCAGCCGCGGATGCGGAGGCGCGCTGGAAGGACGAAGCCATTGTCGAGTACTACGGCCACGCCACCGACCGGCCGCAGCGCATGATCCGCTCCGGCCGCTGGAAGTACAGCTACTACTATCAGGAGCCCGCCGAGCTCTACGACCTGGCCACCGATCCGCAGGAGTTCCACAACCTGGCCGGCACGCCCGAGGTGGCCGCCGTCCAGTCTTCCCTCCACCGGCGAATCCTTGCCGGCTGGGACCCCGACGAGATTAACCGCCAGGTCCGCACCAGCCAGCGCGCCCGCGCCCGCATCGGCCGCGCGACTGGCGCCGTCCTCGCCCACCTCCGCGAGCCCGAGCCCCAAGGCATGCCCGCGCACTGAGGAGCCAGAACCCGATCCTCTGCCTCCGAAGGAGCACACGGACACAAAGGATTGGCGGCCTGATTGGCTCTATTACTGTGAGGGTTGGTGAACACCCTCGTAGTGAAGGAGCCATGAGACAGGCGCGACAGCAGGCAGACGAGCCGGCGGCTGGGAGCGCAGTGGTGCGTTCGCTGGTAGTCCGGGCGCAGGCGGGAGACCTGGCGGCGTACGAGTCGCTGGTGGTCCGGTTCCAGGACGCGGCGGCGGCCTACGCCTACGCCCGCCTGGGCGACTTCCACCTGGCCGAAGACGCGGCCCAGGAGGCATTCGTGCAGGCGTTCCGTGACCTGCCGGCACTGCGCGAGCCGGACGCGTTCGCCGCCTGGCTCAGGCAGATCGTCTTTAGTCGCTGCGCGCGGATCACGCGCAAGAAACGCCTGCACCTGGTGCCGCTGGAACAGGCGGCGTCACTCCCGGCGTTGTCGGACCCGGCTGAGCTCGCGGACTCAGCCGAGTCTGTCACGTCGGCGCTGCGCCGGCTGCCGGCAGCGGAACGCGCGCCCACCGCGCTTTTCTACGTGGGCGGCTATTCGCATGCGGAGATCGCGGCCTTTCTCGGGCTCCCTGTAAGCACGGTGAACAACCGTTTGCACGCCGCGCGGACGCGGCTGAAGAGGAGTATGGACTCGATGATCGGAAACCATCTGCGGGGCGTCCAGCCGTCGAAGGACGGACGGTTCGTCGGACAAGTCCTGCATCTACTGGCGCCCACCACGCAGGAGCACGGTACGAAGATCTATGATGCACTGGAGGCGAAGACCGCGGGGTGGGCCGGTACCCAGTGGCGCGAGGGGCGGCTGGCGCACAGCCATTTCGACTGGGAGGCGTCTCGGGTCGGGATGGTGGGAGACCGCCTGGCGAGCGTCTTTGGGGTGTACGACGTGACCATGCGGATCGGCGCCGCCAGGGTCCGAGTCGCCGGAATAAACCTGGAGTTCTTCGACCGTGAGCGTGCCGGTGAACCCGCCGGAGAGGACGCGTTCGCACAGACCGCGGCAGCGTCAATCGACGCGTTTGGCAGACACGGGTACGACCTCTCGATCGCATTTGGGAACGAGGCGCTGTTCCACCAACTGGGCTACGCGTTCGGCTGGCGGGAGTTGCTCTGGTTCGTGCGCGCTCGGGACCTGCCGGCTGAGGGACCACAGGCGGCACTGCACGAGTTTGAGCCGGTGCACCGCGACGATTTGGCTGCCCTCTATAACCGTGAGCACGAGACGCTCACGGGGACTGCGGTGCGTCCCACCTACCTACGCAACAAGGAACCGGGCGGCTTCCGCGGGTACCTCTGGTCTGACGGTGCGCGGACGCCGGCGGGATACGTCAGCGTGGGACCGGATGTCGTGCGGGGCTGGCGGAACGCGGCGCTGGTTGGGCGCAATCACAAGGGCTACGAGACATTGCTTTGGCACGACGAGTCGGCTGGTGACCCGGCAGAGCGGCTGCGAGTGCTCGGGATGCTGGCACGGCAGACGGGGGCGGCGGAAGTAGTGTTCAGCCGTCTCCATCACTGGAGTCCGTTGGGCAAGCACCTCCGGACGATGCCTTGCCGCATCGAGGAGGGCTACCGAACGTACGTGGTGAAGATCGTCGACCTCACGCGGTTATTCAGCAACCTGGCGCCTGAGCTTGAGCGGCGGTTGGAGCCATCACACCTTGCGCACTGGACCGGGGACCTGCTGGTGGCCAGCAGACAGCAGGCGGTGCTGCTGTCCATCGAGCACGGCCAGGTGCGCGTGAATCCGGCAACTCGCGATGCACAGGCAGAGCACGCCATCCTGGGCGGACCAGAGCTCGCTCAACTGATCGTAGGGACCGAGTCGGCGCGTGAGGTAATCGAAGCGGCAGGTATCACGCTGCGCGGCGATGCCGCCATGCTGGCCGATGTCCTCTTTCCGGCGCAGCGCCCGCAGATGGAGAACCAGGCGCTCTAGGAGCCCGCGTTCCGCACAAACCCTACTCTGCTCCGTTAGTACAGCGTAGATCATCTCTCTGTCCGGCCACCACCTGCCCCCGACCCGCGACGATCCGCGATCACACAGAGTCACACCCGCTCACGATCACACACCCTCTTCTCTAGCGCCCTGTGACTCCGGTGACCTTTCGGCCGTATCTCCGGCCTCCGCCCGCCATTAGCCGTCTCCATCGGCCATCGACTGGCAGTGCATGGGCAGCAGGGGTAAGGTTCTCCCTCCCCAACCTGCTACAACCCGCGCCACGGAGGGATACGTGCCAGCGCTACCGGACCGACCGCTCAACATCCTCGTCCTGATGGGCGACCAGCACCGCTGGGACGCGCTCGGCTGCGCCGCAGATGGCCTAGAGCCCTGGCAGCGCACCTGGCTCATGGACGGCCCTGGTGGACGCCCGCTGGTGCGCACGCCCCACCTGGACCACCTCGCCGCCACCGGCGTCCGCTTCACCCAAGCCGTGGCCAACCTGCCGGTGTGCGTCCCCTGTCGCCACTCCTTCATCACCGGCATGTACCCCCACCAGGTGGGCATCCTCACCAACGCCCACTACTGGCCCGACCAGCCCCCCGTCCCCACCCTCGGTCACCGCCTCAAGGAGGCCGGCTACGCCACCGCCGCCGTCGGCAAGATGCACTGGAAGAACCGCAACGCTCCCGACGAGCACGTGCCCGACAAGCGCGGCTTCGACTTCCGCGCCGGCCGCGGCGGCAACACCGACGGCCCGGTGGACGTGGCGCTCTCCGGCCAGGTGCAGACGCTGGCGCAGCGTGCCCAGTCCGACACCGTCTCGCGCTTTGGCGTTGGCGGCGAGAGCCGCGAGGGCTACGTAGGCGACGTCGCGCCCCAACCCGCATCTGAGCTCCCCGAGACCTGGCTCGTCAACCAGGCTGTCGACTACCTCCGCCGCCATGACCAGCACCAGTACGCGCAGCAGCAGGCGCAGCAGGCGCCGGACGCCTCACGCGGCGCACATGGCTCACGCACTGGGGAGCAGCCGTTCTGCCTGCTGGTCAGCCTGGACCGTCCCCATCCACCGAATGTCATCCCCTCAGACTACGAGGGCATGTACCGTCCGGAGGACGTGCCGCTGCCTCCTGCGGTGCCGGATGGCTTCCGCGAAGACGATCCCCACGTCCGCCGCTCCATCGAGCAGCGCGGCTGGGGCCAGATGGACGAGCGCGAGCTGCGCCTCTCGATCTCGCGCTATCTCACCAACGTCACTTACGTCGACGACTGCTTGGGCAAGGTGCTCATCACCCTGGACGAGCTCGGTTACGCGGACAATACCCTCGTCGTCCTGCTCTCCGATCATGGCGAGCTGCTCGGCGAGCGCCGCGTCGCCGGCCACGGTGGCGGCCACACCAAGTACAGCCTCTACGACAGCGCGGTACGCGTTCCCTTCCTGGTGCGCTGGCCGGGCGTCTCACGCCCTGGCCTCGTCTCTCACGCCGCCGTCGAGCTGATCGACCTGATGCCCACCTGGCTCGACGCCGCCGGCCTGGAAGCGCCGCCCATCCTGCCGGGCCGCAGCCTGCGCCCGCTGCTGGAAGGCACCTCCCCGGAGCGGGCCATCTGGCGCACCGCTACGCTCTCCGAGCAGTACACTGGCGCCGTGGAGCATCCTGGCGCCGCGGACGGTGTGGCCGTGCCCCGCCGTGCTGCGGCGCGTGGCCAGTGGACGCTGCGTGAGTCACGCTACAAGCTGATCCACCGCGCCGGCGCCCGCTCGGCGCTCTACGACCTCCAGCACGACCCGAACGAGCTGAACAATCTCATCGACGACCCTGACTACGTCGAGGTCCGCGCCCGCCTTTACGCCCTCTTCGCCCAGGGCGTGATCGAGCGCGCCGAGCAGTTCCCCGCCCACTGGGAGCCTGTCGTCGCCATCGCCCGCCCCACCAACACTCCGCCCACCGGCCCGCTCGGGGCCACCCCCACCACGGCTGCCCAATAAACATCATGAACGATCCATTCATCTTCGACTCCCACGTTCACATCTGGTCCACCGACCGGCAGCGCTACCCGATGGTTGCCGGCCGCGAGCGTCCTGTGGAGCACGACGGCAGCGCCGAGGCGCTGCTGCGCGAGATGGACGCCGCCGGCGTCGGCACCGCTCTGCTCGTCCAGACCCCCTGGCTCGGCGAGGACAACCGCTACTTCGTGGACGCTATGCGACAGTACCCTGGCCGGTTCGTCTCGCTCGGCTGGCTGGAGGACCCGGTTGCACCCGACGCCCGTGAGCGCGCCCAGCGCCAGTACGACGAGGATGGCTTCCGCGGCGTGCGCCTGCACCTGACCGATGCGCGCGTGGACGAAGGCGTGCGTGCCGGCGCCGCCCACCCGCTGTTCCGGTGGGCGCAGGACCTCGGCGTCCCGGTGCAGTTCCTCAATCGCGTCCCAACCCACCCGACTATCCTGGGCGTGGCGCAGCGCTTCCCGGACCTCACGATCATCGTGGACCATCTGGGCCACCCGATGATCGAAGAGGCGCCTGCGTTCGCCTCATCCGAGCCGTTCTTCGAGCTGGCGCAGTACCCCCACGTCTACGTCAAGGTGTCCAACCACGTCATCTCGTCCAAGCAGCCGTATCCCTGGGCCGACCTGCACGCGTACCAGCAGCGCATGTTCGACGCCTTCGGACCCCGCCGCTTGATGTGGGGGTCCAACTGGCCGATGCAGGTGCCTGAGGTGTCCTACCAGAGTCGCCTGGACGCGGTGCGCCGCGACCTTCCCGCCATTGGGGCATTGAGCAAGGATGACCAGGCCTGGGTGCTCGGTGGCACCGCGCGCTCGCTGTGGCCCGCGGAGGGGTGACGTGACGCGTTTCCCTCGCCGATAGTCCCAGGCCCTTCTCTGATGGGAGCGGGCGCCGAAGGCCGGGTGAGGCTTGCGCACAGATGGGGATGGGGTATCGTGGGGCCATGCAAGTCATCCTCGTTTCAAGCGACACCCTGCGGGCGGACCATCTAGGCTGCCACGGCTACTTCCGGCCCACCAGCCCGCGCATCGACCGCTTCGCCGCGGAGGGCGTGGACTTTGTGGACCACGTCAGCCAGGCGCCGTACACGCTGCCCTCTTTCACCAACCTGATCACGGGCCAGTTCGGCACCACCCACAAGGTGCTCGCCAACCCCTCTGGGCAGAACCAGAACTTCCCCGTGGGTGTAGATGACTACACGCCCATGCTGGCCGACCTCTTCCGCGCCTCCGGCCCGACCATCGAGATGGCGCACGGCCGGTACGTCTCGGGCGGCACGCTGACCGCCTCCTTCGACAACCTGGTCAACTTCCCCAACCATCCCCGCTGGTTCGTGCGCGGGTACGAGTTCCACGTCAACGTCACGCCCGGCAACCAGCGCATGGTCGGCGCCGAAGTGCTGCACCGACGCCTCTTCCCGTGGCTGGAGCAGCATGCCCGCGAGGACTTCTTCCTCTTTATCCATTACTGGGACGTACACGGCCCCTACCTCGCGCCGGCGCCCCACGGCGAGCAGTACCCCCACCAGAAGGTAGGCGACAGCATTCCTGTCTATAGCGCTCCCGGCGGGCAGGACTACATCCGCGGTTGGGGACCGGTGAGCGAGGTCACCCCCGAGGCACGCGCCAAGATCGACGCCTACGACGGCGGCATCAATTACTTTGATCACGTCTTCGGCCAGCTGCTCGACCACCTGGACGCGCTGGGGATTGGGAAGCAGGCGGTGGTTGCCCTCACGGCGGATCACGGCGAGAGCATGGCGGAGCACCGCGTGCCGTTCGCCCACGACGAGCTCTACCAGGCCACCATCAACACGCCGCTGATCATCCGCGCCCCAGCCGGCTCCGGCCCCGGCGGTGGGCTGCCCGCAGGCCGCACCGTCACCGCACTTTCCCAGGCGGTCGATATCGCGCCGACCATGCTCGATCTGGCTGGCCTTACCGAAGCCGCCGCCAGCCCGCACTTCCAGGGGAAGAGCCTGGTGTCGCTGGCGCGGGGGGAGGTGGAACAGCTGCACGAGCGCAGCTATTCAGAGTGGACGCGCTACCTCGCCTCGCGCTGCATTCGCACGCCACGCCACAAGCTGATCTACAAATTCACGGGCGGCTTAGCGCTGGCCCGCCGCACGCCGCGGCGCGTGGCCTGGCACGAGCTCTACGACCTCCAGGCGGATCCCGACGAGACGCGCGACCTGGCGGCCGAGCAGCCCAACCTGGTGCGCCAGCTGGACGCCGAGCTCCAGGAGTGGGTGCGCTCCCAGCTGCAGCCGGGCGAGGAAGACCCCCTGCTGCGCCCGGAGATGGCCTGCTGGGAGCCTGGGCCACGTGCCGGCACCGGCGGCGCGCTCGCCCTCCTGCCGCCCGAGCGCAACCCCTGGATCTGACGCCTACTTCTTGATCGCCTGCTGGTGCTCGGCCAGGATTGGGTCGGTGGCCTGCCGTATCCGCGTCGCCACCTCCTTGCCGCGCCGCTCGCCCTTCCAGAGTGCCTCCACCTCGCGCGTGATGGCGGTGTTGAACTGCGCCCAATTGGTCAGCTTGGGGAACGGCAGCAGGCGCTTCAGACCGTCCACAAGCGGCTTCTTGTTCCTGGGCGGCTGGTCCGAGCGCAGCCAGGCCGGCGAGTTCAGCACGGAATAGCGGATCGGCGCGAAGCCACCCTCGGCGAACCTGCGCCCTACCTCCGGCGACTCCAGGTGCTTGAGCAGCTCCCAGGTCGCGTCCACGTTCTTCGACTGCGCCGCGATCCACCAGGCGCTCCCGCCACCCCAGATCCACTTGTCGCTCTTGAGCAGCGGTCCCTTGGCGGTAGGGGCGGCGTCCCACTGCAAGTCTTTCTGCGGCACTAGCTGGGTCGTGCCGTTGGCGGTGGAGGAGACCCATACCGCCGCCTTGCCCTGAATGAAGGCGTTGGCCGGTGAGAGATCCTTGTGCGTCAGCGGGTTCTGCGCCACCTTGTGACCGTGCAGCAGGTCATAGAGCCACTCCCAGGTGTCCACCGCCTCGGGCGCGTCGTAGAGCGTGCGCGTCTCGTCGTCGTTGGTGATGCGCCCACCGTTGGTCACCATGATGCGGTGGAAGTCGTCCAGCCCGGTGAAGCCGTAGCGCTCCGGCTCGCCCGATGCGCCCCGCTTGGTCACCCGCTTCTGCGCCTCGATGAACTGGTCCCACGTCCACGGCTTGGCCCAGTCGTCGCTAGGATCGGCGATGCCGGCTTCCTTGAATAGTGCCGTGTTGTAGTAGTAGAGGCTGTAGCCGACATTCGAGCCCAGCCCGATGTGCTTGCCCTTCCAGAAGTACTGCTGCACCGCCGCCTCGATCAGGTCTGAGAGGTCGAACTTGTCGCGCTTGATGCGCGAGCCGATGTCCGCCATGGCTCCCTGGTTGGCGTACTGCGCCCACGCAGTGCCCCCCGTGCGGAACATCTCCGGCGGCGTGCCGGCGGCGAGCATGGCCGTCAGTTTCTCGTCGTAGCCCGACGTCAGGTTGGTTACCTCCACCTTGGCGCCGGGGAACTTCTGCTCGAATGCCATCATCTGCGGCGTCACGGTCTGCGCCTCGGCCGCGTTGTGGTTGCCCAGGTACGCCACTGTGGTCCCTGGGCCCGGCTTTGCCGCAGCCGGCGCCGCAGCGCCGGACTGCTCGCCGGCTCCTGGCGCGCCGCACGCTGCCAGTCCACCAAGCGCCGCCGCTGCAACCCCGGCACCCAGGCCCGCGCTCCGCCCCATCACGCGCCGCCTGGACAGTGCGCCATTCCATCCGTTCGTCCGCGCACCCAGTGCGCCCGGTGCGCGCACTGCTTCGAAACCCACCTGGTCCATTCGTTGACCCTCCGCCTGCCACGATACCCGCAGAGGTGGTTCCGGTCAACTCGAATGCAAACAAAAACCCCTCGAACAAACCTTGCGGCCCGTCCGAGGGGTATTCGTGTCGGTCAACCATGCACTTTCATGCACAAACGAACGACACATAAATAATAGCACGGCCTACACCGGCTTGTCAAGCGGCAATCGGGGCGCCGCCGCGCAGTCGTGCCACGGCGCTGGCCTCGTCCGCCCGCATCGCGTCGTCTGCGTCGTCGATCTCGGGGGCGTGCTCCACCCGCCGCGGTCGCAGCCGGGTGGGCGCGGTGTCGAGCCGCTCTTCCCAGATTGCACGCTCGCTCTCCTCCTGTTGCTGCAGCCAGCGCAGGAATGCCGGGCTCACGACGTTCTTCTGTCCTGATTCACGTCCCATGGCCCAGCCGGCGATTGCGCCGTACAGCACGTGGCCCAGCAGCATGCCGGGGATCGTCAGCGGCCCGTAGGAGAACGACCCCGGCTCCTGCAGCCCTGCCTGCCGCGGCCGGGGATGGAGCGACGGCAACGCCGCCAGCACACCCAGCGCTGCGCCCGCGTGCGCCAGCCCCAGCAGCGCTCCGCCCTGCGCCCCTGGCCACATCCCCAGTTTTCGGAAGAGCAGCTGGTACCCCAGCGCGAAGAGAGTCCCGTTGGCCGCGTGCAGCCCCCACCCCACGGCCCGGGTGCGGCCGCTGTCCGGCGCCAGCAGCGTCCCCAGCAGCCGGCCAAAGTCCAGCCGGAACAGTCCCAGCGTTTTTGAGACGAGCGTTAGACCCGTCATGGTTCCGGTTGCCACCACACCACCAGTCAGCACGCGCACCAGCTCCGCACCGCGTCTCGTCATGGCCGCACTATCCTCCATTGTCTGCCCCGTACGTTAAAGCAGACCGCATGCCACCCTGAGTCGATTCATCTCCAGGAGACAACAGAACCATGGAACCTCGCATCAGTTTCGTCACGCTCGGCGTGCGGGACTTCGAGCGCGCCCGCCGCTTCTACCGTGATGGCCTAGGCTGGCCGCTCTCCAGCGGCAGCAACGACGAAGTAGCCTTCTTCCGCACCGGTGGCGCCATCCTCGCCCTCTGGTCGCGTGAGCTGCTGGCTGCGGACGCCAACGTCTCGTCGGAGGGATCAGGCTTTCCTGGGTTTGCCCTGGCGCACAACGTCCCCAATAAAGAGGACGTCGACGCGGTGCTCGCCCGGGCGGCCGCGGCCGGCGCCACCATCCTCAAGCCTGGTAGTGATGCCGTTTGGGGCGGCTATACTGGCTACTTCGCCGATCCAGACGGATTCCCGTGGGAGGTGGCGTGGAACCCTCACTTCCCCCTCGGTCCAGACGGTGCCGTCCAGCTGCCTGGATAGCCTGCCGGGTCGAGGCGCTGGAAGGCCGCTGGCACGTTGCTTGCCGGTCCTGCGGCCGATGGACGGTTCTGGAAGTGCCCCGCCGCGGCGGCCGGCGCTCTTCCCGAGCTTCTTCATGGGCGGGTTCGAGTGCTCCACCCACATTGACCGCTCACGGCGTCGCCAGGACTTCGTGCACCTTACCCAGCACGACCGCTTCTTTCGCGAGGACTACGAGCGCGCGCGCTCGGTTGGACTGCGTGTGGTGCGTGAGGGGCTGCGCTGGCACCTCATCGAGCGAGGCGGTCTTCCCGGCGCCCACGGCCCGTACGGCAGCAACGGCGCCGGGCGGCGCTACGACTTCAGCTCGATTGCCCCCATGGTGGACGCCGCCGAGGAGCTGGGCATCACGGTCATCAACTGCCTGCACCACTACGGCCTGCCTGACGGCGCCGATCCGCTGCACCCCGACTTTCCGAAGCAGTTCGCCGACTACGCCGCGGCGTTCGCCGGCTGGCGCATACAGCGCGTCTCTCGCGACCGCTGGTACGGCGCCGTCAACGAGACTTCGCTGTTCGCCTTCGCGGCGGGCGAGGCAGCCTGGTTCTATCCCTTCTACAGTGGCTCTGGCCAGGAAGTGAAGGTGGCCATGGTCAAGGCCGCCCTGGCCGCGACCGATGCCATCCGCACCACCGACCCGCAGGCGCGTTTCGTGACCATCGATCCCATAATCCACCTGGTGGCGCCTCGCGGCTGCCCCCACTTGGCGGAGCGGGCAGAGCGGGAGAACCGCTCGCAGTGGGACGCCTGGGACATGTCTATGGGCACCCAGCTGCCCGAGCTCGGCGGCGGGCCGCGGTACGTGGACGTGATCGGCATCAACTGCTACCCGGACGGCCAGAAGGAACAGGACACCAACAACGTGCTCTCTCTCGACGACCCGCGCCGGCGCCCGTTCCGCGACGTCCTTCGGGAGTGCTACGACCGCTACCGGCGCCCAATCATCATCGCCGAGAGCTCAGCGCGCGGAGACGACCGGCCGCAGTGGCTGCGGTACGTGGTGGACGAGTGCCTGGCGGCGCTGGCGCAGGGGGTGGACCTGCAGGGCATCTGCCTATTCCCTTTGGTGGACATGCGTGAGTGGCAGCGCGGCCAGAACGGTCCCTGGGGTCACCTGGGGCTGTGGGACGTGAAGGAGGATGCGATTGCCCTCCATCGCATGCCCAATGAGCCGTACCTCCGCGCGCTTGCCGAGGTCCAGCAGCGCGCCGCCGCGTCGGGCCTGCTGCCAGTGCTGCCCTCGGGCGAACCGGCGATCACGGTAAGAGAAGCAGATGCTGAAGTGCCGGATGCCCTTGCGGCAAGCCCAGCGGCTGAGGCAACCGACGGCGCAGCACGCCGAGGCGCGGGCAGCACCCTTGCGGGCCGCTAGCCCATGAACATGCCGCCGGTGACGCCGAACACCTCACCAGTGATGTAACTGCCCTCCTGCGAGGCGAGCAGCACGTACACCGGGGCTAACTCCGCCGGCTGTGCGCAGCGCCCCATGGGGGTGGTATCGCCGAAGGTTTTCACGTCCTCCTGCGGCATGGACATGGGAATCAGCGGCGTCCACACCGGCCCCGGCGCCACCGCGTTCACCCGCACGCCCTGCTTGAGCGCCCACTTGGAGAGCGACTTAGTGAAGGTCACGATGGCGCCCTTGGTGGTGGCGTAGGGCAGCAGGATCGGCAGTGGCTGGTACGTCTCCACCGAGGAGGTGTTGATGATCGACCCACCGGGCTTGATCACCCGCAGCGCCGCCTTGCACAGGAAGAACATGGCGTAGACGTTGGTCCTGAACGCCCGGTCGAACTCCTCTTCGGTGATCTCCTCGATGCTGTTGTAGTGCATCTGGTACGCGGCATTGTTGACCAGGATGTCCAGGTGGCCGAACGCCTCCATGGCGCGCGCCACCAAGTGCTCGCAGTGCGCCGCGCTGCGGATGTCTCCCGGCACCGCCACGCACCGTCGTCCCTCCCGCTCCACGGTCCGCACCGTCTCCTGGGCGTCCACGTCCTCATTAAAATAGGAAATCAGGACGTCCGCCCCCTCCCGCGCGAACGCCAGCGCCACCGCCCGCCCGATCCCGCTATCGCCGCCCGTGATCAGCGCCGCCTTGCCGGTGAGCCGGCCATTGCCCCGGTAGGTCTGCTCCCCATAGTCCGGGCGGGGCTCCATCGCCGCCTCGATGCCCGGGAACTCCTGGTACTGCTGCGGGAACGGCGGCTTTGGCGCCGACTCGCGGGGATCTTGTTGTAGCTCTGCCATGCGCGCCCGCCGGCAAGACTCGTTCCAGCGGCTCCAGGGCTGTGGCTGGTAGTGAGCCAACGGAGGGCCGATTCTTGTGACTATTTGTGACCCTTTGTGATCTTGTCCACACGTTAGAAGGTCAAGACCGTCGAAGCCCGCGTGTAGTTCTGTGTCGATTTGTGTCCTGATGTGCCCGCTAGCACCCCGCACTGCGGCAGCTCACCGGCAGAAGGGCTATTGGGTTGTGAAGGTACACGTGCACCACCTAGGGCGGATTGTGGCGCTGCGGCGGGGGTATCGCAGGGCCGCGAGCAGCAATTTTTGTAGCTATTTGTAGTCTTTTGTAGTCCCTACTACACGGCTACGTGAGAAATCAGGGAGTGGTTGCCTTGCCGGTTGGACGACCGCGTAGCTGTGAGCGGCGGCCAGGACGTGTGCGGTGCTATCCCCCTATCTATATAGACGGATTGGGAGACAGATTCCGGCATGTGGGCCGATCACACGTATCCAAGTTGGGAGTGCGTACTTGCCGGTCTCCTAGGATGCCCAGCGTGTCGTAGCGCTGCTCGTCGGTAGTGATGAAGAGACGTTCGGTCGTCGGGTTGTCGCTGTCGTCGTCATGGGGTGATAAGAACCTCGGTGGTCTTGCGTCCTTGGTGTCGTCGGTTGTCTGCGCGGGCGCCGGCGGAGGGAGGCGCCGCCGAGTCTCGCACCACGAGCTCGGTGGCCGCGTACTCTACCCGCTCCGCGGCCGTGCCGGGCGCCGGCTCGCTCTTGCAGCTGGCGGCGCGTCCACTCCTGAGCGCCATCTGCTCCAGCAGCAGGTGCATCGCCCGTGCCCCCATCTCGCGCATCGGGACGCGTACCGTTGTCAGCGCGGGCGCAGCCAGCGCCGCCACCGCGAAGTCGTCGAACCCCACGATTGAGAGCTCGCCCGGCACCGCGAGGCCGCGCGTCCGCGCCGCTTGGAGCGCGCCTAGCGCCATATGGTCGTTCGCCAGCGCTAGCGCCGTTGGCCTCTCTGTCCGGTCCAGCAGCCGCGTGGCCGCTGCGTAGCCGCCCTCGATACTGAAGTCGGCGTCCGTGACTAGCTCTGGATCGAGCGAGATCCCGGCATCCGCCAGCGCCTGTCGGTATCCCGCCACGCGCTCCGTCGCGTTCTCGCGCGCCCCCGGCCCGTTGACGTACCCGATGCGCCGGTGCCCCAGCGAGAGCAGATAGCCGATCTCCTCGCGCACCGCCTTCCGGTAGTCCAGCAGCAGCGCTGGCCAGGCGGCTCCCTGCCTCCCGGGCGGTTCGCGGCGGATCACGAAGACACACGGCTGCGCTGGTTGGACGGGAGTATCCGTCGCGGGTGCTTCGGACTGATCTGCCGGTGCTGCCGGCGCCTCGAGCGGCGCGCCTGCGAGGATCAACCCACCTACGCGGTGCGCCCCGAGGGTGCGTAGATAGCGTTGCTCCTTCTCGAGGCTCCGGTCGGTATTGCACAGCACCACCAGCTGGCCGTTGGCGCTGGCCACGTCCTCCACCCCGCGGGCCAGCTCGTGAAAGAACGGCGCTGCCACGTCCGGCACCACCAGCCCCACGAGCGCCGTGGTGCGCGTGATCATGCCGCGCGCTAGCGGGTCCGGCCGGTAGCGCAGCCGCGCTGCCGTCTCGATCACGCGCGCGCGCGTTGCCGCTCCTACCTCAGCGTGTCCGTTGAGCGCGCGCGACACCGTGCCGGTGGAAACGCCCGATTCGCGCGCCACGTCATAGATCGTCGCCGTCGCGTTTGAGGGTGCGGGTTCGTCCACCGGAAGGGGCCTACTCCCCCAGTCCTAGCGCCAGCGCCTCCGCCAATCCCGCCCCCAGCTGCCGCTGGTCCGCTAGCGTCCCATACGCGCCGCCGCGCGTGGGCAGCGGCCCTGTACGCATCTCCAGCAGCGCGCTTGGGAACTGGAACGGCTTGCGCGAGCGCATCAACGGCGTCAGCGCGTCCTCCCGCTCGGGCGCGCCGGGCACGCCGGGCGCGCCCGTGCGCTCCTCCCATGGCGATGGGCGTGTTGTCCCGCTGAAGTGGCTGCGCTGCGCCAGGAGCGCAGCCAGGCGCGCGATCAGCGCCTCGTATCGGGCTCCCACTGCCTGTGCTGCTTCCCGCGACTTGCCAAAGGAGAGGTTGGTCGCCTGGAGGTAGTCGACCGTCTGCTGGTTGTTGTTGTGCACGTCCAGGAAGAAGAGTGGTTGTCCGCCTTCCCCGGCACGGATCGCCTCGCGGATGCACGCGACCTCGGGCGTGGGCTTTACCAGACACCACTCCCGGTTTGGATCCTTGCCCCGTGTGTTGTGGCGCGTGTGGCCGTGGAAACAGCCATCAACGTTCACCATCGGCACGAGCTGCCAGGTGTACTCTGCTCGCAACGCTTCGTCCGCCAGCAGCCGCTCGACGAACCCTTCCGCGGCGTACGAGGAGTACGTCTCCCACGGGTGCTGCCGGAACACCACCCACGCCGACCCGTGCGACTGCTCCCCTCGTACCGTCAGCAGGTCGATCTCCCGCCCTTCGGGAGAGTGTCCGAGCACGCGGTGACTCAGGATGCCACTGGGCGCATTCTGCCGCTGTGTCACCCGCTGCACAAACCGCCGATGGTCGGCGTAGGTATATGGCTCGATGTACGCCAGCGTCGCCGTATTCCGCTCGCCCTCTGGCACCATGAACCGCGTGCGCAGCAACGAGCGCTGGGTACGGTCATCCGATGCCGGCGTCCACTCGATCTCGTCCCGCCTCAGCCGCAGCCACGCCCGCCCTTCCGGCGCGAGGCTGCCCGGTCCCGGCGCCAGCACCGGCAGCGTATCCGGTCCCCAGGCATTAGCGGGGCGCAGGTTGTACTCCGCCTCGAGCGCCACAAAGTCCAGCGTTACCTGCCGCCCGCCCATCCCGTCCAGCTGGCACGCAAACCAGATGGCCGAGCGGTTCCGGCCCGCCTCGTCGCCGTCGCCGGAGATGGCAAGCTCCCAGTGGTCCGGTGCCACCTCCCGCGCGCCGTCGAGCTTTCCTCCTTCAAAGTCCCAGCTGATGTTTCCGGTCATCTGGCCGCCGCACTCGCCGCACTCGCTGCACCCACCGTATCCGCTGCGGCCGGCGCCGGGCGCAGGCCCCGATACTCGCCGCGCGGCAGGTAGGGCTGCGACTGCGTGTTCTCGTTGATGCGCGCCAGCAGCTTCTGGAGCATCCGCAGCAGCACGTCGCGGTGGGTGGGGTCATCGGCCAGGTTGCGCGTCTCGTGCGGGTCGGCTTGCAGGTCGAACAGCGCGGGCGGACTGGCTGGGATGTTCACCGGCCGGTCCAGGTAGGCGTTCCCCAGCTTGCGCTTGTCGAAGCTCGGCTCGCCCCACGCCAGCTTGTAGCGCCCGTCGCGCAGCATCTTGTCGCAGCCGAGCTCGGCGTAGACGGTCTCGCGGTGGGTCTGCGTGTCGCCGTGCAGCAGCGGCGCCAGGCTCTTGCCCTGATCCAGCGCGTCTGGCGCCACGCCCGCCAGGTCGCACAGCGTCTTGCCCAGGTCCAGCGTCTCCGCCAGCGCATCGCTGTGCTGTCCGGCGCGTACGCCCGGGCCAGCGAAGACCATCGGCACCCGCACGCTCGCCTCGTAGAACTTCACCTTGCTGAACGCTGACTGGTCCCCCGCCATCTCGCCGTGGTCCGCGCTGAACGCGATGACCGTGTTCTCGCCTACCCCGTCCCCCAGCTCGGCCAGCTGCTGCCGGATGCGCCCCACGTATTCGTCGACGTGGGTGATCATGGCGCGGTAGCCCCGGCGCGCCTCGGGCAGCCACTCCGGCGGCTGCGTGTTGTTCCAGGGCGGCGTCTCCTCCTGGTCGCGGTAGAGGTCCATCAGGCGCGGCAGCGGCGCCGTGGGCGAGTGCGGCGCCACGAAGCCGACGTGCAGCAAGAACGGCGTCCCAGTGCCTCGTTGGGGGGAGTCCTGCCGGCGGCGCAGCCACTCCAGCGTCGTATCGCTCACGAACGAGGTCAGCGCGTACCGCTCCGGCAGCGGCCACTCGTGGCACTTGAAGTTGGGATCGCCCTTGCGGCCGCCGGGTCCGTAGGCCCAGCGCTCCTCGAACCGCAGGAAGTCGTCCAGCACCCCCTCGCGGCGCAGGAACGCGGCGTAGTTGCAATGGACTCCTTGCGCCACCATGTCGTCCGCCTCGATGCACTCGCTCCAGCCCAGCGAGTCCATGTAGCGCAAGTGCTCGGGGGACGTGAACTCCGCGTCGTAGGCGTGGATATCCATGTGCGTCTTCCCGATGGCGCACGTGTCATAGCCCGCCTCCCGGAACTGCTGCACGAACGACGGTGTGCCCGGCGGCAGCCGGTGCAAGTTGGTGAAGCACCCGCTGTTCATGCCGTAGCGACCGGAGGCGATCGCCGCGCGCGACGGGCAGCACACCGGCGCCGTGCAGTGCGCCCCGCCGATCGCCGTCCCACTGGCCGCCAGCGCGTCCAGGTGGGGCGTGTGCGTTACGCCGTTGGCATAGCCGGCGTCTTGGGCATAGCCCATGAAGTCCCAGCGGTGCTGGTCGGTCAGGATCAGCACCACGTTTGGCCGGCTCATTCGCGTACGCTCCTGCCGGCATTATAGTCTCGCTACAATGGCATTCCGTAAGCGTTTACGGACGTGGTAGGAGGAACACACTCATGGAGCGAGCAGAGGTTGTTTTGGACGGACTTCAGCACAGGACCACACTAGACGAAGGTGTGGCAGCAGTGAAACGCCAGACGCGCCGCAGCCAGCTTTCGCTGCTGGCGGGGTCTGCTGCCCTGGCCGGTGCGTTCTCCGCTGCCTGCGCTGTGGGCGGCGGCTCCGGCAGCGTCCCCGCCGGCAGCGCTGGCAGCAAGGCTAAGGCGCCCATGACGCTGCGCGTCCAGACCCGCACCGGCGTTGACCTGGACAAGTACTGGCTCCAGCGCAAAACGGACTTCGAGGCCACCCTCCCCCACGTGACGCTGGAGGTGGAAGCGATCGCCGGCGGCCCGCTGGAGTACGTCACGAAGCTGCTCGTCTTGCAGTCTGGCGGTGGCATTGGCGACGCCGCCTGGGGCACCACGCGTGCCGGCTACATCAAGTTCCTCGCCTCCAAGGGTGTCTTCCGGCCCGTCGAGCCGCTGGCCAAGACCGACAAGCTCAACCTGGCCGAGTACTACCCCCGCGCCCTGGAAGACATCACCCACCAGGGCAAGCTGATGGCGCTGCCGCACATCACCGAGCCTGGCCGGGCCGGCCTGATCTGGAACAAGAGCCTGCTGGGCGGCACGTCTGTGAAGGAGCCCGACCTCACCTGGACCTACGAGACGCTGCGCGACGCGGCGGTTGCGATCAGCAAGGGTCCCAACGACGCGCGCGAGGTCTACGGCCTCAACGGCTCGTACGGCTACCTGGAGTTCTTCCCCTTGCTGCGCGCCTTCGGCGGCGAGCTGCTCACGCCGGACGGCACGCGCTGCGTGCTGGACTCGCCGCAGGGCCTGGCTGCGGTGCAGTGGCAGCACGACATGATCCGCCGCCACGGCGCCGTCCCGGCGCCCGGCGCTCCTGCCAACTTCAACATGGGCCAGGTCGCCTTCCAGCCCGCGAACCCCATGACGGCGCAGACCACCGCGGTCACGCTCAAGGGCGCCTTCCAGCTTGGCACGTCGCTGCTGCCCAAGGGCCCCACCGGCAAGCGCGGCACCATCCTGGTCAGCCACACGATGGGCGTCACGACCGACACCAAGAACGTGGACGAAGCCTGGGCGTGGACCAAGTGGTCGTGCAGCAAGGACTTCGCGGTGCACCGCCTACTCTCCGGCAACGGCGGCCCAGGTGGACGCCCGGACATCTGGAAGAACGAGCAGGTCATCAAGGAGATCCCCGGCTGGCAGAACTGGATCACCCTGATGGACGACGTGCAGCCCCACTACGTCCCCGTCAACCTGCGTGGCCAGGACGTGGAAGACGCGCTCAACAAGCAGCTCAACGCGATCTGGAAGGGCGACGTCGCCCCGGCGGATGGCATCAAGCTGGCGGTCGCTGGCGTCAACGAAGTGCTGCGCCAGCCCGCGTAAGCCTGGGTAGACTCCTCACCGCGACATACGGTGAGGAGAGACACCCCATGAGGCGGATCGGTATTGGCGTCGTCGGCTGCGGCGGCATCGCGCGCTCCCACGCCGCTGCGCTCAAGCGGCTGGAGCAGGAAGGCGAATGTACTGTCGTCGGTTGCGCCGACCTGGCCCCAGACAAGGCAAAGGGTCTTGCCGAACAGTTCGAGATCCCCAACTGGTACGCCGACGCCCGGCAGCTCGTCGAGCACCCAGAGGTGGAGGCGATCACCGTCTGCACTAACCCGCCCTTCCACGTCCCCGCCACCATGATGGCGACGGCGCTCGGCAAGCACACCATCGTCGAGAAGCCCATGACGATGGACCTGGCAGAAGCCGACCGCGCCATCGAGGCCACCCGCAAGGCCAACGTGCGCTTTGGCGTCATCTTCATGCGCCGCTTCTGGCCCGGCGCTCAGCGCGCCCACCGCGCCATCCAGGAAGGCAAGCTCGGCTCCCGCCTGATCCTCGGCGATTGCATCCTCAAGTGGTCGCGCCAACCGGCTTACTACAAGGACCCCTGGCGCGGCATGTGGGAAGGTGAGTACGGCGCCGCACTGGTCAACCAGGCCGTGCACGCGCTGGACATGTTCCTGTGGCTCATGGCCCCCGCCGGCCAGCTGGAGACCGTCTACGGCAAGTGGGCCAACCTCACCCATCCATATATAGAGGCCGAGGACAATGCCGTCGCCGCCTTGCGCTGGTCCAACGGCGCGCTCGGCGTCCTCTCGATGTCCATCTCCACGCACCCCCAGCTCGGCGCGCGCATCACCGCTACCGGGGACAACGGCGCCACCGTCTCGGTCACCGAGCACCCGGAGGGGCGCTTCGGCCTCAACGATATCTGGACCGTCCCCGGCGAGGAAGAAGCCATGCGCCAGCTGTACGAGCAGGAGCAGGCCGAGGCGCAGGACCACTTCAAGCCGTTCCCCATCGCGCATTACTGGCAGCTGCAGGACTTTGTGCGCGCCGTCCGCGAGGGGCGTGACCCCCTGGTCACCGGCGAAGAGGGCCGCCGCTCCATCGAGCTGATCGAAGCGATCCGCCTCTCCACCGACACCGGCGCCGAGGTCAAGCTTCCCCTGCGCACGTCCGCGTGGACGCCGCCCCCGTGGCGGGATGGCGGGCGCCCCAAGAAGTAGACAGCGCCCTGTGCGGTTCGTTCCCATTGGCGACGTAGTTCGAGTCACCACACTGGCGGCACACGTCCGCGGGCACGTCCTCCATCGCCACGTACACGCCGCCCTCGGCGTAGAGGTCGGAAATGGTGCTCGGCTCAGTGGCGCCCCCGCAGCAGTAGCAGCGGATCGTTACTGTCGCGGCGCCATGCGTTGGCGGAAGTCGTCGGTTCACTCGGGTGGGTTCGGTCCGTGCTGGGCGACTACGCGCTCGTGTTTCCATTTGATCCCCGCACCCGAATCGTGATCACTGTCTCGCGGTCACACGGAAGCGGTGTTATACTGGTCAGGAATTGTTCAATTAGCACCACACTCTCTAGTCCGCTGCTGCAAGGATTTGCCGTGCGAATAGCGGACCTCACCGGTGAGCGCTAGCAGATTCGCGGATGCTTGCAGCTCATGTCGCGCGAAAGTTTGGATGAGACTATGTTTGCAGAGGCAGCCGGTACAGGCGCTGTTCGACTACTTAGAAGGCGGCGATAGTCTTGACGACTTCCTCGACGATTTCCCCACCGTCAGTCGATCCCGGGCAGTTCGGGTGCTAGAGATGGCGGGCGAGACACTGCTCCAGGAAGTTCCTGGATAGCCGCTGATCTCTCAGCAGGCTGGACAGCCAGCAGGCTGGACAGCCGTTCGACGATGCGTGTGCTCCTGGACGAATGCCTGCCGCGTAAGCTGAAGCTGGCATTGCATGGGCACGAGACGTGGACAGTCCCGGAGGTTGGCTGGGCCGGCACCAAGAATGGCGCACTACTGAGGTTGGCTGCAACGCAGTTCGACGTGTT
>CADCTC010000116.1 GCA_902805635.1 uncultured Chloroflexota bacterium
ATCCAGTGTCTGCTGGTCGGGCGGGTAGGTGCCGATGATGCCCGCTCCGGCCTGGACGCGAGAGAGGATGAACCGCTCGCGGCGCTCCTGCTCGATGGCGCGGGTGGCGGCCTCGGCCGCGAGGTGGCGGGGGATGACGATCACGCCGTCGCCATCTCCTACCAGCGCGTCGCCGGGGAAGACGGCGACGCCGCCGCACGAGACAGGCAGCTGCACGTCTACCGGGTGATGCAGCGTCACGTTAGTAGCGGCGTGCGTGCCGCGCGAATACGCGGGCAGGCCAACCGCGGCGATGCCGGCGGCGTCACGGAAGGCGCCGTCGGTCACCAGGCCAGCCGCGCCGCGCTGCTTCATGCGTGTCACCAGGATGTTGCCGATGACGCCTGCGCGGATCTCGCCGCGCGCGTCGATCACCATCACGTCCTGCGGCCCGACCTGCTCTATGCCGATGCGCTGCGGGTTGGTCAGGTTGTCGAAACGGCCATCGAGTGCGTCGGCGTCCAGGTCTTCCCGCATGGGGATGTAGCGCAGCGTGTACGCCTTGCCCACCAGGCGCGTGCCAGGAATCAGCGGGTGCACGTCGGTCATGAACGGGGTGCGCAGGCCGAGCTTGAGCAACACGGACGTGAGCGTGGCCGTGCTGACCTGATTGAGCTGCGCCAGCACCGCTTCGTCGAGCAGCGGGCTGGGACGGGGGTCGAAGTAGTTCTCCATTGTGGCTGGCTAGTGGTACCATCCCCGGCCTTGTGAGCATCGAGGTTTCCCCCATCCCGTCCGTGGCCCTGCGGCGCCAAACACTGGACCCGCTGCGGCCGGCCCCGACTGCCCGCATCGGCATCGCGCTGGCCAATCTGCTGTTCTTTGGCTTCGTCGCGGCGTTCTTCTTCGCATCGGGCGCGGCCGGCCTGATCTATCAGGTGGCGTGGGTCCGCATCCTGAGCCTCATCTTCGGCGTGACGGTGCACGCCGTGAGCACGGTACTGGCCGGCTTCATGGCCGGGCTGGCGCTAGGATCGTTCGTCGCCGGGCGCGTCGCGGAGCGGGTGAAGAACCCCCTGCTGGTGTACGGCATCGTCGAGCTCGGCATCGGCGCTACGGGGCTGCTGACGCCGTGGGCGTTCCGCGAGCTGCGCAACGGCTACCCGGCCATCAATCACTGGATCGAGGCGTTCGCACCGAGTGGTGCGGCGGGTGGGCCGGTGGGCGAGCTTTTGCCGGGCTTCTTGCGCCTGCTGATCGCGTTCGGCATCTTGCTGGTGCCCACCAGCATGATGGGCGCGACGCTGCCGATCATGCTCAAGTCCTCCCTAATCCGCGGCAGCTCTCTGGGCGGCAGCGTCAGCCTGTTGTACGCCATCAACACGTTCGGCGCCATCGCGGGCACCATCGGCGCCGGCTTCTACCTCATCGCTAACTATGGCGTGCAGGCAAGCGTGCAGACCGCCGCGGCGATCAACCTCGCCGTGGGGGTTGTCGCGGTCATGGCTTCCTTTGTGTTTTCAGGGACGGGCGCAGATCGCGAGACACGCACGTCCGGTGACACCGTGGCTGCCTCGGGGGTACGCGTTGCGCCCGGCTCGCGCGCGGTGGTGTGGATCGCCTTCCTTGCATCGGGGCTCTGCGCGCTGGGCTACGAGGTAGTGTGGACGCGGCTGCTGTCGCTGTTCAACGAGGACAACACGACCTACGGCTTTACCGTTATGCTGGCGATGGTGCTCGCCGGGATCGCGGCGGGCAGCTACGTGCTCAGCCCTCTAGTGGGCGCGCTGGGCAAGCGGATCAACTGGTGGCTGGTCTTCGCCGCGCTGGAGTGGGGGATCGGCGCGCTGGCGGTCTACTCCATCTCTGCGCTGGCCAACCTGCCCAGCTTTGTGCAGCGGGCGTCTACCTGGCCAGGCTTGTCCTTCATCGCCACGTTGCAGGACGGGTTCATAGTGCTCGCGGCATTCGTCGCCATTGCGCCGGCCATGTTCCTCTCCGGCATGACCTTCCCCGCAGCGGCCACGCTCTACGCAGGTGACCGGCCGGACGGCGCGCGCCGCGTGGGCAGCCTGTACGCCGCCAACGTGCTCGGCGCCATCGTCGGGTCGCTGACATCGGGCTTCTTGCTACTGCCCAACCTGGCCAGCCAGCGCAGCCTGACGGTGCTGTCCACAGGCAGCGTGCTGGCCGGCGCGGCGGTCCTGTGGGCGGCACCCAACCGCCTGGTGCACCCGATCGTGAAGGTGCTGCTCACGCTGGCGGGAGGCGCGGGCTTCTATTTCCTTACCCAGACGGCGCCGGACCTGGAGACGCACTTCAACAAAGCGCGCTTCCCGGACAAAGAAGTGGTGTGGTACCGCGAGGGGCTGGAGAGCTCGGTTGCGGTGGTGCGCGAGCCGGACGGCTTCATCACGCTCTACACCAACAACCGTGGGCAGGCGCGCGACGAGCCGCCCCTGGTGGCATTCCACCGCCTGCTGGGCCACTTGCCGATGCTGGTGCACCCCAAGCCGGAGCGCGCGCTGATCGTCGGCATCGGCGGGGGCACCACGTCGGGCGCGGTGGCGCTCCATCCCGGGGCACACGTCGATTCGGTGGAGCTATCGGACGCGGTGATTGAAGCCGTGCGCCTGTTCGGCCACGTGAACTACCGCTTCTTCGACCTGCCCAACGTCACCCTCAAGCAGGGCGACGCGCGCAATCACCTGCTGACCTCCGGACGTAAGTACCACGTCATCTCTGGCGACGCCATCCGGCCCAACGATGCCGGCGCCACGGCGCTGTACTCCAAGGAGTAGTACGATTTGTGCCGTGAGGCGCTGGAGGAGGACGAGCTTATGGCGCAGTGGGCCCCTCAGTTCTCCGACTATCAGTACAAAGTGCTCATC
>CADCTC010000117.1 GCA_902805635.1 uncultured Chloroflexota bacterium
GGGGTCTTGTACAGCAGGCCGCTGGCGGGGTCCAGCACGGAGGCCTCGCCGTGCACCTGGCCGGCGTGCTCTTCGTAGGAGAAGAAGAGCACCTGCCCGGTGTGGAGCAGCGCCGCGTGCACGCCGACCACGCCCGAGGCGAAGGGCACACGCCATTCGCCCGTGGCGGTGGGGTCGTACTGGGGTTCATCGCCCGCGAACGAGGTGGGACCGAACCAGTGCTGCGGCGGCTGGTCGTCACGGTAGTAGTGGGCGATGCGCCCGGCGATGCGCGCGGCGACCTCCAGGTTGCCGGCGCCCGGGGTGCCGTACGCGCTGTGGACGAGCGCCACCGCCTCCACCTGTCCCTCCGACTGCCCAAAGACGGTGGGGCCGCTCCACGGGAAGCCAGGGTCGTCGTTGTCCTGCCACAGGTGTGCCATGCCCCCCACCGCGAGCAGCGTCACCAGATCGAAGTTGCCCGCGGCGCCGTAGCGGCTCTGGATGAAGCCGGGGACACCGGACGCGCCCGCAAAGAGAAGCGCGGGCACGCTCCAGGCGAACTCCGGGCCGGGGTCGCGCCAGAGGTGGAACAGCTGATCGCCCACGCGGGCGACGATGTCCAAGTTGCCCGGAATGCCGAAGGTGCTGTGCACCAGCGCCACGGCGTCGACCTGCCCCAGCTCCACGCCAAACGCGGTGGGACCGATCCACGGGAGCGCCGGGTTGTCGTTGTCGCGCCAGAAGTGGGCGAGGCCGCCGGTGACGAGCGGCACGACGACCTCGTAGTTGCCCTGCGAGCCGAACCGCGTCTGCACGAACGCGGGATTGCCGGCCACGCCGGCCGCGAAATAGATGGGGCCATGCCAGGTGAAGGGCGGCTAATCGAGGCGCTCGTAATAGCCGAGATAGTTGCCCTCGCGCGCCACCACGGCCAGCTTGCCGACGGCACCATAGGTGGTCTGGACGAGCGACGCGCCAAGGACCTCTCCGCTGCCGAAGTAGTTCGGCCCCACCCACGGCAGCGCGGGGTCGTCGCCATCGCGCCACGTGTGCGCGAGGCCCCCAAGCGGTCTGGGCACCACCACCTCCAGATTGCCCCACGTCCCGTGGGTGCTCTGGATCAAAAAGCCGCTGCTTGTCGTGGGCATATGGGCATTCCTGCTGCCGTGGACCGCTCTTCGCCGCGACGGGTTCGGGCGTTCGGGCCTGCGCAACAATCTACCAGCAGGTGAGGAGCGGCGCGCCGCGCGTGTGCTTGAAGAGTTCGCGACTAAGTTGGATGCCGGTAGGGGATTGACGCTCCTATATTGTCAAGTGGTCAGGCAGCCACACGAGCTGGGCCACGGAGGTAGTGGACGGTTGCGCCGTCTGGCGCGCACGGCATTGATAAGTTGAGGAGGGCGTGACGGCGTACGGGCGTACGGGCGTGCGGTAGCCACGTGGTCGTGGTGTTCAGGCGGCACAGTCGACCCGCGCCCCCGCCGCCACCGCCTCGCAGCGCCCGCCTACCACCAGCTGCTGCGGACCCGCTTCGCCGAGTGGCGTGCGGCCTCGGGACTCGCCGCGGCGTAGTCCCCGCCGGAGTGGGTCCAGCACGCCATCACCCCACTTCTGCCGATCCCAGTGCCGTTTACGTGACGATCCCTCTCCAGCCGGGAGGGAACACGCCGGAGGCGCCTGGTGGGCGATTCGCTGTCGACTCCGCCTACCGCTCAGCAGCACCCGTCAGGCCGAGCACTTGCTGGAGCGCCGCCGCGAGCACCGGTACATCCTGGGTGACTGTCTTCCACAAGATGTCGAGATCTACGTTGAAGTACGCGTGCGCCAGGAAGTTGCGCATGCCCCGGACGTCCCGCCAAGGAATGCTCGGCAGCAGCGCGCGAGTCTCAGCAGAGACGTGAGTAGACGCCTCGCCGATGACCTCGAGGCACTGAATGAGAGCCCGACGCAGCATGCGATCCTGGTCCAGCTCCGCGCGCGAGCGTCCAGCGCTGAACTGAATTGCATCGGCTGCAGCCTCCAGCATGTGGTCGAGGCGATCGCGCTCAGTCGGCGGCATAGAGCATCTGTGCGGTCGCGAGCACGCCGTCGCGCAGCCGTTCCGGAAAGTCACCGGGGGTCTTGAGGTCCACGTCGCGGCCGATCAACTCCTGAAGGTCGAGCAGCATGCCGCCGAGTTGGAACAGACCCGGCGTATGTCCCGGCTCGAACTCCACCATCACGTCGACGTCACTGTCCGGCCGAAAGTCCGGGCGCAGCACCGAGCCATAGAGCAACAGGCGGCGCACGTGGTTGCGCCGACAGAAGTCCTGCAGCGCGCCGGGGTCGAGGTGCACCCTTCTCTCCGCTAGCGTGTCTGCCATGCCATGCCCTTACAGTCTACGCCAGAGAGGCGGCGGCTTGTGCGCGTCCGCCACCCGCCTGAACGTGAAGAGCGCGAAAACTCGATCCGCGGCGCGATGGCGCGGTGGCAGACGCCGTGATCAGCGATCATCACCCCCGTGTTCGGTTGGGTGTCACTCCTCGCCGGCGTCCTCTGCGGCTCGCTCCGCGGCCGCAGTGCGCTGCTGCTGGAGAACCTGCTCCTGCGCCAGCAGCTCGCCGTGGCGTTGCGCGCACGCCGCCGCCCGCGGCTCCGGCGGGGCGACCGGGTGTTCTGGATGGTGGCAAGACGCCTATGCGCGGACTGGCGCCGGCACCTCGTGCTGGTGCAACCGGAGACGGGCATTGACAAGTTGAGGAGGGCGTGACGGCGTACGGGCGTGCGGTAGCCACGTGGTCGTGGTGCGCAGGCGGCGGGCTGGAGCCTCGCCGCCTCCCGCCACTGCGCGAAGCGCTCGGTCCGGATCTGGCGGTACTCGTCGGCGCACGCTGGTGGGCCGGCGCAAGAGCGTGAACACGTTTCCGCAGATGACGTTCGGCGCCTGGTATCAGGACTACCCCGATCCCCAGAACTGGTTCACGACAGTCTTCAACTCGAAAAACCCATTTGACCAGTCGGGTTGGGTGAATCGGGACTTCGACCGCCTCACCGATGCCGCGGACATCGAGCAGGACCCTGGGATCCGGCGCGAGCTGTACCGGCAGGCGGCGCAGATTCTAAGGAATTGTCAAGTTGACCGAGGAGAAGCTGAATTCGCGGTAATCGGCGGCCGAGGCTCCAGATTAGAAGGCCCAGGGCGGGCTACGCCAAACAGGTCGAAAGTACTACCGCTGTGGCTTAATTTGTCAATAACTGGTAGAGCGTGAGCGTGGAGTGGGCAGTAACGAGGTTGGCGCGCCGGTAGGGCCGCGCGTGCTGGTGGTCGCCGAAGACGAGGCGTTGCGCGGCTTGGTGGTCCAGGCGCTGGGCTTGGAGGGCATGGCGGCGCGCGGCGCGGGCGGCCCGGTGCAGGCGCTGGCGCTGTGCCGCGGGAGCGCGCCGTTCTCGGTGGTGGTGCTGGACTGGCGGCCGGACGACCCGACCGGGCCGGCGTTCGCCGCCGACTACCGGGCGCTGCCCCCGCCGCACGCGCCCCTGGTGCTGCTCACCGCTCCGGGGGACGCGGTGGACATGACCGAGCGGACCGGGGCGCGCGGCTTCGTGACGAAGCCATTTGATCTCCAGGACTTGGTGGAGACGGTCCAACGGTGCCTTCCCGCCGGCACAGCACCGCGCCAATCGCACTGGCACAACTAGCCCCACGGAGGTGCCTGCTAGGCCGTCTGGTTGTGTAGCCGTGGAGTGGGTACGACCGGTGAGGGCGCCCTGATCTCGGCTGGAGGGCGGCGCGAGGCGGCCTCGGGTGGGGTTAGATCGCCTGCGCGAGCTGCGGCCAGGCAGTCGCGAGGCGGAGGGTCGGCGTCACCGCTCCTGTCAGTGAGGAGAAGCCACCGCGCAGGTTGCGAATCAGGGCGTGCCCGCGCGCCAGCGTATCCGCCGAGGTGCCTCGTTTGAAGCCCCGCATCGGGTACAAGCGCTGCTTGAGGTGCGAGTGGTCGCGCTCCAGCCCATTGTTGAGGTACTTGGACCGGCGGTGCTCCACGCCCGGCAGCACCGCGCGGAGAGCGGGTGGGTAACACTTCGCTTTGTCGGTCGTGACCCGCACCGAGGTGACCTCCGTCTCGGCGAGCGCCCGCTCGAAGAGCACCTGCGCTGCGGCGGCGTTCCCGCGCTCGCTGAAGCAGGCGTCCACCACCTGCCCGTCCTCGTCGATCGCTCTATAGATGTAAGCCTGCCTGCCACGGAAGTCACAGTACGTCTCATCGACTCGCCACTTCCTGCCCACCGGCTTGCGGTGCCGGCGTGCGGCCTCCCCGAACAGCGGCAGGAAGCGCTGCACCCAGCGGTAGACCGCCGTGCGGTCCACGGCGAACCCGCGCTCGGCCAGCCACTCCGCCGCGTCGGCGTAGCTCAGCCGGAAGCGGGCGTACCGCCGGACCGCCAGCGCGATCACGTCGTTGGGCAGGCGGCGCCCCGAGAAGGCGCTCGCCGAGCGTGCGGTGAACCGGCGCCGGCAGGCGCCGCAGCGCCAGCGCTGGCCACCCAGGTGTGTGCGGCCGTCCCGCCGCGTGTCCGTGTTGCCGCACCGCACGCACGCCATGGGCTGCCTCTCCTCGGTCATCGTTGACGCAGCTGACTGTACGTGCCCACCCGGCCGCAACAGAACCAGTTGAGTTGAGGCTGTAGTACTTTCTAGCTAGTGGACAGAGTCGCCGCCGGTCAGGCTATTCTGGACACTCGACCGCTCACTGCCATAGTTTCGGCTTCTCCTCGGTCAACTTGACAATTCCGCCTTGACCGAACCCGCACCGCCCTGTACTCTACGCTTCAACTCGCGCTGGAGGGGGCACAATGGCGGGACTGGCTGCGCTGACTCGGTTCAACAGACGCCGCGCCGGGGGATTGACACTGGGCATTGGCGCGGGCGCGCATGCGGTGCCGGGCGGACTGCTCGCCGCCTCCCCGACGGCGGCGCTGGCGCACGCGAGGTCGCAAGCGGAAGCGACGTTGGCCGGCCTGCTCGTCACGGCCGCGGCGACGGCAGAAGATCCGCATGCTCACGGGGGCACCGCGCTGCTCGTGCAGCTCACGCTAGAAAACGCCACTGGTGGTGATATCTCTGGTGTGCACGTGCAGGTACCTATCCCGGCGGGCACCCGCATTGAGTCTTCCTGGCACGGTGCACACGGCGAGCGCCCCGGCGAAGTGCGGGGACAGACGGTCGCATGGACCGGGCTCGCACTGCGCTCCGGCGAACGCCTGGCGCCGACCACGCTGCGTCTCGCCCCCGCCGGCGGTGCCGACGGCGCCGTCGTTTTCCGGGACGCGGCTGTGCGGCCTGAGATCACCTGGAGTGCGCCGTCTGCCGGCCGCGCCTCACCGTCCAGCCTACCGCTGAACGGGCTCTGGGGCGACGGCGGCTTGCGACGGACGGTGCTGCCGACTGGGCTGACGGTGCTTACCCGCGAACGGCCCGACACGGATACCGTCTCGCTGATGATGGGGGTGCGGGCCGGCGCGCGCGACGAGGATGACGCCACCCACGGCGGCTCACACTGGCTGGAGCATGCGCACTTCCTCGGTACCGCCAGGCGCCCGGGGGGCAGGCCAGAAATCGGTGGCGCAATCGAGCGTGTGGGCGGCGCGATGAACGCGACCACGAGCTCGGAGTCGACGCGGTACTTTGCCACGGTCCCGGCGGAGGAATTCGGCGTAGCGCTCGACGTGCTGTCGGACCAGCTGCTGAACAGCACCTTCCCCCACGAGGCGTTCGAGCGCGAGCGCGCCGTCGTGTTCGAGGAGCTCAAGACGGCCGACGACAATCCGGCGACTCGTGCCTCCCGCGAGTTTCTGCGATTGGTGTTCCGCGCGAGCCCGCTGCGCAGGGACGCGGGCGGCACGATCGACACCGTGCGGTCCATTCCCATTGTGGCGATTCTGGCGCACCGGGACAGGCACTACGTGGCGGGCAACATGGCGTTCGCGGCCGTCGGCAACCTGCAACACGGCGATGCGGTAGCGCAGATCGAGCGGGCGTTTGCCGGACTGTCCCGCGGCCCCCGCACGCCGCGACCACCGGTGCAGGAACCCGTCCAGACGGAGCCGCGCCGCCTGCTCTTGGGAGAGGGCGAGCGCCGCGCCGAGGTCCGGCTCGGCTGGCCGGTGCCCGGACGAAATGACGCAGAGTGGGCGCCGCTCGTTATTCTGCAGGACGTCCTCGGCGCGACCGGTCGCCGCCTGACGGAGGAGATTCGCGACAGGCGCGCGATCGCAACGTCGGTCGGCCCGACCTATGCGGCCTACAGCGACGCGGGCTACTTCGCCGTCGCGGCGACGACGCAGCCCGACCGCGTGGATCAGGTCATTTCCCTGGTGCTGGCCGAAATCGAACGCGTCCACCTGGGCCAGGTGACAGGAGACGATCTCGAAACAAGCGTGCGCGCCATCGCCGGACGGCGCGCCCTCGGCGATGAGCTGAACGAGGCGCAGGCCGCCCGTGTCAGCAGCGAGGTGAGCGGCGTCCTGGAATCTACGGCCGAGTTCTTGGCGCGGCTGCGCGCCGTACGCCCGGCAGACGTGCAGCGCGCGGCGCAGACGTACCTCAACCTGGCCAGCTACACACTGGTCGTAGTCCGCAGCTAAGAACAAGGAGCCACATGGTGGAGCCATCCCGAACGGTCCACGGCGGCGGACCACAGCCCGCCCTCCTCCACGAGCGCGGAGCGCCATTCCCATCCACGGCAGGGTCGTACCGCATCTCCCGCCGCGGGCTTGCCGCGCTGGCGGCTGGCACCGCGAGCGCCTCCGCGGCCCAGCCGCTGCGGGCACGTGCCGCCCCCGTCGCCACCCCCGCGGGTGCGCCAGTGCGGGTGGTGCTGCCCAATGGTCTGGTGGTCGTCGCAGAGGAGCGACGCACGTCCGACGTGGTGGCGCTGCAAGTGACCGCCCGCGCCGGGACGCGCGACACTGCCGAGCACCCGGGCCTTTCCGCCATCACCTCAAGGGTGATGTTCCAGGGCACCCCGCGCCGCCCATCGGAGACCGAGCTCCTGCGTGCAGCGACGCGCGTCGGCGGCTCCCTCGGGCGCAGCACCGGGCAAGAGACCAGTTCATTCGGCAGCGTCATGCCGGCGGAGGAGGTCGACCTCGGGCTTGACCTGCTGGCGGACATCCTACGCGAGCCCCTCTTCGCCGCGGACGCGCTCGCGCGCCAGCAGCAGATCACGCTGCAGGATCTGAGCCAGCGGCAGGCCGATCCCGCCTCCCACCTCGCCGACCTGTTCACCGAGAAGATGTTCGCCGGCCACCCGCTCGGGCTGCCCCCCATCGGCACGCGCGACAGCATCCAGGCGGCAACACGCGAGGCGCTGGTCGGCTACTACCAGCGCTCCTGGAATCCGGCCAACGTCGTCCTCACAATCGTGGGCCGGATCTCGCCCGACGACGCCCTCGCACGCTCCGCGCGTGTGTTCGGGGACCTCCTGGCTGGCGAGCCCGTCGAGCGGCCGCCGGTCCCCGCACGCGTACGCGCGGGGACGGAGGCAGCGCAGGCCGCGGTCGGCCAGCAGCAAGTGCAGTTCCGGCTGGGGTTCCCCGGACCGAGCGTGCGCGACCCGGAGCGCTACGCCCTCAGCGTGCTCTCTGGCATGATGAGCGGCCGCAGCGGCCGTCTGCAGCGCGAGCTGCGCACGGCCCGCAGCCTCGTCTACGCGACTGGCCCCGGCTCAGCCCTGTTTTCAGATGCAGGTGCGTGGTACGTCACGGCGAACGTCGATCCGCAGAATCTGCCCGCGACGCTCGACCTCATGCTCGACGGGCTGCGGCGGCTGCGGGCTGAGCCGCCGCCCCAGGAGGAGGTCGCCGACGCCATCAGCCGCATCGCCGGCAGCCAGATCCTGGCCGACGAGGCCAACGCCAGCCGCGGCAGCCGCCACGCCTCGCGCGAGATTCTGGGCATCGAGCCAACCGAGGAGTTCGTGCGCCGCATCCGCCAGGTCACCCCAGAAGCCGTGCTCGGCGTCGCCCAGAAGTACCTTGACCTGGACCGCGCCCTGCTGGTCGCCGTCGGCCCCGCCGGTCTCTCTCTCCCCGCGTTGCCCGGTGCCCCTGCGGCGTCGCCCGCCGCTCCCGTAGTCCCGGCCCCTCCGGGCGCCGCGGGCGCGGCGCCGCACTCCGCTGCACCCACCGCGCAACAACCCGTACCGCTTGCGCCGCTGGTTCCCTGGCGCGGGAAGTAGACCTGTGGGACGGCGAAACCGTGGCCCGCTACGCTGCGGCGGCCTCGTAGACGTGGTGCAGCCCGCCGAGGACCGGGCGCGCACGGATCGCCTGGAGCGCTGGGGCTGGACCCGCACGCGAGCGCGCCTGCGGCCGGGGTGTCTCCAGGCGCAGGGTGCGGTGCGGCCGGTCGCGGTTGTAGTACGCGGCGTACTCCGCCAGGATGGCGTGCAGGTGCCGCTCGTCCACTGGAATGACATAGTCGAGGCACTCGCGGCGGAGGGTGCCGATCACGCGCTCGGCCACGGCATTGGCGCGCGGTGCCCGCACCGGCGTCAGCACCGTCTCGATGCCGAGCGCCGCCGCCCGCTGGCGGAAGTCGCCGCCATACACCCTGTCGCGGTCTCGGATGAGGTGCGTGGGCCGCCGGTCCCAGGGCGTAGCCTCCACGACCTGCCGCCAGACCCAGGCGGCGGTGGGGTGCGCCGTCACCGCCAGGTGCACCAGCTCGCGCCGGCCATGGGAGATGAACAGCAGCACGTACAGGGTTTTAAAGGTGAGCGTCTGCACCACCAGCAGGTCCGCCGCCCAGATGGCGTGCGCATGGTTGGCCAGGAAGGTGCGCCAGCTCTGGCTCGGTGGCCGCGCCGGACGAGACCAGCGGTAGCGGCGGATGGAGCGGTTGCTGACGGCGATGCCCAGCTTGAGCAGCTCACCGCGAATGCGCTCGCTGCCCCACAACTGGTTCTCCAGCGACATGCGCGCAATCAATGCCTGGACGTCCGGACTGAGCCGCGGCCGGCCGCCTGGCGAGCGAGAGCGCCACCGCCAGTACAGGCGCCAGCCCGCGCGGTGCCAGCGCACCACCGTGTCCGGCGTGACCACGACCAGGTGCCGGCGCCAGTCGCGGCGCAGGGAGCGGACGAGCACCCACAGCAGCTTGTCTCCTGGCCGGATGGGGACGCGCCGTCGCTGCCGCGTGGGACGCGTCAGCACCGCGAGCTGGTGGCGCAGCAAGAGGTTCTCGAGCACCAGGTCACCGCGGCAGCGGCCGGCGGCGTCATAGCCGTCGCGCTTGGAGGCCGGCCGGCGGCAGAACGGGCAGGTGCGCATCAGGTCCCAACCCTACCAGCACCAGACAAAGTCGCGAACTCGCGCTTCGGCAGATCCGGCATGGCGGCTGCTCCTTGCGACGACGTCTCTTCCCGTTCGCCCGTCGGTCCTGCCCGACCGGGGGCGGTGCCCCCATCGTAACGCACCGCCGCTCGCGAACAGCCGCATCACGCTCCGCACCGCGCTCGCCGGCATCACTGCGGCGCCATAGGCGGACAGTCCGCGGGATCGGTCACCACCCGGATCGGCGCTCCTGCGAGGTAGGCCGCCACATCCTCCGCCATCCGCTGCCACGCGGTGCGGAAGCCCCGCTCGGTGACGTAGCCCACGTGCGGACTCACGACGACGTTGTCGAGCGATCGGAAGGGGTGATCCGCAGGGAGCGGCTCACGGTCGAAGACGTCGAGACCGGCCCCCGCGAGGTGACCGGAACGGAGCGCCTCGACAAGGGCCGACTCCTCGACGATTGGACCACGGGAGATGTTCACCAGGATGGCGCCCCGCTTCATCTTGGCGAGGTCGCCGGCACGCAACATGTTGCGCGTGCGCTCCGAGAAGACGAGGAAGACTCCCAGGACGTCCGCGGACGACACGAGCTCGTCCCTGGTGACTCTGGTCACGCCGAGCGCCGCGCATCGCTCCTCGGTCAGGTTCTGGCTCCACGCGACGACGTCCATGCCCAGTGCCTTCGCGACCGGGACCATCGCGCCACCAAGGTGGCCCGCGCCGAGGAGGCCCAGCGTCTTTCCCGCGAGCGGGATGGGGAAGCCGGTCTGCCAGCCGCCGGCGCGGATGGCCCGGTCCTCTATGCCGATCCGCTTCGCGACGGCGAAGATGAGCGCCCACGCCATTTCCGACGGCGCGGGCAGGCCGCGGGGCGTCTCGCTGCCGCGCGGGCGCCCCGCGGCGCCCTGCTCGGTCCCCGCGGTGTCTGCGGTGCCGCACAGCATGATCCCCTGCTCGATCCTGGCCTCGTGGTCGACGACACTGCTCGTGCGGCCGTTACACACGATCAACTTGAGGTTGGGAAGACCGTCGAGCACCGCCCGCGGAAAGCGGGCCCGCTGCTGGGTGATGACGACGACCTCGTAGTCGGACAGCTCGTCGACGAGGCGCTCCGGCGGGATCGCCTCCCGGTACACGGTGATCTCCGCGTCGTCGGGGAGCACGGTCCAGTCGCCGTATTCGAGGGCGACCCCGATGTAGTCGTCGAGGATGGCGATCTTCGTCACGCCCGCCACCCGGCTTCGCCGCCAAACTCGCCCTTGCGCCGTCTTCTGCGCATCACGTTCTCCTCGACGTCACCCGGCCGCCGGAACCGGGCCACATGCAGGTGCCACGCGAGATCCATGCTACGACACTCCCTCACACCATCCGTCGCGCGAACGGGGCGCAAACCCGGGCTCCACGCCTGAGGTGTGCCCACGTCAATGTTAGTGCGAGTCCGCCGCGAGTCCGCCGCATGTCGTTCCACATCCACAGCCGCCGTCGGGCAGCAGCGGCTGGATGAGGATCGGGTTGCGCTGGCGGCTGGCGACGCCATCGTACTCCTGGGCGTAGCGGCAGTTGGGGGTTGCCGGCGTCGGCGACGCTCAGACCCTCACGCCGCCGCGCCGACGCACTGGGTGCGCCGAAGAAGCGCGCGGGGACGCCCGCGGTGTGCGGCGCGTGTTGCGCGCGGCCGGTCGGCCGTGGCGTGCGGTGCTCCCATGGGTCGTCCTCTGCGTCGTCTTCTTCCGAGTGGTAGTGGGCACGGCGGCGAGCGGGCCGGCCGGCGCCGCGTCGGGCACCATTCGACGCACGCGTTCAGACCGGCGCTGCCGAGTATGATGGGCCGCGATGTACCTGCCGCCGCTGGGGACGCCACTCGATGCGCTCGACACCCCCGCGCTCGTCGTCGACGGACAGATGTCCGCACTCCCAACTGCAGGGCGAGTACGCCGCCGCGCGCCGGCATCCGCTAGCCTAATGCCGGGAGCAGATTGACCATGCGAATCGCGGAGATCGAGTGGATCCAGTCCGGGCGGTGGCTGTTCGTCCTTGTGCATACCGAGGAGGGGATCACCGGGCTGGGCGAAGCGGGCATCCACGGCTACCCCGAGGCGATCGGCGGCATCCTGCAAGCCTGGAGACCGTACCTGCTGGGCAAGGACCCGCTGCAGATCGAGCACCACTGGCAGTTCCTCTACCGCAACTCGCACTTCCGCGGGGCGGTGATCGGCGCGGCACTGTCGGCGCTGGACATCGCGCTGTGGGACATCGCGGGCAAGCGCTTCGAGGCGCCGGCGTGGCAGCTGCTGGGCGGCAAGTGCCGCGACAAAGTGCGGCTGTACCTGCACGTGGGCGGCCAGACGCCCGACGCGCTGGCGGCGGACGCGGCGCGTGCGGTGGCCGACGGGTACACGGCGGTGCGGTTCAACCCGTTCCCGCGCTCGTACACGCACATGCGCTACGCCGAGCTGATCGAGGCCATTGTGCAGAAGGTGGCGGCGGTGCGGGAGACGGTGGGGAACGGGGTGGACCTGTGCGTGGAGCTGCACCGGCGGATGGACCCGCACCACGCGGCGGGGCTGGCCTACGAGCTGGTGAAGTTCCGGCCGTATTTCGTGGAGGACCCGCTGCTGCCGGACAGCGTGCAGCGCATGGGCGACCTGCAGCGCGCCGTGGACGTGCCGATCGCGACGGGCGAGCGGCTGCACACGATCTTCGAGTTCAACGAGCTGCTGGCGGCGGGCGGCTGCCGCTTCATCCGGCCAGACGTGTGCCTGTGCGGCGGATTGACGCACTCCAAGAAGATCGCCGCGATCGCCGAGGCATACCACGTGGGGGTGATCCCGCATAACCCGCTGTCGCCGGTGAGCACGGCGGCGTGCGTGCAGCTGGACGCGTGCATTCCCAACTTCGCGCTGCAGGAATACACGGGTGAGGACCGCCCGCCCAAGAGCGACGTGCTCAAGCAGCCGCTGGTGCGCGAGGGCGGGTACCTCCTGGTGCCGGACCGCCCGGGCATCGGGGTTGAGCTGAACATGGAGGTGGCGCGGGCGTACCCGCCGCAGGCCAAGGAGATCCGCACCCCCCTGCACGAGGACGGCTCGGTGGCCGACGCCTGAGCCGCTTTGATCCTTCTGGCATCGGCCGCTGTTCAAGATAACTCGGCGACGTGCCGCTCCGGGCGGATGGTATTCTGCATCGGCGGCCCGAAGGCGCCGGGCATGTCATGAGGAGGGGCGCGACGTGCAGATCACGCTGAAGGCGGGC
>CADCTC010000118.1 GCA_902805635.1 uncultured Chloroflexota bacterium
ATGGACGTGGCCCACTCGCGGGCGAACCAGATGCGGGCCGCCGCCATCGCCTTGCGGGCATCGAGCGTGAAGGTGTCGGCGGTGATGCGCAGATCCTGGATGCCTGCCTCGGCGAGGAGGCGCCGGCCTTGTTCGACCTGCTGAGTGTGTAGTGGGAGTGTGCCGGCGAGCCAGTTCTTCAAGTACTGGTGGTGCGACAACGGCCGCCCGCCGCGGGAGGGGAAGCCGGTGCCGCGGCGCAATGGTGACAGCGTGCGTGACGGCATCGTTTCTACTCCGCCCCCGGCAGGACTGCGGTGCCCGCGGCTTCCAGTGCGGCGGCCTCTTCGGCGGCGAGGCGTGCGGCGATGGCATCGGCGAGGCGGGACACGTCTTCCGGGGTATCCATCTTGTACGTGCCGTTCATGTGGACGTTCACCGTGGTGGAGCGATTGCCCCCCGCGGCCGTCCCTGTCGCCGGGAAGTTGTCCCGCAACAGTCCCGGCCCGCTGATGGGGTCGATGCCGCTCCACTGAGTGCGCGGTGACTTGAAGACGTTGGCGTCCATCTCGGCGCGGATCTGGTCCGCCGCCGGCTTGAAGCTGTCGCCGATACCGCCCGGCAGGCTGGCCAGTGAGATGACGAACAGGCCGAAGTCCCGCCGCAGTTGGGCGAACAGGTTGGAGAACGTCGTCTGGATGTCCGACGCCGCCTTGGTGATGGCGCCCACTGCCGCGGGGAACTCGGTGGTCATGAAGCCGACTACGCTACCCAGGACACCGGGGATGCCTTTCACGGCGTCCACGAAGGTGTGGAAGAAGCCGGCGGCGCCCTCGCCGAACACCTCCCCGATGCGCTGTTCGGTGGCAATCAGCGCCGCATCCACCAGGCCCAGACCGTGCGCGCCGGCGATGTTTTGGGCGGTCACGAGGATGATGCCCAGGCTTTCGCCCGCCTGTCGGATGCCCCCGGCCACCTGGCCGCCCAGCGTGGCGGCCGTCGCCTGGAGCGTGCCCTGGCTCCCGGCCAGGATGCCCGTGAACCGCACCAACTCCTCCGAGAGTGCGCCCAAAATCGGCTTGCCTGCCTCGATGCGGATGCTGTCGAGCGCGTCCTGAAAGGTGGACAGGCGCCCGCTGAACGTCTGGGCGCGGCGGGCTACCAGCTCCTGGTCGGCGCCCATGCCGGCGAGCGCGCGGCCGATGATGTCCAACGCCGGCACGCCCTCCTTCTTGAGCTGGTTGATGGCCTCGCGCGGCAGGTTGAACCGCTCCACCACGCTCACGAAGTCGCCGCTGAGTGCCTCGCGCAGCGAGAACGCCGCGCCCTCGAGTCCCTCGGCCGGGTTGAGCGCCGCCAGCACCTCCGCCTGCTTGATGAGGTCCATCAGGCCGTGTCCGCTAGCGTTGGCGGCCGGCAGCAGGGAGGCCGCGGCGCCGGCGAGCTCCCGGAAGGCAAACGGGGTAGCGTCTGCCTCCTTGCGCAGGTCGGCCAGGATGGCATCTGCCTGCCCGGCGTCCTTGGTGAACGCGGTGAGTTGGGCGGTGACGTTTTCGAGCTCGACCGCCAGCCCCAGACCGAACGCATCGGCCAGCGCCTGCGGGGCCGCGGCGGCGGCGCCTATGCCCAGCGTGGCGACGCCAAAGCCCACGGCGGTGGACGCGGCGCTCTTGAAGAAGCCGCCGACGTTGCCGACCGACTTTTGCACGGCGCGCAGGCCGCTCAGCGCGCCATCGATATCGGCGCCGACGACGACTTGGAGTGATGCGGCGGTAGCCATGCTGGTGTGTCCCTTCTCTCTCGGTGCCGGTGTGGTCTAGCGGCGCCGCGATCGCGCGACCTGCTTGTTCTTGGCCTGCCGTTCAGCCTTCTCGCGTGCCCGCTGCGCCTCGGTCTGGTTGAGCCGCAGGTACGCCGCCCACTGGATCCACTCTAGGTTGGACATGCGGGCGCGCAGCTCGCCCACGGTCATCCCTCCCAGCTTCTCGGCCAGCAGGAAGTCGAAGCGTTCGTCACTGTGCGCCCGGAAATCGGGCCTCGGCCGCGTCTACGGCGTCCTCCTGATCCCCGGCTGCATCGGTCTTCGTGCCGGACGTTAGTTCGCCAAGCTTCGTCTGCAGGATGTTGATGAGCTTGTTCGCCCGCGCATCCCGCCGCAGCCGGTCGTAGTCGGCTTCACTGATGCGCGGCTGCTCAACGGCCGCCTGAATGGTGAGCCAGTCCGCCTTCGCCTGGTCGAGCTGGCCCGTCCGGGGGTCGGTGGCGCTCTTGCTGATGTGCAGCACCTCGCTGCGGCTCAAGCCCTTGATGCGGAACTTGGCGCCGAACTCGGGCACCTCCACCTCTTCGCGGCCGTCGCCGCCGGCCTGGATTTGCGCCAGGATGTCCATGATGGGGCGGTACTTCAGGTCGGGTGTGTCAGTGGGCACGGTCGGTGTTGTCCTTACTGGTGGTGATGAAGTAGGGCGGGGGCAGGGTGGGTAGCACCCACACCGGCAGCGTGGGCTGCAGCCAGAGCGGCGGGGCCGGTGCCGTCAGGGCAAGAAAAGCACGCTGCTGCGCCTCCATGCGCGCGGCCAAGTTGGCGCCGGCCTGGAGGATGGCGAAGTAGTTGGTGAGGCCGGGCGGCTGAAGCAGCGCCAGCGCGAGGGCGTGGGTGGTAGTCATGGCAGTGTCTGGTTAGCGCGCCGCTGTCGTCGGGGCGTTGGCGGCGAACTCGTGCAGGAGGGCCGCGCCGGCGTCGATGGCCGCTACGTTCGCCTCATGGGTGCCGTCGTGCGGCGGCAGCGTATGGGCGCCGCTGGCGAGCCCGTGGCGGACCGCCAGGGTGCGCGATGCCGTGCGCACCCGGGCGTCGGCCGCGGCGCTGCGG
>CADCTC010000119.1 GCA_902805635.1 uncultured Chloroflexota bacterium
GCGGTGAGGTTGTTGGGCGGGGGCAGGCTGACGAAGGCGCGCGTGCCCCCCGGCGCGAGGCACATGATGGTGCTAGCCGGCTCGCAGCGGAAGCGACCCAGCACGCCCGGCGCCAGGTCCAACAGGTCGGGCGCCGCGCCCACGTCGGTCAGCACGTTTGCCACCTCATCGCGGGCGGTGTCGATCACCACAATGTTGTCACCATTTCCCCGGTTGCCGAACCAGAGGTACCGCCCGCCGCCGGTCAACGCCATGCCGTGGCCGTCGGTGCCGTATGGCGTGAGCGAGAGGTGCTTGGTGAGCCGGTCAGTACGTGCGTCGAAGACATACAGGTCGGAGTTCCCCGGCGCGCCGGAGTTGATGTAGACCTTGTTGCCGTACACCACGCCACCGCAGCCGGCCGGGGCAATCTCGCTGCGACCATACTGGCGAATGACGCGCATGGGCGTCGCCGCGGTATCCACGATGTACAGGCCACCGCCGCGCACGGTCACGTATGCCTTGCGTCCGCCGTCCACGAACATCACCGGGCAGATCGGAGCATTGTCCGGGTGCTCGGCGTCCTCCAGCGCCCCCAGGTCCAGGTCGGCGGCCGCTTCGTGGGTGTAGCGCTCGTTGGCGTAGTCGGTACGGATGCGCGCCAGCTTCTTCCCGTTCTGATTGGCCACCAGCGCGATGCTGTCGTCGGTTGACGGGACGGCGCCGTGCGCCTGCTCGCCCACGTCTACACTGCCCGTGACCTTGCGGTCCGATGCACGAATAAAGAGCACGTGGCCGCTGGCCACCGCCGCGAGCACGCCGTGCGTGTGGCGGGCGTTGAAGAGCAGCAGGTGCGGACGCACGCCGGGACCATCGCCCACGCCGGCAGCGGATGCCTGCAGGTCCACTACCTCGGCAGCGCCGGCCAGGGCGTTTCCGCTCAGCTGGCTGCCCTGGTAGATGTAGAGCTTGTTGCCGCCGTTGGCGGCGTCGGCCTGGTCAACCACCCACAGCTCGTATGGCGCGATCCCCTGCGCCGCCGCCGGTACTGCTGTGGGCAGTGCCGTAGCCAGTGCCAGCATCGCCCCCACCGCCCACCGTCTCCAACCCTGCATGTGTGCCTCCCGATCTTCTCGTTGACAAGTTAGTCGAGCGAGATAGTACACAATATGTAGAATGGCGGCAGCGCCCGTTGCATCGATGCGCCCTCACCGGGCAGGGGGGGACCTTATCCGTGCCTTACGCGCCAGGCGCTTGGGCGGGCGGATGCGTCTCTAGCAGCAGATCCAGATCCAGCTCTGGGTAGAGCGGGAAGCGACTGAGCAGGGCCGTCACACCCTGGCGCACCTCCTGGATGGCGCCCGGCTCGGTCTTGAAGCCGCTCTTGCTCTGGCCGCCGGCCTTCATGCGCAAAGCGCGGGTATTCGTCAGCGCCAGCTTGATCAGCCGCGCGATCTCGCGCATCTCGCTTGTGCCCATGCCGAGCGTGGTGGTCGCCGGCGTGCCCAGGCGCAGGCCGCTGGTGTACCAGGGGCCGTTGGTGTCGAACGGCAGCGAGTTGCGGTTGAGCGTGATGCCGCACTCACGCACCGCCGACTCAGCCTGCCGTCCGGTGAGGCCAAAGGTCTTGGCGACGTCCACCAACAGCAGGTGGTTATCGGTGCCGCCCGTGAGCACGTCCAGCCCTTCGGCCATGCACCCCTCCGCCAGCGCACGCGCGTTCTCCACGATCTTGCCGGCGTAGGTGCGGAATTCCGGGCGCAGCGCCTCCCTGAATGCCACCGCCTTAGCGGCCATGGCGTGCGGCAGCGGTCCCCCAAGTACGGCGGGGCAGCCCTTGTCTACCCACTCGGCGAATTCCTTGGTGCACAGCACCATGCCACCGCGTGGCCCGCGCAGCGTCTTGTGAGTGGTGGTGGTGACCACGTGCGCGTGCGCCACCGGGTCGAAGTCGCCGGTGAACACCTTGCCCGCCACCAGCCCCGCGAAGTGCGCCATGTCCACCACAAAGACGGCGCCGACTTCATCGGCCATCTCGCGCATCGCCGCGAAGTTGATGGCGCGCGGGTAGGCGGAGTAGCCGGCCAGCAGCACCAGAGGCTTGACGGCGCGCACCTGCTCGCGGAGCGCGTCCATGTCCAGGCGCTTGCTCTCCCGGTCCACCGCGTAAGAATGCGCCTCGAAGAGCAGCCCGGACAGATTGTGGCGGTAGCCGTGGGTCAGGTGCCCGCCGGAGTAGTAGTCCAGGCCGAGCAGGCGCTGATTATGGAACGCCTCGCGAACTTTGCCCCAGTCCTCGCGCGAGAGCTTGGAGAGGTCCTCCACTCCCAGCTCCTTGAGCGCCGGCGCCTCGACGCGCGCCAGCAAGATCGCCAGGTACGCCACCAGGTTGGCGTCAGCGCCGGAGTGGGGCTGCACGTAGGCGTGGTCGGCGCCAAACAGCTCGCATGCCAGCGTGGCCGCCTCTTCTTCCACGTCGTCCACGTTATCGCAGCCGGCGTAGAAGCGATGGCGCGGGAAGCCCTCCGCGTACTTGTCCGTCAGCAGGTTGCCGTGCGCCAGCTGCGTGGCGAGCGAAGAGTAGTTCTCGCTCGCGATCAGCTTGAGGTTGGCGCGCTGATCGCGCAGCTCCGCCACGATAGAACCTGCCACGCGTGGTGCCACGGCGCCAACGCTGTCCAGCGACGCGTAGTACGCCGTCGCCTCTGTATCGGGCGCCTTGCCCCCTAGGGTGCGCAAATAGCGCACCAGGGCGCCTCCGTTGTGTGCGCCGCCGGCGCCGCTCCCGTTGCTGCTGTCTTGGCCGGGTGTCGCCGTGGGTGCCGCTTGTGTCGCCGTTGCCGTTG
>CADCTC010000120.1 GCA_902805635.1 uncultured Chloroflexota bacterium
CTCTCGTCGGCGAACTTCGCCCCGACAACCGGGGCGGCGTCACGGTCCTACGCGGCGAAGCGCTCGTACCGACTCCCAGCCGTAGCGACAGCCACCTCTACGCAGATGCATCACGAGCACGTGCAGCGACCGGCGACCACCGCACCGTCCCCTTCACCGCCGTGCCGTACTATGCCTGGGCAAACCGCGACGCCGGCCAAATGGCCGTGTGGCTAAGGGAGAACACATGACCCGCGCGCCGGCCCAGGGCGCTCTGTTGACCGTGGCGGCTTTGGCGTGTCTCGCAATCGCTGCCTGCAATACGGGCGGGGGCTCCGGTGCGGGGACGGTGCGGAAGGTTGGCGCGTGCGAGCTCAAGCCCGAGACGCAGTGCGCCGGGGCCAACCTGGCCAATGCCGACCTGAGTGGCCTGGACCTCTCCAAGGCAGACCTGAGCGGCGCGAACCTGTTCCGCGCCAACCTCAGCGGGACCAACCTCTCCAACGCCAACCTGTCCGGCGCCACGCTCTCCAGCGCTACGCTCTCCAAGACCACGCTCGCCGGCGCCAACCTCAGCGCCGTGAAGCTTGCAGGAGTTGACCTGACCGAGTTTGACCTGTCCGGCGCCACGCTATCCGGCGCCGACCTCAGCGGCGCCAAGCTGGTGAAAGCCGGTCTACGCGAGGCTACGCTGACCAAAGCTAACCTGTCCGGCGCGGACCTGACAGAAGCGGAGCTCGCGGGCGCCACGCTGACCAGAGCGAACCTCGGTGACACTACACTGGCAAAGGCCAACCTGCGCGACGCCAACCTCTCCAAGGCTGACCTGATCGGCGCGACGCTGGAACGCGCCACGCTCGCCGGCGCCAACCTGACCGCTACCGAGCTCGACAACGTTTCGCTCGTCGGCGCGTCGTTGAGGGGCGCGTACCTACAGAGCACGTCGCTCACGGGCGCACGATTGGACGACGCTGAACTGAGCGACATCTACGCCGAGGGCCTCTTACTGCGCGGCGCGTCGCTCAAGGGTGTTCGCGTAACCGGCTGCACCGGTCCGGGCTGCGACGCGCTGCTGCCGTCTAGCGCCGCGCCGCCTGGCTAACGCCCCGACCGCCACACCCCCTAACGCCCTCCGGACGCTGCGCCTCCTCCGGTTGTTGGCAGAAAGTAGGGCAGCGGCTCGCCCCAGTTAGCGACGGCGCGGCGCGACAGGATGGCATACGGTCCCACGAAGAGCTCGATTCGGTAGTGGGTGCGGATGTACTCAGTTACCGGCGCGTTGTCGCCGGGGTGCACCCAGTAGTGCGCGCCGCCATCATCCCATACGATGAAGTTGACCCGTTCGAGCTGCCGGACCATCTCAAGCTGCTCAGCCGGGGACGCCATGCCTGGGAAGACGTGGTTGAAGCCGGTAGCGTTGGGCCGGTTGGCCAGGTAGTAGAAGCCGGGGATGGCGGGGTAGGTGAAGATCGGCTCGCCGGGCATAGTTTCCGCGCTCAGGTGCTCCGCGATCTGCTGGTAGATCAGCGCGTCCTTGGCTGCCAGCCACACGCCGCTGGTGTCCCCCGGCACGTCCATCCGCACCAGCCCGTACGGGGGCTCTGGACTCGCCAGCTCTACCGTGCCCGCCGCGGGCCGGAAGATCGGCGCGGAGCCTTCCAGCCGGTAATACACCATCGGAAGCACTGCCATCGCGGGGAGCGCCAGCAGGCTCAGCTTCAGCCACCCCCGGCTGACCGGCGAGGCGGCAAAGCGTGGCGTCAACTGCACCACCCGGCGGTACCAGCGCCGCAGCACGTCGGCCCCTACCACCAGCAGCACGCCGCCCGACCACAGCATGTGGACCTCGTCCATGCGTGGGTACTGGTTGAGCAGCAGCGCCGCGCCCGCCACCAAGAACCACAGGCGCACCAGTCCGTGCGGAGCCGGCTCGACGCTCAGTAGTCCGAGCGCCGCCGTGAAGTTGAGATCCAGCTTCGACCCGCGCAGCCGGAACCGCCCCAACAGCAACGCGAATGCGCCCCAGAATGCGAGCGTCGGCAGGTACAGCACCAGGTCGTAGGTCGTGTACGCCTGGTCGCCCAGGGCGCTCCAGGCGCCGGCAAGCCACGCGCGCAGGTCTACCAGCGCGTCCACGGCGTTCCAGGGATCGTCCCAGCCATGTGACAGGCGGGCCTCCAACACTACCCACACGGCGGCGGCGGCGACCAACAGCGCCAGGCCACGCCGGCTCCAGAGCCCCAGCACACCAAGCACCGCCAGCGCCACGGGCAGCCCAAGCGCCAGGAACACCACCCGTGCATGCGCGACGGTGGGAGGATTCATGCCCAGGTAATAGCCCGTCTGGTCGATCTTGCCGACGAGCGGCCCCAGCAGGTCCACTCGATAATCGAGCGCATTGAAGAACGGGATGAACCACGCCAGCGTCACCAGGAGGAAGCCGGCGAGCAGCACCGCCGGGCGCACGTAAAACGCCACTTCGTGCTGCCAGCCATGGAAGGGCCAGCGGCCCAGCCCGACGTCACGGACCGCCGAGCGCCGCACCACGACCCACGCCGCGATTCCGGCAGCGACGAGCGGCACGACGAGCAGCGCCGCCACCAGCGGCGACATGTAAGGGCGCGCGATCACCGCCGCCGTGGCCGGCAGGAGGAACAGCGCCGCTCCCTGCGTCAGGCGCCGGGCAGCGACCACCGCCCAGCGCACGCGACGCGCCGGCAGCGTCTGATGCCGGCCGTGCGGGCGCCACAACGGCGGCAGCTGCGATTCACACACCACCAACAGCCAGAGCGCCGCGATGGTGCCGTACGCTGCCAGGTTCTGCTTGAAGGCGAATGCACCACCAGAGGCGAGGCCCGCCAGGAACAACCAGCGCGCCTTGCCCGTACGCAGGTACCGCGCGACACACAGCGCCGCCAGGATTGAAAGCGGGGCAGTGAACCAGCCGGGGTGCAGGCTCCACATGCCCGGCACGGTGTCCATGGCCATGATGATGACCGGCGGCAAGGCCGCGAAGAACGGCGGCACCAAGTGGCGGCCGGTAGCGTACAGGGCAAGCACGAACACCCCCCGCCCCACGATTTGTAGCGTGCGCAGCGCCACTATGTTCGGCCCAACGTGGTCCATCACCCAGGCATAGAGATAGAACACGCCCGGTGTATAGGGGGCGTTGAAGTCGCGGAACGGCATGTCCCCGGCCTGCACGCGCTGCGCGTTGGTCAGGAAGTAGCCCTCTTCCAGCACATCGAAGCTGTACTGGGCGAACGAGTAGTACGCGGCGCACAGCAATGCCACAACCGACAGCGCCACGGCCGCCTCGCCCCAAGGCGCGCCCAGGCGCGCCCGCTGCGGCGCGCGCCGCCGCACCCGCCGGGGCCGGTCGCGACGCGGCGGCAGCGGCTGTTCAAGGGGTGATTCAGGGAGAGCGACCACGGTAGTTCCGGGACAAGACCGCGTGCTGTCCGGCACGCGACGTGCCGCTCGAATAGTGTGAGCGGGCCTCGTGCGCCTCGCACGGCAATCCTACCGGCGGCGGCGGCTGTCGCCACGTCAGATTTCGTTACACGTTGGTTGCACCACGTTTGCATCTTGGTTGCAGCGTCCACGCGCTGCCCCAAGGTGCAGACAGGCAGCGTGCGTACAATCGCGGGAATGGCAACGGCGACGGTTGACGCAGCGCGGGCGCTTGACAAGGCGGTATCAGGTGAGGCCATGGGCTCGCAGGCGGCGTACGCCACCCTGCGTGACCTGTGCGACACGTTTGGACACCGCTTCGCCGGCAGCCCCGGCGAACGAGGGGCGGCGACGTTCTTGCTCGAACGGCTGCGCGCCTACGGGTTGGAAGGGGTCACGGCGGAGTCGTTCCGCTACACCGGCTGGGTGCGCGGCAGCGAATCACTGGACGTGCTGGAGCCGCTTCACGTGCGCATGCGGGCGCTGGCGCTGCCGTATTGCCCGGCCGGCGAGGTGGAGGCGGAGCTGCGCTGGGTCGGCGACGGCGAGGCGGATGACTATGCCGCCGCCGGCGCAGCGCAGGGCGCGCTGCGCGGCGCCATCGTCATGTCCGCCGCGGAGACCGCCGGGCGCGGCGCCGGGCGCGCATCGTCGCACCGGCGGGAGAAGTACATGCGCGCTGTTACGGCGGGGGCGGCGGCGTACCTCTACGTGAACCAGAACCCCGGCGACATGCCCGTCACCGGCGGCCTGCCCGGCGGCGGCAAGGGGCCGGCGCCCATCCCCGGCCTGGGCCTCACGTTCGAGACCGGCGAGCAGCTGCGCCGCTGGCAGGAGCGCAGCACGGTGCGGCTGCGGCTCTCGGTCACTGCCAGCTTCCCTGAGGTGGAGAGCAGCAACATCTACGCCGACCTGCCGGCGGACAGCGCCAGCCCCAGCGCACAGGAGCTGGTGGTCGCCGGCGGCCACTACGACAGCCACGACATCTCGCCCGGCGCGCTTGACAACGGCGCCGGCACCGTCATCACGCTTGAGGCGGCGCGTGTCCTTGCGTCTATTGCCAGAGAACGAGGGCGCGGTTTCGCGCGCCGGCTGCGGTTCTGCTTCTTCGCGGCCGAGGAGATCGGGCTGCTCGGCTCATGGGAGTACGTGCGCCGGCACCGCGAGGAGCTGGACCGCGTGCGCTTCATGCTGAATCTAGACACCTCCGGTCGCGGATTCCCCGGTAACGAGGCACTGGTGCTCACCGGCATCCCAGAGCTCCTTCCCTACTACGCCGGCGCCACTGAGCAGATGGGCTATCCGGTAGAAGTTCGCAACCGGTTCTCGTCGGCGTCGGACCACTTCCCGTTCGCCATGAACGGCGTCCCTACCGGCGGCATTGGTCAGACGCAGCTGGCGGCCAGCGCGCTCAACGGCCTAGTAGGGCGCGGCTGGGGCCACACGCCCGCCGATACACTGGACAAAGCCAACCCCAAGAGCCTGCAGTCGGCCGCCACGGTCACGGCGCGCCTGCTGCTGCACACCGCGCAGGCTGAGGACTGGCCGGCGCACCACCGCGCCCCGGAGCAGGTGGAGCAGCAGTTGGCCGATGCCGGCATGCTAGAGGCGCTCAAGCTCTCCGGCCGCTGGCCGCCGCCACGGTAGACCAGCCGCCGCCACCGGCGGAACGATCCTTGCCAGCCCCGCGTAGGCTGACTTGAAGGAGACTACTGCCATGGCAGCGCCCCAAACGGAACACACCGAGCCGAGCGCGCACGCGGATCGCGAGCCCAACCGGCTGGCGCACGAGACCAGCCCCTACCTGCTCCAGCACGCCTACAACCCGGTGGACTGGCGCCCGTGGGGCGACGAGGCATTCGAGACCGCACGGCGCGAGGATAAGCCGATCATCCTCTCGATCGGCTACTCCGCCTGCCACTGGTGCCACGTCATGGAGCGCGAGTCCTTTGAAGACGAAGACACCGCGCACATCATGAACGACGACTTCGTGTCCATCAAGGTGGACCGCGAAGAACGCCCGGACGTGGACGCCATCTACATGGAGGCCGTCACCTCCGCCACGGGACACGGTGGCTGGCCCATGACGGTCTTCCTGCTCCCCGACGGCACGCCGATGTGCGAGGAAGTGCCTCAGAAGAACGGCCGCCCCGGCCTGATGTTCTACGGCGGAACGTACTTCCCCAAGACGCGACGCTACGGCATGCCGTCCTTCAAAGACGTGCTGACTTCGGCCGCGGAGGCGTACCGCGAGCGCCGCCCGGCGGTCGACCGTGGCTCGTCGCAGTTCCGAGCGGGGCTGCAAGAGCGCGCCGTGCTCCCCGCACAGAAGGGCGGCGGAGACGCGCTCAACGCCAGGACGCTGGAGCTGGCCGAGCGCGCATTCGCAGGCAGCTTTGACGACACGTGGGGTGGTTTTGGTCGCGCGCCGAAGTTTCCGCAGCCCATGGGGCTGGAGGGCCTCCTGCGCGCCTGGGCTCGCAGCGCAAATCCGCGCAGCCTGCGCATGGCCACCCACACGCTAGACAAGATGGCGCATGGCGGCATGTACGACCAGCTTGGCGGCGGGTTCCATCGCTACTCCACCGACGAGCGCTGGCTGGTGCCGCACTTCGAGAAAATGCTGTACGACAACGCGCTGCTCTCGCGGACGTACTTGCAGGCGTTCCTGGCCACCGGCAACCCGTTCTACCGGCGCATTACCGAAGAGACGCTGGACTACGTGCTGCGCGAGATGACCGCCCCCGACGGCGGCTTCTACGCCACGCAGGACGCCGACAGCGAGGGCGTGGAGGGCAAGTTCTTCGTCTGGACACCGGAAGAAGTGCGCGCGCTGCTGGGCGACCAGGACGCGCGCGCGTTCTGCGCGTACTTCGACGTGACCGACCGCGGCAACTGGCACGAAGAGCCGGGCAAGAGCATCCTGCAGACGCAGCGCACGCCCGACGCCGTTGCGCGCGAGACAGGCATGTCCGAGACGCAGCTCCTTGAGGTGATCGCGCGCGGCAAGCGCGTGCTGTTCGAGACACGCGAGCAGCGCATCAAGCCCGGCCGCGACGAGAAAGTGCTCACCGCCTGGAACGGCCTGATGCTGCGCAGCTTCGCCGAAGCGGCCGCCGCCCTCGGACGCGAGGACTACCGCGCCGCCGCGGTCCGCAATGCCGAGTTCGTGCTGGAGAAGCTCAGCGTAGCGGGCGCGGGCAACGGTGAGCTGCGCCTGCTGCGCTCGTACAAGGACGGACAGGCCAAGTTCAACGCGTACCTCGAAGACTACGCGTGTTACGCAGCCGGACTGCTCTCCCTGTACGAGGCAACCTTCGACCTACGCTGGTTCGCGGCGGCGCGGCAACTGACTGACACCATCGTCGCGCAGTTCGCGGATGAAGAGGGCGGCGGGTTCTTCGACACCAGCGCCGACCACGAGGCGCTGTTGACCCGCCCCAAGGACCTCTACGACAACGCCACCCCTTCCGGCACCTCTATGGCAGTGGAGACACTGCTGCGACTCTCAGAGCTGACCGGTGAAGCAGCCTACCGCGAGCGTGCTGAGCGCGTGCTGGCGGCGCTTGCCGGGCCGATGGGCCAGCACCCCACCGCGTTTGGACACCTGCTGTGCGCGCTGGACTTTGCCGTTGGCCCGGTCAAGGAGGTGGCGCTGGTAGGCGACCCTGCCGCCACGGAAACGCAGGCGCTGGTGCACACCGTCTTCGCGCGCTTCCTGCCCAACAAAGTCGTGGCGCTGCGCACTCCCGGCGCCCCCGGCGAGGCCGCCGCGCTGGCCATCCCGCTGCTGGCCGAGCGCCCGGAGCAGGCCGGCAAGCCCACCGCCTACGTGTGCCAGCAGTTCACCTGCCAGCTGCCGGTCACCGATCCGCAGGCGCTGGCCGAGCAGCTTGGCGGAGTCGTGAGCGGCGCGCAGCAATGACCCTGGTACGCTGTCGCTCATGACGGTTGCCTCTTCGCCCGCTCACTCCCGTACCGGCTTCGCCACGCTTCTCGCAGAGGCGCTGGCGGACGACGTGCTTGCGAGATTTCTGCGCTACGTGCAGATCGACACGCGCTCGCAGGAAGGATCCGAGTCCTTTCCCAGCACCGCCAAGCAGCTGGACCTGGCGCGGGTGCTGGTAGACGAGCTGCGGCAGATCGGGCTCGACGACGTCCACCTGGGCCAGCACGGCTACGTCACCGCGACGCTACAGGCTACGCCCGGCCAGGATGGGCCGGCGATCGGCCTGATCGCGCACATGGACACCAGCCCGGAAGCCGAGGGCGCGGGCGTGAAGCCACAGATCTGGCGGAACTACCAGGGCGGCGACATCACGCTGCCGGGCGACCCGCACCAGCTCCTGCGGCCGGACGATATGCCGGCGCTGCACGACCACGTTGGGCACGACCTGGTCACCTCTGACGGCGCCACGCTGCTCGGCGCCGACGACAAGGGTGGCGCCGCCGCCATCGTCGCCGCGGTGGCGTACCTCAAGCGCCATCCGGAGATCGCCCACGGGCCCATCAAAGTGGGCTTCACCCCCGACGAGGAGATTGGCCAGGGGACGCGCTACTTCGACATCGCGGGCTTCGGCGCCGTAGCGGCATACACCGTGGACGGCCATTGCGCGGGTGAAGTGGAGGACGAGACGTTCTCCGCCTCGGCGGCGGTGGTGACCATCCGTGGCCACAACACCCATCCCGGCACCGCCAAGGGCAAGATGGTCAACAGCATCAAGCTCGCGGCGCAGCTGCTGGCCAAGCTGCCACCCGATGCGCTCTCGCCGGAGACCACCGAGGAACGCCAGGGCTACATCCACCCCATGGCCGTCGAAGGTAGCGTGGAGCACACCACCCTTCGCTTCATCCTGCGCGACTTCGACGAGGCGCTGCTGGCCGAGCACGAAGCGCTGCTGCGCCGCCTGGCGCACGAGGTCGAGGCAGCGGAGCCACGCGCGCAGGTGAGCGTGGAGGTGACCCGGTCCTACCGCAACATGAAGGAATACCTCAAGGACCACCCGCGCGTCACCGAGGCAGCTGAGGAGGCGGTGCGGCGCGCGGGGCTCACGCCGCGTCGCACGCTCATCCGGGGCGGCACCGACGGCGCGCGGCTAAGCGAGCAGGGACTGCCGACCCCCAACCTCTCAGCGGGCGGCCACAACGTGCACAGCGTGCGCGAGTGGACCACCGTCCAGGACCTGGCCAACAACGCCGCCACCTTGGTGCACCTGGCCCAGGTCTGGACCGAGTAGACGCTACGACTTAGGCGCGGTCTTGAGCACTTCTCCGTAGACGCCATCCGTGCGCGCCGGCTCCGCGGCGTGCCCGTTGCTCGCTTGCCCGTTGGCTGAGCCGTTCGCTCCGCCGCCAGTGTGCGTTGCACCGTTGCTGCCCGCCGCGGCGCTTGCAGCGCCGTCGGCCTTTTCCTTCTTGCGCCGCAGCGCATACATGGAGGCCACGCGTCCCAGCTTGCGGTGGTGCGCGATCAGCGTCTTCTGCGCGGCGCGGGCCGGCTCTGCGGAAGGCAGCAGGCCAGGGATGTCCCACTCTTTCCACAGGTGGTCCACCACCATGTCGTAGTAGTGGTCCGGACCGTACACGCCCTCGCGCGCCAGCACAGCCGCGCGTGTCGCGTAGTCCGGCATCTCCGCGCCCGGCATCGCGAAGTCCATCAGGATCCTCGCCAGCGGCTCGGCGTAGTTCGGCTCTACCTCCAGGTGGGCCTTCACCGCGTCCTTGTAGAAGGCGTAGTGTAGCGTCTCGTCCTTGGCCAGCCGGATGAGGGCGCGCGCCAGCAGCGGGTCCTCGTCACGGCATACCAGCGCAACACGCTGATAGAAGGCGCGCGTCGCCAGCTCCTGCGTTGCGGTGTACGCGATGGCCTGGAAGTGGTCGTCGATATTGGGCTCCCAGCCCTGCTTCACGATGATCTTGCGCAGCCGGGCGCGCTCGCGGTGGTCGCCGTTGTCACCCAGCAGCAGGTACGTCTCCAGCAGCATGGCGTGCTGGTCCTCTTCGGCGGTCCAATCGTAGATGAACTCGCGCATCGGGGAAACCGCGCCGCGGAAGACGTTGTAGAGGCCCGTGGTGAACCAAGGCAAGTTCACCTCGGTGAACAGCGCCGTCTCCACCGCCAGGTAGCTGACCGCGGACAGCTTTGGCAGTGACTGCGGGTCAGCGCGCAGCACGTCCAGCGGCAGGTACTCGTGATATGCCCAGTCGATCGCCTTCGCGAGTTCCTTATGCCGGGCATACAGGTCGCGCAGCTTAGGTTCGAGCGAGGGAATTAGGTGTGCAGGCGGCAAGAAGCGCTCCTTCTATGGTGAAACCTAAGTGTATCGCTCACGCACGTTCTGTTCCGCCACACCAAGACACCTCTCGGACATACCCCCGGCGGCCGGCAGACACCGGACGGACTTCACATCTCGTGGCCCCTGGAGTGTGATACGCTGGCCTCGCCGTTGTGCGGAGTCAACGCCGCCGGCAATGGGCGCTCTTGGGCGCTTTCGGGAGTCTTCCGGTGGAATGGTGGATCTGGGTCCTGGCTGGTCTGGTCCTGCTCGGTATTGAGGTGTTCATACCGGGTGGGTTCTTCCTGGCCTTTTTTGGGCTGGCAGCGCTGCTCGTCGGCGGCGCCACTGCGGCCGGCATAGCAGGGCAGCTGACCGCGCAGGTACTGCTCTTCATTGCGCTCTCTATCGCCGGTATCTTGCTCTTCCGCCGCGCGCTCGTGTCGCGCTTCGGGCAGGGCCGCCACGGCGCCGAGGTGGACGGCCTGGTGGGCACTACCGCCGAGGCGCTGGAAGACCTGCCGGTGGGTGCCGCCGGCAAAGTGGAGCTGCGCGGCACGACCTGGACCGCGCGCAACAGCGGCGGCCTGGCCATCGCGCAAGGACAACAGTGCACCGTCGAACGGCTGGACGGACTCACCTTGTGGGTCAGGATCGCCGCGGAGGAGTTCCTGGGCGACACTCGCGGGACTCAGGAGCCGCGCGCTTCCGGCGAGCCTGCCCGGCTCTCGCCCGGCGCAGCGGCGGAGTAGCAGACAGAGCAGGCAGAGTAGAGAAGGAGCGAACCAATGGGTGGTGGATTGTTTGTCGCCATTGTGCTGGCGGTCATCGTGCTGGTTGTCATTGCCCGCACCGCAGTCGTCGTACCGCAGCAGAGTGCGTTCGTCGTCGAGAACCTTGGCAAGTTCCGCGGCACGCTAAACGCGGGCTTCCATATTCTGGTGCCCTTCGTGGACCGAATCGCGTACAAGCACACCCTGAAGGAGACCGCGCTGGACGTGCCGGAGCAGGTCTGCATCACGCGCGACAACGTGCAGGTGCACGTGGACGGCGTGCTGTACCTGAAGGTGCTCAACCCGGAGCGCGCGTCTTACGGCATCAACGATTACAAGTTCGCCGTCTCGCAGCTGGCGCAGACCACGCTGCGCAGCGAGATGGGCAAGATCGACCTCGACCGCACGTTCGAGGAGCGCAGCAAGATCAACGTAGCGGTGGTGGACGAGCTGGACAAAGCCACTGAATCCTGGGGCGTGAAGGTGCTGCGCTATGAGATCAAGAACATCACCCCACCCAAGGACGTGCTGGCCGCCATGGAGAAGCAGATGCGCGCCGAGCGTGAGAAGCGCGCGACCGTGTTGACCTCCGAGGGGCAGCGCGACGCCGCGATCAACCAGGCCGACGGCGAGAAGCAGATGGTCATCAGGGCGTCCGAGGCGCGCAAGCAGCAGCAGATCAACGAAGCCGAGGGCCAGGCCGCTGCCATCCTCTCCATCGCCAGCGCCACCGCCGAAGGCATTCGCAAGGTAGCCGAGACTATCCAGGTTCCCGGCGGGCGCGAGGCGGTGCAGATGCGCGTGGCCGAGCAGTACGTCCAGCAGTTCGGTAACCTGGCTCAGCAGAGCAACACGCTGGTCATCCCCGCTAACGTGAGCGACATCGCGTCGATGATCGCGCTGGCTACCAACGTCATCCGCCAGGGCAACGGCGCGGCCAACGGAGCCGCAGCAGCAGCCTACGCGCCCGGCGATGCCAACGGGTTCACCCCCGTGCCAAGGGGCGACGAGGTCCACACCGACTCAAGCCACCGCTTCTAAGCAGACCTCAGCTTCCTTCCGTTCGCCCTGAGCTTGTCGAAGGGCACGGTTCGACAAGCTCAGGGCGAACGGAGTGCCGCTTGCGCAAGCTACTCCTCCGCCGGCACCAGTCCAGGCAGGATGCCGGCGGTCTTGCCTCCATCGGTGGGGATGGCAGCGCCCGTGATGTTGCGCGCGGCGTCCGAGGCGAGGAAGACCACTAGCTCGGCCACTTCCTCCGCCGGCGCGATTCGCTTGAGCGCCGTCTGCGACGCCGCCATTCGGTCGAACCGCGCCGCGTCGCCCATCGCGTCGCGCCCCTCCACCATCATGTTCGATTCGATGGGGCCCGGGCAGATCGCGTTCACGCGCACGTTCTGCGGGCCGTGGCGCAGCGCCATGCTCTTGGTCAGCCCGATGATGCCGTGCTTGCTGGCGCAGTAGACGGGGTCGTTCGGCCGGCCAATCAGCCCCGCGTTCGACGAGTCGTTGATGATCGTGCCGCCGCCGCCCTTGATCAGGTGCGG
>CADCTC010000121.1:0-44371 GCA_902805635.1 uncultured Chloroflexota bacterium
GATCGTCGACTGGTTCGAGTTGTGGTCGCGTGAGTACTGGCACGACTACCTCGGTGCGGCCGGGCGGGTCGGCTGGGCCGTGCAGAAGCTCTGCCTGGGCGTCCCCCAGCACGCGTTCACGCTGGCAGAGGGCACGGCCGAGCGGCTTCGGGCCACGGGCCTCCACGGAGAGGTCGAGGTATTGACGGGTCTGCACGACCTGGTGCCGCTGAGCACCCCGCGGCCCGCGCAGCCTTTGGTTGTTTTCGCCGGGCGCCACATCCCCGAGAAGCGCGTCGGGGCGCTCGTGAGCGCCTTTTCCGCCTTGCGGGAGCGGGCGCCCGAGCTGCGGCTTGTCGTTTACGGCGACGGTCCCGGCCGTCCCGTGGTACTGGCGCAGATTGAGGCCGATGGTTTGACCGAGGTGGCCAGCGCCCCGGGCTTCGTGGCCCGCGAGGAGCTCGAGGAGAGCCTTGCCGATGCGCTGTGCCTGGTGCTGCCGTCGAGCCGCGAGGGCTACGGGCTCGTCGTCGTCGAGGCGGCTGCGCTCGGCGTGCCGAGCATCGTCGTCGCCGCACCGGACAATGCAGCCACAGAGCTGGTCGACGAGGGCGAGAACGGCTTCGTCGCGGCTTCGGCCTCGCCGGAGGACCTGGCCGAGGCGATCCTGCGCGTCCGCGACGCCGGCGAGCCGCTGCGGGCGTCGACGGCGGCGTGGTTCGCCCGCAACGAGGATCGGCTCTCCCTGACCGGCTCGCTGAACCTCGTCGCGGCTGCTTACGCCGGCAGCTTGATCGGGGCCAGCGCCCGGTCATAGCTGGCCGCCGTCGCCCGCGCCGTGGCCGCCCACGTGAAGCGGCGCGCCTGCGCCCGGCCGGCTGCCCGCAGCCGCTGGGACTGCGCAAGGTCCTCGAGGACCCGCTCTATGGAGGTGGCGATGGAGCGCGCGTCGTCGGGATCGAAGAGGAGGGCGGCGTCACCGGCGACCTCGGGCAGCGAGCTGCGATCCGAGCAGGCGACGGGCACCCCGCGGTGCATGGCCTCGAGCACCGGCAGCCCGAAGCCTTCGTAGAGGGAGGGGAACACGAAGACGTCGGCGAGCCCATAGAGCCCGTCGAGCTCAGGGCCGGGGACCCACCCCAACAGGCGTACGTCGCTGAGCACGCCGAGCGCCTCGGCCCGCTCGCGCAGCGCCTGCTCGTACGGCGTCCGATAGCCCGGGATCACGAGCACCGGACGGCGCGGGAGGGCGATGAGGGCGAGCGCCTCGAGCAGGCGCATGAGGTTCTTGTGCGGGCGCTTCGCCGAGACCGAGAGGGCGACACGGCGCTCGCCGAGACCGTGGCGCTCCCGCAAGACGTCCGCCGGCACGGCATCGCCGACGGTCGTGGTGCCGCTCCCGAGCGGCACGACGTCGATCTTGCGCAGCGGGACGTGCAGGAGGCGCCGCACGTCATTGCGGGTGGATTGCGAGTCGACGATGACGCGGTGCGACCGGTGAGCGGCGGCGGGTATCAAGACGCGCATCCCCACGCCCAACAAGCCGAAGTGGGCCCTAGGGATGACGCGGTAGAGCAGGTCGTGGATCGTGACGACGCGGCGGAAGGACCCGCGGACCGGCGCGGTGCTGGCCAGGCTGTGGAGGAGATCGATACCGGCGCGTTGGGCGAGTGCCGGCAGCAGCTGCTGCTCGCCACGCACCCACTCGACCCGGTTGCGGGCAGATACGGGCACCTCGACGACATCGGCGAACTCGTCCCACTCGCCCCCGGCGCGGCGGGCCTCACGGTTGACGAAGGCGGTGATGTGCAGGTCGGGGCGCTCGACGGGAAGGGCACGCAGCAGTTCGCGGGCATAGACCTCCATTCCTCCCTGCTCGGCAGGAACGAGGAAGACGAGGTTCAGGCCGACGTGCATCGGTCATAGATGTCGAGATGCTGGCGGGCCGCGGATTCCCAGCTGAAGCGCGCCGCCTGCGTCCGGCCGCGCGAAGCGAATCCTCCCCCCGCCAGAACGCGGTTGATGGCCTCCGCCGCGGCTGCAGGATCGGTCGGGTCGAAGTAGACCACGGCGTCTGCGCCGACCTCGCGCAGGACTGGGAGGTCGGAGCAGGCGACCGGGATGCCGCGCTGCATCGCCTCGAGCACGGGCAGGCCATACCCCTCCGCCCGTGTGGGCAGCGCCACGCAGGCAGCCATCGCGTAGAGCGCCTCGAGCTCGTCGTCGGGCACATAGTCGAGCTGGACGATCCGGTCGCCGACCGTGGAAGCCGCCGCGAGCCGTCGGAGCGCGGCGCCGTCCCCTCCGTCATGGCCGACCATGACGAGGGCGATATCGGAAGGGAGTCGCTCGACAGCCCGGATGAGCAGCGCCTGGTTCTTGTGTCGGCGCTTGGCGGCGACGTTGAGCACGATCCGGCGCCCTTCGAGACCGAGGCGGGCCCGTAGCGCCGAGGGGTCCGCCGCCGGACCGGGAGGCCGACCCGGCGTACGGACGACGAACACACGCGCCGGGTCAACGCGCAGATCCTCGATGATCTCCGCCTTGCTGGCCTCGCTCATCGTGACGACGGCCTCGGCCCGTGGCGCCGCCTGCCGCACGAAGGTTCCGATCGCCATCCGTGAGAGCCCCCTCATGGTTGCCTGACGCAGGAAGACCACGTCGTAGACCGTCAGCACGAGCGGCGGTGCGATCCGTATCGGACCGAGGTTCGAGAGGCTGTGCACGAGGTGCCAGCCCCGCCGGCGCGCCAACCGGGCGAGCATCAGCTGTTGCGTCACGACCTTGCGAACCCGACGATCGTCGTCCGATGGCAGCGAGACGATCCGGGTGAACTCGGTCCAGCCGTCCTCCCGCAGGGCGATGGCGCCTCGACGCGACGTCACGATTGTGATGTCAAGGTCTGGCCTGAGGGTGGCCACAGCAGGGACGAGCCCGCGCAGGATGGTCTCAGGGCCCCCGCTGACTCCCGGGTCGAGGAACAGGGCATCGAACGCGATCGCGGAGCGGGGCGGCGCCGTCAACGGAGGAGGGGCTCGACGGGAGCGGCGACCATGAAGAACCTACCTTCGGGAGCTAACGCGGGGAGGGGCCGGCGGACGAAGGTGTGGGAGGTCGGCTGGGAAAGCCTGCCGCGGCAGCACCGCTGGGACCGCAGCACGCAACGAGCCCACGTCGCGAAGTGTCCCATACAGCGGAGCACCCGACTGCGCCGCTCTCTAGCCGTCCCTGCGCTGGGCTATCGACCGCCGGTAGCTCACGAGCGTCGCCTCCGCGGTTCGCTCCCACGTCAGCTGCGTACAGCGGACTCGGCCGCGACGGGCGAGGTCGGCGGCAAGCTGAGGGTCGCCGAGGAGGCGGTCCACCGCCTCGGCTATGGCCTGATCGTCGAGGGGATCGAAGAGCAGCGCCGCTCCGCCGGCGACCTCCGGCAACGCGGAAGCTCTGGAGCAGGCAGCTGGGACGTCGTGTTGCATTGCTTCTAGCAGGGGCAGGCCGAATCCCTCCATCTTCGAGGGCAGCACGAAGCACGACGCCGCGGCGTACAGGCCCTCGAGGTCCTCGGACCCGACGTAGCCGAGGAACCGGACTCGATCGGCCACTCCACGGTCGGCGGCGAGGCGGCGCAGCTCGTCCTCGTACGGCGTCGGGCTGCCCGGCAGCACCAGCACCGCGTCGGACGCCCTGAGCAGGCTCATCGCCCGCACCAGCGCGTCGATGTTCTTGTGAACCCGCTTCTGCGCGACGCACAGCACTATCCGTCGGTCCCCCAGCTTCAGCGCACGGCGAAGCTCGGGCTTGGGAGTGCGCGGGGTGGAGCCGGTCGGGCGCACCCCGAGCGGGGTGACGTCGATCCGGTCGGGGTGTACGCCCAGGGTCTGGACGAGGTCGTCACGAGCAGCGTTGGAGATGGCGATCAGGCGATCGGCCCGCAACACTGAGGCGCGCGTCACGACCTCCATCCCCAAGCGGTCGCGGCCGCGCATGGTGCCGCGAAGGTGCATCCAGGTGAGATCGAGGATGGTCGCGACCGTCGGCACGGCAGAGAGCGGAGCGACGGCATTGGCCTGGCCGTGCAGGACGTCGAGGCGCCGTGCCCGTGCGAGCACCGGCTCCAGGGCCCACTGACTCCACATCGACAAAAACGCGTTCCACGGCCGTCCTCCGGTGACCCGGCCGGGCACCCGAACCCATTCCACTGCTCCTGCCCACGCCGCGCCGGTCAAGGTGTCCGGAAGCTGCTCGGTGACGAACGCGGCGATCTGGGTCTCAGGCTCGACGGCCAAGAGGCCGCGCATGAGCTCGCGGGCGTAGGTGACCGTGCCGCCGGCATCGGGCGCCACGTGGAAGAGGTTGAGCCCGACGCGCAGCGGCCGGTTCATGGCCGCCGAGAGGGGATCGCAGGGTGCTCGTCCGGCAGCAGCACGATGTCCGGGCGGCCCGCGGGCCGGCGCCATGGCCTGGCGACGGGCGCGAAGTCAACCGCGCCCCCGCCAAGACCCAGTCCGCTCTCCTGGAAGCGATGGAGGAGCGCCAGGTCACCATCGAAGGGCAGACGCTCCTGCTGCCCCCCGTCTTCCTCGTCGTGGCCACCCAGAACCCCGTCGAGTTCGAAGGCACCTACCCGCTGCCGGAGGCGCAGCTGGACCGCTTCCTCTTCAAGCTGCTGGTCGGCTATGGCACTGCCGAGGCAGAGCGCGACGTGGTGCTGCTCCACCACCGCGGCTTCGCCACGCGTGACCTCACCACCGCCGGCGTCACCCCGCTGCTGGACCGCGCCGGCGTGCTCGCCCTGCGCCGCCAGATGGACGCCGTCGCGCTGGACGCCTCCGTCGTGGACTACCTCGTCGCGGTAGAGCGCGCCACCCGCGGCGCCCCCGAGGTGCAGTTCGGCGCCAGCGTGCGCGGCGCGCTCGGCCTCATGCGCGCCGGCAAGGCACTCGCCGCCTTCGCCGGCCGCGACTTCGTCACCCCAGACGACATCAAGGCCTGCGCCGCCCCCGTCCTGCGCCACCGCGTCGTCCTCCACCCCGAAGCCGAGCTAGACGGCGTCACCCCAGATGACGTGATCGCCCGCATCCTCGGCAACGTTCCCGTCCCGCGCTAGGCCCGGCATACCGCCAAGCACGCCAAGCACGCCAAGCACGCCAAGCACGCCACCCAGGCCAGGTATGCCCACTCGCCGGCTGTTCCTCCTCTTCCTGCTGACGGTGCCGCTCGTTGCGCTCGGCGGCGTCGGGCGCCAGGCCGCCGTCGCGCTCGCCCTCCTGCTGCTCGCCGCGGCCAGCGTTGACTGGTGGCTCGCGCGCGACGTGCGCCGCGTCGGCGTAATCCGCGACGTGGAGGACAAGCTCTCGCTCGCCGACTGGAACCCCGTCGCGCTCCGCCTGTCTAACCCCACCGCGCGCGCCATGCGCCTGATCGCACGCGACATCGTGCCACCAGACTTCGCCGTGGAAGGCGCGGACGTTATGTCCACCGGCAGGCGCGTCCTGCTGCCCGCCGGCGGTGACGTCGGCATCGAGTACCGCGTGCGCCCGCGCCACCGCGGCAACTACGCCTTCGGCACGGTCTACCTGCGCGCCCAGGGGCCGCTGGGGCTCACCTGGCGCCAGCACGCCGTGCCCGGCTCGAGCCTGGCCGTGCGCGTCTATCCCAGCTTGCGCCAGCTGCGCCGCTACGAGCTGCTGGTGCGCCGCGGCCTGACCCAGGAAGCCGGCACCAAGCCGGTGCGCGCCCCCGGCGCCAGCACCGAGTTCGAGGGCCTGCGCGAGTACGTCACCGACGACGAGTTCCGACGCATCAACTGGAAAGCCACCGCCCGGCGCGGTAAGGCCATCGTCAACCAGTACGAGGCCGAGCGCAGCCAGAACGTGGTCATCATGATCGACGCCGGCCGCCTCATGGGCGCCCGCGCCGACCTGCCCGCCACCGACGAGGCCGCCCAACTGGTGGAGGGTGAGGCCCCCGCCGGCCTCACCAAGCTCGATTACGCTCTCAACGCGGCCCTGCTGCTGGCCTATGTCGCCAGCGTGCGCGGCGACCGCATCGCCTTCCTCTCCTATGCCGACGAGGTGCGCACCTTCGTGCCGCCCACACGCGGCCGGCGCGCCTTCCTGCGCATGGTGGACGCCTTCTACGCCCTGGACGCCGAGCCCATTGAGCCCGACCACGGCCTGGCCTTCCAGTTCCTGGCCGGCCGCAACCTGCGCCGCTCGCTGGTGGTGCTCTTCACCGACCTGGCCGACCGCGAGTCCTCCACCCAGCTGGTGGCCAACGTGCTGCGCGCCGCGCGCCACCACCTGGTGGTCTGCGTCACCCTCTCAGACCCCACCGTCACCCGCCCCGCCGCCTGGGACCTCACCACCGCCTCCGGCTCTGACGCCACCGGGTTCGGCACAGACCAACCCCACGGCGTCGCCCCCGGCACGGCGCTCTACGAGAAGATGGTGGCGCAGCGCCTGCTCGACGAGCGCGCCGCCGTGCTCGGCTCCCTCACCCAGCGCGGCGTCTACTCCGTAGACACCGAAGCCGACAAGCTCAGCCCCGGAGTCATCCAGGCCTACCTGGAATTGAAGAGCCGCGGCCGGATCTGACCTGAGCGGCTACGCGGTGCGCGCCTTCGAGCGCCCCACCAGCAGCAGCCACGCCATCAGCGCCAGCCACAGCAGCGGCCCCACCGCCAGCTTCACCGGCATCGGCGCGTCACTCGGCGAGAGGTTCCCTTCCACCAGCCCCACCAGCACGAACACCGGTACCGCCCCCATCACCAGCGCCAGCGCATTCCGCCCCGCCCGCGTCGCGGCGTCCCGCCGTCGCAGCACCCCCGGCCGCAGCAGCGCGTCGCCCAGCATCAGCCCCGCCGCCCCGGCGATGATGATGCACGTGATCTCCACGTAGCCATGCGACGAGACGAAGTCCGCCAGCAGGTGCCCCACGCCGTAGTGCTGCCCCGCGCCGAAGATCGCCCCCAAGAACAGCCCGTTGAGCACCAGCGTGTACACCGTGCCCAGCCCGAACCACACCCCGCCCGTGAACGCGAAGAACGACACGCCGATGTTGTTGGTGAAGATCACCACCGCCATCAGCGGCCGCAGCGCGTCCGGCATGTCGGTCCACGTCTCGCCCCGCTGCATGATGGCGCGCAGCTGCGCCGGCACCAGCGCCTCGCGCGCCACCTCGCTGTGCAGCCCTGCCAGGTAGCCGCCCAGCGCCGGCAGCAGCAGCAGCAGCGCCGCCACCACGCTGTACCGCCATGCCTGGCGGAAGCGGCGCGGGAAGTCCAGCAGGAAGAAGGCGGCCAGCCGCCGCCACGTGCTGCCTGGCGCGCGGTACAGCCGCAGGTGTGCCCGCGCCGCCAGTTGGTTCAACCAGGCGGTCAGCTGGTCCTGCGGGAAGTCGCGCTGCGCCAGCGCCACGTCGGAGAGCACCCGCCGGTAGCCACGCCCCAGCGCGTCCAGCTCGTCCGCGCCCAGGCGGCGCAGCCCGTTCCCCTCGCTGCGCGCTAGCAGCGCCTCCAGCTGCGCCCACTCCTCGCGCCGCGTGGTAATAAACTGCGTCAGTGACGGCATCGGATTCACCCCGCTCGGCGACTACACCCCAGCCACCCGCCGCACCCATCGCGGCCGGTGCCCCGGTTGGGGCCGCGCCTGGGGGTGCGCCTGGGGGCGCACAAGAAGACTACCGTGTCGTGACCCCCGAGCGCGTCAGCCTCGGCTACGACCTCGCCGGCATCGGCTCGCGCGCCGCCGCCGCCCTGATCGACGTGACCATCCAGGGGCTGGTGTGGCTCTCCCTGCTCATCGTGCTCGGCGTCACCTTCTCCCGCTTCCCCGTCGACCTTGACGACGCCCGCCCCGTTGTCCTCGTCGTCCTGCTCATCGTCGCCTTCCTCGGCGGCTTCTTCCTGCTGTGGGGCTACTACATGCTCTTCGAGATCATCTGGAGCGGGCAGACCCCCGGCAAGCGCGCCCTGGGCCTGCGCGTCATCCGCGAGAACGGCTACCCCATCCGGCCCGGCGACGCCGTTGTGCGCAACCTCATCCGTGTCATAGACGGTCCACCCTTCGGGGCCGCAATTGGCTCCCTGGTCATGTTGCTCAACAGCCGCTCCAAGCGCCTGGGAGACTACGTGGCCGGCACCATCGTCGTGCGTGAAGGCAAGCGCCTGCGCCTCGCCGACGTCGTCGGAGACGCCCAGAGTACCGGCGGCCCCGGCAGTACTGGCCGCACAGCGTGGAGCGGCAGCGTCCCCGGCTCTGCCCCTTCCACACCGTCCACATCCGCGGGCACATCCGCGGGCGCAGCGTCGGACGGCGCACGGATCATCGCCCTGCGCGCCGAGGACGCCACCCTGGTGCGCGACTTCCTGGTGCGCCGCGCCGAGATGGAGCTCACCCCCCGCCGCCAGCTCGCCCGCCGCCTGGCCGAGTACCTCGCCCGCCGCTACGGCCTGGAAGCCGCCCTCGGACAGCACCCTGGCCAGGGCGGCGACGAAGCCTTCCTGGCAGGACTCGTCAGCACGCCAGGGTAGCTTCGTCTCAGACCGGATGAAGATGCCTTCGGCGGCGCCGCCGCTGAGCCGCGCCGCACTACGCAGCGGGTTCGCCCTCTCGCAGTGCTTCGAAGCTGGTGATGTGAATCGAACGATTCGGGAAGCGGGCCACGATCTCTAGCTCGCCCCCCATGGCCTCAATCACGCGGCGCAGGGTGCTGACGTACATGTCTGTCCGCTTTTCTAGCTTGGCAACTGCTGCCTGGCCTACGTGCAGCGTCTGCGCTAGCTCCTCCTGAGAGACCAATAGCGCCCGCCGCAGCTCGCCAAGGTCCATCTCCTCCGTGAGCCGCTCGGCCTTCTCGGCCGCGCGCCGCTGCGCCTCGGGCACCATCCGTGCCCGCAGCGCAGCGAACGAGTTCCTACCTGCCATCGTCTCGCTCCTTTGCTCGTCGCTCTCGCTCAAGTTCCTCTAGGTGCACGTCGTACAGGTGGTCGGCCAAAGCCACGTACCGCTCGTAGAAGCAGCCATCTCCGGTCTTGTCGCCGCCAATGAGCAGAATGGCGGCGCGCCTGGGATCGAACGCATAGAAGATGCGTAGTGGTCGCCCGCCGCTTTGGACGCGCAGCTCACGGAGGTGGCTGTGTCGGGAACCCGTGATACCGCTGGAGTAGGGGAACGGCAGCATAGGGCCTCGACGCTCCAACTGGCGAACGTGTGCGTCCACGTCCTCCCGCTGCCCTTCGGTGAGCGTCTCCCACCACTCTCCAAATTCGTCGGTGTACTCGACCTCCCACGCCACTACGAAAATATATGCCGTTGGCGGAATAGTGTCAACGGACCGCGGCTGTTGGGTGATGCGTTTCAGACGTACCGGCGGTGCAGCTCTGTCAGATCGACTCTTCCGGACTGATCGTCTGCCAGCGCCGCATTCCGCTCCACCTCCTCCACCGTCCGCATCCCCACCAGCGCGCTGTCGATGCGTGGATTGGAGAGCACGAACTGCAGCGCCAACGCATACCCATCCAGCTGGTCCTGCTGGCCCGCTCTCGCCTGCCAGTGCCCCAGCAGCTTCTGGAACACCCCACTCGAGAGTGACCGCATCGTCACCACGCCCATGCCCCTCTCCTTCGCCTCCACGATGGGGCCGCTGTTCACCATCAAGTTGCAAGCGTCCTGGTACAGCACGTTGTACGCGATCTGCAGCACGTCGAACGCACCCGACCGCAGTAGCCGGTACGTGCCGGGTGACGGCGTTTCACTGGTGAAGCCGATGAACCGCGCCTTTCCCGCCCAGCGCGCCTCGCGCAGCGCCTCTAGCCCACCACCGGCCAGCACCGCCTCCACCTCGTCATCGCGCCACACGCTGCCGTGCAGCTGCAGCACGTCCCCGCACGCCACGCCCATGTTCGCTAGACTGGTGTCCACGCTCCGCAATACCCCCTCGTAGCTGCGCTCGCGCGACGGCACCTTCGTCGCCAGCAGCATCCCTTCCGTCCCAATCCCCCGCTCAGCCGCCTGCCGGCGCGCCTCACCCAGGATGCGCTCGCTCTCCCCGTCACCGTACGACAGCGCCGTGTCGAAGTACGTCACCCCCAGCTCCAACGCACGCAGTATGGCGTCCACCGCCCCCTGGCGCTGCGCGGTGTTGGTCGGGTCCCATGCTCCCAGGTAGTTGGTCAGCCCAAGCGGCGCACCGCCGTAGCCAATCGCCGAGACCTGTAGCCCCGTGTTCCCCAGCCGCCGGTACTCCACCCTGTTGCTCCTGTCCGCCTGTCCGCCTGTCCACCTGTCCACCTGTCCGCCTTGCGCCGTGCTGAGCGCCTGCCCGATGCTCAGCATAGCGAACGCCACGATACCGTTCAGCCAGCCCAGCCGGCGCGTTCCTCTCTGCACGCACTGCAGCGCATGCCCACATCTCCGTACCCATTTGTCCCGGTCACGTGCATGCCTGGCCCGCGCGGCCTATCCTTCCCGACCAGATGGCGACGGGGTGACGAGGCGATGATGGTTGAGCGTGCCGGACGGAAGTGGAGCGAGGACATGAGCGGTAGTGCGGGAGCGGCGGCGGGAGCAGCGGCAGCCGTAGTGGGGGCGAGACCTGCGGGGGCCGCGAAACCCATGCCTGGCCTCGAGAACGTCATAGTCAAGCGCGTCGTGCGCGGCCGCGAAGCGCGGCGCTGCACTACCTGCAGTCAACCCATCGCCGCCAGCGTGCGCTACCGCCAAGGACACCTGGACCGACGTCATCTTTGGCCAGGTCCTCTCCAGCACTATCTGCCACGAGTGCCAGAACGAAGGGCTGTAGGTGAGGTCGCCCGCTACCATCCCTTCATATGCCCACCAGGCCGCTGCGCACTTTCACCGTCGTCCCCTCCGTCCCGGAGTCGCTCTCGCGCCTGCGTGAGCTCGCGCTCAACCTCCGCTGGTCATGGGACCGCGAGACCACCGACCTCTTCCGCCGCCTCGATCCAGACCGCTGGGACAGCTCACGCCACAACCCCGTCCTGGTCCTCGGCTCCATCCGCCAGGACCGCCTCGACGAAGCCGCCGCCGACGACGGCTTCGTCGCCCAGTACCGCCGCGCCTGTGAGCGCTTGGACCAGTACCTCGCTGGAAGCACCGCGGGCGCCGGAGTCAATGGCGCAGCCACCGCCCCCCGCCCCTGGTTCTCCCAGGCACACCCCGACCGCGCGGGCGCCACGGGCGGTTCGAGCGCTGCCGGGGTAGGCGGGGAAGCAGCGGGCGTCTCCGTCGCCTACTTCTCCATGGAGTTTGGCATCGCCGAGTGCCTCGCCATCTACTCGGGCGGTCTCGGCGTCCTTTCCGGCGACCACCTCAAGAGCGCCAGCGACCTCGGTATCCCCCTCGTCGCCGTCGGGCTGGCCTACCAAGAGGGCTACTTCCAGCAGTACCTCAACGCCGACGGCTGGCAGGGCGAGCAGTACCCCGACAACGACTTCTACAACCTCCCGCTCACCCTGGTGCGCCGCGACGACGGCTCCCCGCTGAAGATCAGCGTCGACTTGCCCGGTCGCCGGCTGTGGGCCCAGATCTGGCGCGCCCAGGTCGGCCGCGTGCCGCTCTTCCTGCTGGACAGCAACGTCCCGGAAACTGCGGTGGAGGATCGGGTAGCCTCGCTGCGTCTCTACAGCACCGGCGACATCCGCATCCGCCAGGAGCTGCTGCTCGGCGTCGGCGGCGTGCGGGCCCTGGAGGCGCTCGGCATCTCTCCCACCGTCTGCCACATGAACGAAGGCCACTCCGCCTTCCTCGGCCTGGAGCGCATCCGGCGCCTTATGGAGCAGCACGGCCTCACCTTCCGCCAGGCCCGTGAAGCCATCGCCGCCGGCAGCGTCTTCACCACCCACACCCCCGTCCCCGCCGGCATCGACCGCTTCCCGCCCGACGTGATGGACCGCTACTTCGGCGATTGGTACGGCCGCCTCGGCCTCTCGCGCGACGAGTTCCTGGCGCTGGGGCGCGAGAACCCCCACGACGCCGGCGAGTCGTTCAGCATGGCCGTGCTGGCCATCAATCTCTCCGGCCAGGCCAACGGCGTCTCCCAACTCCACGGCGAGGTCTCGCGCCGCCTGTGGCCCGGCCTGTGGCCCAACGTCCCTCAGGATGAAGTGCCCATCGGCGCCGTCACCAACGGCGTGCACGCCCTTACCTGGGTCAGCGACGACATGGCCACCCTCTACGACCGCTACCTCGGCCCCCGCTGGACCGAAGAGGGCGTGAGCCGAGAGGAGCAGGACCGCCGCGTCTGGCAGCGCGTGGACGAGATCCCCTCCGAGGAGCTGTGGCGCACCCACGAGCGCCGGCGCGAGCGCCTGGTCGGCTTCGCGCGCCGCCGCCTCCAGCAGCAGCTGCGCCAGCGCGGCGCCAGCGCCGCCGAGCTCGAGCAGGCCGGCGAGGTGCTCGATCCGGAGGCGCTCACCATCGGCTTCGCCCGCCGCTTCGCCACCTACAAGCGCGCCACCCTACTCCACCAGGACGTGGAGCGCCTGGTCCGCATCCTCACCAACCGCGACCGCCCGGTGCAGATCATCTACGCCGGCAAGGCCCACCCCGAAGACAACGCCGGCAAGGAGCTCATCCGCGAGATCGTGCGTCTGGCCAAGCGCGAAGACCTACGCCGCCACATCGTCTTCATCGAGAACTACGACCTCAACGTCGCCAAGTACCTGGTCAGCGGCTGCGACGTCTGGCTCAACCTCCCCCGCCGCCCGCACGAGGCCAGCGGCACCAGCGGCATGAAGGCCGCCATGAACGGCGTCTTGCACATGAGCGTGCTAGACGGCTGGTGGGTGGAAGCCTACAAGCCGTCGCTCGGCTGGGCCGTCGGCAGCGGCGAGGAGTACCAGGACGAGGGCTACCAGGATTATGTCGAGGCACGCGCCGTCTTCGAGCTGCTGGAGCAGGAAGTGGCCCCCCGCTTCTACGACCGTGGCCCCGATGGCCTGCCCCGCGCTTGGACCCAGATGATGAAGCAGAGCATCCGCGAGCTGGGTGACGCCTTCAACACCAACCGCATGCTGCGCGAGTACACCCAGCAGTACTACCTGCCCGCCGCGGCGCGCTACGAGCGTCTGGCCGGCAACGGCGCGGCGGGCGCCAAGGTCCTGGTGGACTGGAAGCAGCGCCTCGCCGCCCAGTGGGGTGACGTGCGCGTGGAAGCAGTGGACACCGCCCCCACCGACGTGGCCGTCGGTATGGAGCTGCCCGTCAAAGCGCGCGTGCGCCTCGGCTCACTCCGTCCCGACGACGTGAGCGTGCAGCTCTACGATGGCCCCGTGGACGCCGATGGCCAGATCACGCGCGGCCACGCCGTCGCCATGGACGTGGCCCCCACTGACAACGGCAACACCGCGGACGGCCTGTACACCTACCAGGGCGCCATCCCTTGCCGCGCCAGCGGCCTCTACGGCTACAGCGTGCGCGTCGTCCCCGCCCACCCAGACCTCAGTCACCAGTTCGAGCCCCGCCTCATCACCTGGGCGGGGTAACTGCAACTGACGCGATCCGGCGCGATCAGTCAATATCGTTCGCATTGAGCCCTTCCCTAAAGGGAAGGGCTCAATGCGAAGCCGGGGTTAGGTCAGGCGGCGCGTCGGCGACGTAGATCGCCGTCAGCTCCTCTTCCAGCGGGAGCTGCCGCCGGCGCCGCTCGCGCGCCTTGCGCAGGCGGTAGCGCAGCGTGCGGTCCGGGTCCGCCGCTATCGCGGACGCCGTTGCCCCCGCACGCCCTGGTAGCCCCGGCTGGTCGGGGATGCGCTCGACGGCCATCGACGTACCAAAGTATGCCCGCAACGCACCGGCCACACGCCGCCCACGCCGCCGCCAGCGCCGCTGCATTGCCAGCGTCACCCGCACCGCCCGAGGCAGGTAGAGTTGGCTGCCGGCCCTTACGGAAGAGAGCGCGTCGCGCGCCCTTGTGGTAAATGAACGTGTGAATGCCAAGGGTACCGAGCGTGCTGAGAGTGCTGAGACCGCGCTGAGCTTCTGGGGCGCCGCGGGGACCGTCACCGGCTCCCGCTTCCTGCTCGAAGCAGCGGGCGCCAGGGTGCTGCTGGACTGCGGCCTGTTCCAGGGTCCCAAGCTCTGGCGCGCCAAGAACTGGGACCCGCCCGGCTTCCTGCGTGATGAGCGCGGCGACCCGCGGGACCTCGACGCGATCGTCCTCCGGCGACCTGGGCCGTTACGTCAACCCCCTCCTGCGCGATCCCTCGCCACCCGACGATGTCGAAGTGCTGGTCATGGAGAGCACCTACGGCGGCCGGCAGCACTCTCCCCAACCGCCCCAGGAGGCGCTCGCCACCGCCGTGGACGACGTTGTCGCCCGCGGCGGCGTCCTGCTGGTGCCCGCCTTCGCCGTCGGTCGCACCCAGGACCTGCTCTATGCCCTGCGCGAGCTGATGGTGGCCAACCGCATTCCAAACGTGCCCATCTACGTCGATAGCCCCATGGCAATAGAGGCCACCCGCATCTTCCTGGCGCACGAAGAGGCGCACGACCCCGACCTGTACGTCGGCGGCGAGCTCGGCCGCCGGCGGCGCGAGGCGCTGCGCTGGTCCGCCGACGGCGGCGTGCGCTACGTCCAGACCCGTACCGACTCCCAGGCTCTTAACGATCTCGCCGGGCCCGCCGTGGTCATCGCCGCCAGCGGCATGGCCACCGGCGGGCGCATCCTCCACCACCTCAAGCACCGCCTGCCCCGCCGCGACACCGTCGTCCTCCTGGTCGGCTACCAGGCCGAAGGCACCCGCGGCCGCCTCTTGCTTGACGGTGCAAAGCACGTCAAGATTCATGGCCAGGATGTTGCGGTTCACGCCCAGGTGCGCATGGTGGACGGGTTCTCCGCCCATGCCGGACACGACGAGCTGCTTCGCTGGCTCGGCGGCCTGCGCCGCCCGCCGCAGCGCCTCTTCCTCGTCCACGGCGAGCCCGAAGCCGCCCAGGCACTCCAGGCCGCCATTCAGCAGCAGCTCGGCATCCGTGCGGAGATCCCCGCCTACGGCGACCGCGTCACGCTCTAGTGATCGTTCGCGTCAAGATGTCCGTTCGTCCTCAGCTTGTCGAAGGAGCCATAAGAGAGTGAACCCGCTCTACGCGTCCCCGTAGCCGGTGGCGCGCAGCCACGCCCGCGCGATCACCGCATGCCCCGGCGCCGCCGGATGCACCCGGTCCGCCGCCCAGAAGGCGGGCGGCTGCCCCCGCAGCGCCACGTCAAATGCGTCCTGGGTCTGCACCAATACCGCCGCGTACTGTGCCGCCAGCTGGCGCACCACCGCGCGGTAGCGGTCCATCACCTCGCGGAAGTGCGCCAGGCACGCCTCGAACTCCGCCCCGCTGTTCACCCCCTGCTCCCGTAGCTTCGGATACAGCCGCTGCACGTCCGCCAGCGCCAGTCCCGTCACCAGTGCCGCTTCCCCCGTGACCGGTGGCGCGATGACATACGGCTCCACCAGGATCAGCCGCGCGCTGGTCGCTTCCTTAGTTCTGTCAAGCAAACTGCGTAGCGTCGTCGCATACTCGTCCAGCGGCACGTGCTGGTCCAGCCGGTTGGCCAGCAGGCGCCACACGTCGTTGATACCGATCTTTATGGAGAGCCAGTCCGGCTGCTCCGCCACCACGTCCTGCTCCCACCGCGCCGCCAGGTCCCGCACCGTGTTCCCGCTGATGCCCCAGTTGAGGATCTCCAGCCCGAGTTCCGGGTAGCGCGCCACCAGGAACGCTCGCGCCAGGTGCACGTACCCGTTCCCGTACGGCGCGTGCACTTCCCCCCGCCGCCCACAGTCCGTGATGCTATCTCCAATGAACACCAGCTTCTGCCCCGGCGCAAACACCGGCGCAGCGGCCGGCACAGGCGCTGACACGGGGACGGTGGCGACAGTAGGGTCTGGAGAAGACATTTCGCCCAGTGTAGCGGCAACGTAGACTCAATAGTTCCTGATGCAAGACAAGACGCTGCGCACGCTCGCGAAGGCACTCGGCCTCGGCACCGCCGCCTTTGGCATCGTGCCGTTCTTCTGGCCACGCTACTTCAGCCGGCTCTCCGGCCTGGCCGATCCCGCTGAGCCCACCACCGAAGCCGCCTATCGCTCGGTCGGCGCACGCGACCTCGCCATCGGCCTCGGCCTCTGGTCCGCCGCGGCGCACGGCGGCAAGTACGCTCCCTGGGTGCTCGCCCGCCTGATCTGCGACACCCTCGACACCGTCGCCGCCCTGCTCGCTATTCGCCGCGGCGAGCGCGACCCGCGTTTCCTGGGCCTCACCGGAATGGCCGCCGGCGCCGCCGCCTTCGGCGCCTGGCTCTGGTCCCAGGCACGCGCCAAACCCACTCAGTAGCGGGCGCCAGCCCATCCCCCACAACCCACCCACAGCGTTGGGTGGAGTAGTGTTGAATGGAATGAACCGCTCCCGCCGCCGCACACTGTTCCGCGCCACGCTCCACGGCGGCGCTATTGGCGTCACCGCCATCGGCGCCTGGCACCTCCCGCGCACCGCCCGCGCCGCGTATGCCCAGGCCGAGGGTGAGCCCGCCGCCGAGCCGGCCACGCCCGAAGCGCTGCCAGATGCGCCGCCACCCGCCGCCCCGCCGCTGCCGTCCATAGCCTACGGACCGGGCGCCAGCCTGGGCGGCCGGCGGCCCTTCCCGGACGACAACCCCTGGAACCGCGACGTCTCCCAGGACCCGGTCGATCCCGCCTCAGAGGCACTGCTGGCCAGCATCGGCCTGGACCGCGGCCTGCACCCAGACTTCGGCACCGTCTGGAACGGCGCACCCAACGGCATCCCGTACGTCGTGGTACCCGGCAGCCAGCCTCGCGTGCCGGTGCGCTTCGAGTACGCCAGTGAGAGCGACCGTGACCCCTACCCCGTGCCCCCCGACGCCCCTATCGAAGGCGGTCCGCGCGGTGAAGGCGACCGCCACATTCTGATGGTGGACGCCGACAACTGGATGCTCTACGAGCTCTTCGCCGCGTATCCGGAGAATGGCGGCGCCACCTGGCGCGCCGGCTCCGGCGCCGTCTTCGACCTCAAGACCGACGACCTGCGTCCCGCTGGTTGGACCTCCGCCGACGCCGCCGGCCTGCCCATCTTCCCCGGACTGGTGCGCTACGACGAGGCCGTCGAGCTCGGCGCCATCCGCCACGCCCTGCGCTTTACCGCCCGCCGCACCCGCCGCGCCTACGTCTCCCCCGCCCGACACTACGCCAGCCGCATCACCGACCCCAGCGTGCCCCCCATGGGCATGCGCGTGCGCCTCAAGGCAAGCTTCGACCTCTCCGGCTTCCCCAGGAGTGTCCAGCCCATCCTGCAGGCCATGAAGACGTACGGCATGTTCCTGGCAGACAACGGCAGCGACTGGTACGTCAGCGGCGCTCCCGACCCTCGCTGGAGCGATTCCGAGCTCGCCGCCGTGCGCCGCGTCCGCGGCCGCGACTTCGAAGTCGTCAGGATGGACGGCATCGTCACCGGCTGAACAATAGGTGCGGGCAGTTGTGGCAATCGACCACTGCCTACTGCCTTCCCTCACTCCGCCAGGCGCTACACTCGCGCCCTATGGCCAAGAGTGACAAAGTCCGCGTTGCCGTGCTCGGCGCAGCCGCCTTCTCCGAGGTGGCGCACATCCCCGGTGTGAACGCCCATCCCCAGGGTGAGGTGGTGGCGCTGTACAGCCGCGACCTCGCCCGTGCGCAGGAGATGGCCGGCCGCACCAACGTGCCTCTCGTCACCGACGACCTGGAGGCACTCTTGGCACGCGACGATATCGACGCCGTCACCGTGCCCTCCACCAATCTCAACCACTACCTCTACACCGTGGCCGCCCTCAAGGCCGGCAAGCACGTCTTCTGCGAGAAGCCCATGGCACTCAATGCCGAACAGGCGGCCAAGATGACGCGCGCTGCCCAGGAACGTGGGCTGGTCAACCAGATGTCCTTTATTTTCCGCTATACGCTCTGCGTGCGCGAGATGCGCCGCCTCATCGCCGCTGGGGCTATCGGCACGCCGCATTACGTCACCATCGAGCAGCAGGGCTACTCCTGGTTCCGCCAGCAGCAGCAGACCTGGCGCACCTTTGCCGGCGAGCACGGCGCCGGGCAGCTGGGCGAGATGGGCTCGCACTGCTTCGATACCGTGAACTTCGTTTGCGGTCACACGTCTGGCTACATCGCCGAGCTCGCCGCCATCACCCACCTCATTCCGCGCACCGTCGAAGGGCCCGACGGCCAGCCCCAGCCAGTCGAGACCCTCGACCTGGCCTCCTGCCTGATCCGCACCCAGAAGGGGCTCGGCGGCGAAATCATCACCAGCCGCGCCACGCCCTCCCACTCGCAGCTAGGTGGCATGGGCGTGGTCGTGGTCACCGGCGAGAAAGGCGCCCTGCTGGCCAACCTCACCCGCGGCAACGCCGAGGTCATGCAGCGCCTGGAACCCGGCAAGTCCTGGGAGCCCGTCACCTTGCCCCCGGAAGCCACCGACGGCACACCCCACGCCATCTACCGCATGCTGGGCAGCTTCGTGGACTCCGTCCTGCGCGGCGGCGTGGACCCCGACCAGGACGCCGATTTCGAGGCCGGCTACCGCACCCAGTCCGCCATCGACGCGACCATCGCCGGCGGCGCCTCCCACCGCTGGGAACCCGTGGCCACCGCCATTTAGCCCTCAGGGCCGCCCTGTACCGCGCCGCCATGCCAGACGCTCCGAAGAGCACCCACTCCACGGGCCCGGCGGCGCAGGCAGGCATCCGTGGCGCCCTGGCCGCTGCGCGCCAATGGGCACGCACCGTCAAGCGCGATGTCTACGCGCTCTACCTCGCCACGCGCGACCCACGCACGCCCTGGTACGGCAAGCTGCTCGCCGCCTGCATCGTCGCCTACGCTTTCAGCCCCATCGACGTTATCCCGGACTTCATCCCGGTGCTGGGTTACCTGGACGACGTCATAATCGTCCCGCTCGGCATCCTGCTCGCGCTGCGCCTCGTCCCCCCGGACGTCATGGCCGAGTGCCGCGCCCGCGCCGAGCAAGACCGCCCTTCCAGCAAGCCCCGCAGCCTGATCGGCGCCGCCGCCGTCATCGCCACTTGGCTGCTGCTCGCTACCCTATGCGCCGCCTGGGCGCTGCGTCAGTTTGGTTAGGCGCTACGCATCCATTCGCGACCCGACGATGGACGCCACCCGCTGCCGGCGCCGGATACCGTCATCCGGGCGCATCTTATCCATCTCCACGTCCAGCGCGGAGCGGGTATCCAGGCCGTGCTCGCGGTACCACGCCCGCAATGGCACGTCCTCGTCCTTGGGCAGCGAGAACGCCATGTCGGTCTTCCAGCCACCCAGCAGCTGCCAGCGCACCGCGTTGTCCTGCACCTTCTCCATCAGCTCCGGTGGCTGCACCACAAAGTCCAGCGGCCGCAGCCAGCGGTAGCTGTAGCCCATGAAGATGGTCTTGCGCGTGATGGTGGACAGGTTCGGCCCCACCGCGTGGAACGTCCGGTTCTCGAACAGCACCGCATCGCCCGGCTTGCCCGTGACCTCGATCGTGCCCCGCGGGTCGATCTCGCCCTCGTCACGCTCCGGGTAACCCACCATCAGGTGGCTTCCCGGCACGAAGCGCGTATTGCCCCGCCCCGGCCCGGAGAGGTCCGAGAGCAGGTAACACACCTTCATCCTAAGCCGCGGCAGCGGCTCCGGGATCTCGTGCGTAGCGATGCCGCCGTCCCGGTGCCACCCGATCGCCTTGAACGCCGCGCTGGTGCCCGGCGGCGAGGGCGGCCGCACGATGATGTGCGACGTGTCCAGCTGCACGTCCCAGGTGAGCAGCTGCGGCACGTACGGCACCGTCTCACGCCAGTCCAGCAGCTCCAGGAAGGCGTCGTCCATGCCGATGCAGTTGCGCCGCTCGAACGCCCCCGCCTTGTTCAGCCCCTCCTCGCGCAGCCCCCGCTCGTAGATGCGGTCCACCGCCTCCGTCACCCGCGCCAGCGTCTCCCCATCCAGTGCGCCGGGCACTACCAGGAACCCGTTCTTCTCAAACGACTCGGACTGCTCTGCCGTCAGCGGCTTGAACTGCATGATGCGCCTCTCCTCTCGCACCGACGATGGTAGACCGTCCGCACCGGCGCGCGCGAATCGATCGCCCCGGCAGCCGGATTGGCGACGGGAGTCAGGGGAACGAACGGTCGTTCGGCCGGCCACCGGGATCCCGCGTGGCGCCGCTGTGTGTCTGCTGGCCTGCCGAGAACCCCAGCCCAGACAGGCGCCCGCGCACGTCCATCAGCTCCTGGCGCAACGCCTCTTCATCACGCGTGCCGCGCTGGTAGCCCCGCACCGCCAGTGTCGCCCGGTTGATCTGGTCCTCCACCCGGTCCGGCTCCGCGGTGTTCGGCGTGAACGGGTAGCCGTCCAGCCACTCTGTGAAACCCTGCAGGCTTATGCCGCCCTCTAGGAACAGCTGGATGGCCGACGCCGACTCCGCCGCCGAATACCCGCCCACCGTCGCGTACCCCGCGTCGGCGTTGTCGTCCCCACCCGTTCCACCCGATCCCGCCATTCTGGCGTTGCCGGCGCTGTCAGCACTGCTACTGGACATGTCCCTGGTCATTGCACCTTAGTGGAGTGCAGAAAGCGGGCCACCATCTGCGCTACCATGCGCCGCGGTGCTGAGTCTGTGAACCCTTGGCGTGTCGTGCGGTTCGGTGTCGCAGGCGGCACTTCGCTGGCTATAGATGTCGTGCTGCAGCGCCTGTTCCGCGCAGGGTACGGCATGCCCATCTGGCTGGCGCCTGCGCTGTCGCATGAGCTGGGCCTGCTGGCGCACTTCTTCGCGCTAAGCTGGTGGGTCTTCCGCCAACCCGTGACGCTGCGCCGCCTCGTCCAGTTCCACGTCACCGCCGCCACGGCGGCCGTCATCACTCTGGGCATCACCTACCTACTGCTCACACAGCCGCTCGTCCCCTACTTTGCCGATGTGGGCGGGCCGTTCGGCACGTACGGCCCGGAAGTCGCGAAGCTGGTGGGTACCGGGACGGCCATGGGATGGACCTTTATGTCCAGCTTCTTCTGGATCTGGAAGCCCGAGAAAGCCTGAGCCACACTTTACTCAACCGCCCCCAGACGAAAGGCCCTAGACGAAAGGCAGCGCGTTCACCGCGTTACCTACAACTCACGCCTTCCGCTGGCGGGCGCTGGCTGAGCGCTACCGTCAACTGGCGCGGCTGGCCGTCGCGCACCACGGTCAGCGCCACGCTCTCACCGGGCCGCTTGTTGTTCTCGATGTAGGCGCGTAGGTCGCCACCCGCCGCTAGCGGCCGGCCATCGATCTCCGTCACGATATCGCCACCCACCCGTAGCTGGCCGCCGCTGGCGTTCACCGTCTGCGTGCCCGCCCGCAGCCCAGCCTGCGCTGCCCCCGCACTTGCCTCCTGCACCAACAGCCCCTTCTGATTCGTAGGGATGCCTAGCTGCTGCTTCAGCGCCGGCCCCATCTGCGAGAGCGATAGCGCCGAGACCCCTACCAGCGGATGCACGTAGCACCCCCGGTTGATCAGCTCCGGCACCACGCGCTTGACCACGTTGATCGGGATGGCAAACCCGATCCCGATACTACCGCCCGACTGCGAGAAGATCGCGGTGTTCACGCCGATCACTTCCCCACCCGCGTTGAACAGTGGCCCGCCAGAGTTACCCGGGTTGATCGCGGCGTCGGTCTGCACCGCGCCGCCCAGCAGGTCCAGCGACTGCCGGCTCCCACTGTCTTCCCCCGGCTGGCGCAGCGCGCTCACGATGCCCAGCGTCACCGTCTGCTGCAACCCCAGCGGCGACCCGATCGCAATCGCGTCCTCGCCGATTGTGATGCGGCCGGAGTCACCCATCGCCACCGGCTTCAGCCGGTCCCGCAGCGGCCGGCCGTTGTCGTCCGTCCCATTAGGGTCCACCCGCACCACCGCTAGGTCATTGTCCGGGTCGCGCCCCACCAGCGTCGCCGGCACTGTTGTGCGGTCCGGGAACGTCACGCTCAGCTGCTGCGCGTCCTCCACCACGTGGTTGTTCGTCACGATGTGCCCCTGCGCATCGATCACGAACCCGGAGCCGGTGCCCCGTGGCTGCGTCTGCTGCGTCTGCTGCGCTTGCTGCCCCTGCCCACCGGCGCCGAACTGCGAGCGCACCACCGCCAAACTGGTGATGTTCACCACCGACGGCCCCGCCTGCTGGTAGACCTGCGCCGCCGGGCTGGCTCCTGCCGGCCGCGCCAGCGCGCCAGCCACCTCCGCACTTCCCGCGCGGCTGCCACTCGTGCTACCAGTGGCGCTCGTGCCCGTCCCAGTGCGACCGGCGCTCTGGACCGCCGGTGTCGAAGCAGGCGTTGCCGAAGACGCTGAGGACGCCGCCTGGGTTCCGGTTGCCGCCGGGCCAGCCTGCGCGCCGCTGCGCGAGCCATCTGGGCTGACGCTAACGTCGCACGCGCTCAGGACCAGGCTGCCGGCCAGCGAGAGCGCAGCCAGTCTGTAGGGAAGCAGAGATGAGTGGCGTGTCTTCATGAATGGCCCTCCGCTGGGCGAGAACAGCTCTGCGGTCTCTACGCAGGTTCCGTTCCAGCCCGCCGGGGCCGCTCCATGGACAGCACAGTCTCACCCCAGGACCCGTGGAGTGTGGGTCCCCGATGGACGCGAGTCGCGCCGTATTTGGTGGTCAGGCAGTGACGAGGCCGAGCCGTTCCAGCGCCTGGGTATCGCTTCCCCACAGCTGCGGGTTGAGGGTGTAAGGGCCAAAGGTGACGCGGCCGTCCGGGCGGACGTGAGCCATCCACTGCTCCATGCTCCCGAGCCGAGCCGGCAGCTGCGCGAGTTCGCCCAGCACTTTGCGGGCGGCCTGGCAGTGCAACGGAGTACTCGCAGGGAGCATAACCTGGACGAGACGCCATTTCTCGCCCTTACGCGCGGCCAGGTGCCAGGGAGCTTCCTGGCCGCACTGCCGCTGCGTCACCTTCCACCCCTGCGCCTCCAACACCGCCGCCGCCTCCTTCAGGAAGTCGTCAAGCGTGGTCGGGCGTGCAGAGACTAGCATCGAGCCGTGGCGCCATTATAGCCCGCATGGCCCATCTGTGACCAGTACACGGCGGGGCCGCGCGGCACCCCGTAAAACGTGTCAAGCGATGCCCGTGCAAGACGCGGCCAAGACACCGCCGGCATGCGCCCAGCACGCCCAGCAGCCCGCGCCGCGGGCTTTGGACAGATTTGGCCGTGGGCTGAAGCCCACGGTCCCACCGTTTACGTCGCTGGGTGGGGAGTTAGTGTCGAGGCCGCGCGCGGCAGCCCCGCCTCCGGCGATCCGGGCGCCACGCTCGCCCGTTCGGCCGCCTCCAGCTCCGCTTCCTCGTCGGGCCTGCTTCCACCGGTGTCGCCGTCGCTGCCGTCGCTGCCCTCAGCGGCCCGCGTGCTGCCTTCTCCCCCGCCGGCCGCCGTCCCACTGGTCCCGGCCGCGCCGCTCGTGCTGCCGGTTACTCCATCACCACCGATGAGTGGTGCGTTGAGTCCTGACCCAGCGGTAGGCGTTCCTCCGCTGGACGAGTCCTTCGGCGGCGTCAGGCCGGTAACTTCCCAGATCTGCCGCTCGTCGAGCGACTCCCGCACCAGCAGCGCCTCAGCAAGCGCCTCCAGCCGGCGTCGCTCATTCTTGAGGGAGCCGCGCGCCACCTGGTAACACTCGTCGATGATCCGGCGCACCTCGTCGTCAATCACCTTGGCCAGGTCTTCGCTCACGTCCCGGTTCATCTGGGGCATGAAGGCTCCTTCGCCCAGGAACCCATCGTCCGGGTTGGCCGAGTAGATCAAACCCACCTTGTCGCTCATGCCCCAGCGCGTCACCATCTGCCGCGCAATCTGCGTCGCTTGGCGCAGGTCGTTCTCCGCGCCGGTAGACACCGCATCAAAGACCAGCTCTTCGGCCGCCCGGCCACCCAGGGCCCCGGTGATACGGCCGCGTAGATAGCGCTCGCCGTAGTTGTGCCGGTCGTCCAGGGGAACCTGGTACGTCACGCCCAGCGCCTGCCCGCGCGGCACGATCGTCACCTTGTGCACCGGATCGGTGTCGGGCTGCAGCAGCCCCATCAGCGCGTGGCCACTCTCGTGGTATGCCACCCGCCGCCGGTCTTCGTCGGACATCACCAGCTTGCGCTCGCTGCCCAGGACGATCTTCTCCATCGCGTTGAAGAAGTCCTCCATCTTCACCGCGTTGCGGTCCTTGCGCGCCGCCAGCAGGGCGGCCTCGTTCACCACGTTGCGCAGCTCGGCGCCCACCAGCCCCGGCGTCGCCGCCGCCATGTCGGCCAGGTCCACGTCCTTGTCGAGCGGCACGCCCCGCGTGTGGACCTTGAGGATCGCCTCGCGCCCCACCCGGTCCGGCCGCTGCACCGTTACCCGCCGGTCAAAGCGTCCCGGCCGCAGCAATGCCGGGTCCAGCACGTCCGGCCGGTTGGTCGCGGCGATCACGATCACCGCCTGCCGCGCGTCGAACCCGTCCATCTCGGTCAGGATCTGGTTGAGCGTCTGCTCCTGCTCTTGGTTCGCCCCAGAGAAGCCCAGCCCGCCGCGCCGCCGCCCGATGGCGTCCAGCTCGTCGATAAAGATGATGGCTGGCGCTTCCTTCTTAGCGTTAGCGAACAGGTCGCGCACGCGCGCCGCGCCCACGCCCACGATCATCTCCACGAACTCCGAGCCGGAGAGCGAGAAGAACGGCACGCCGGCCTCGCCCGCCACTGCCTTGGCCAGCAGCGTCTTGCCGGTGCCCGGCGGCCCCACCAGCAGCACGCCCTTGGGGATACTGCCGCCCAGGCGCTGGTACTTGTCGGGCCGCTTGAGGAAATCGACGATTTCCTCAAGCTCGAACTTGGCCTCCTCGATGCCCGCAACGTCCGCGAATGTGATGCGCGCCTGATTGCCCGCGTTCTCATCGTAGCGGCGCGCGCGCGAGCGCCCGATGCCAAAGATGCCGCGCTGCGCCTGCTGCGCCCGCGCGCTCATCCACATGAGCATGCCGAAGAACAGCAGTCCAGGCCCAAAGCTCACCAGAATGGAGAACCACCACTGGCGGCCGCCGCCGATCTCCCTGGCCGATACGGTCACGCCATGCTGGTCGAGCAGCGGCTGCAGCGAGCCATCCTGCACCACCCACGCCGGGACCCGCGTCTCAAAGTTCGCCGACGCGCGCGATTCCCGCCCGGTGGCCGGGTAGGTCACCTCCCGCTTAAAGGTGCCCTGCACCACGTCGCCGCGCACATTGATCTCGGAGACATTGCCTGCCTGCACCTGCTCTGTGAACAGCGTGTACGGCACCACGATGCGCGCAGGCGCCTGGTCCTGCGGCAGGAACGTGGTGACCAGCACGTTCACCAGCAGCAACGCGCCGAGCAGCCAGATCCAACGTCGCGCCATCACATTCCAGAAGCCGCGCTTGCCGTTCTGGTTAGGGTCCGGAGCCTGCCCCGATCCCCGATAGCGCGGCGCCTCAGGCCCCGGTGGCCGCGGCCGCGTGCCGTTCAGGTTCCCGTTGGAGCCATTGCTCCCGTTGTTCCCGGCGCTGCCGTTGCGCCCGTTGCTGTTGGAGTCACCCGCCGCGCGGTCTTTCTGCGCGCCGGGTCGTGGAAGTATCTTCATCCGTATGCGTTTCTATCTTCGCACACCTAGACAAGCACCGGTAGGCATAACCGGCTTCTAGCCGCCAGATGTCGGCCGGAGGCCCGGTGCGCGTCCGGCAGCAGACCGCAAGGTGCAGGCCACCGGGCCACTCCGCCCGGCTGGCCGGAGTGGCGGCTGCCACCCGGCACTCTGCCTATGCTTCCGGCAGCACCGAGAGCACTTCCTCCTTCTTGGCGGTCCCACCTGCCCCATCCGTCCGGTGCCGCTTCTTGAGCTCGCCGCGGTCCGCCTTCTGGCGCAGCTCGCGGAGCAGCTCTTCGTACTCGCGCCGACTGGTGGGAATGCTCACCGTCTTGTCGCGGTGCGCGGAGAGCAGCATGGCGTTGGCCAGCTCTAGCGCGTTGCGCCCATCCTCGCCGGACGCGAACAGATGCTCTTCCGGCCCTTCCTCCTGCACCGTCACCGCGAAGTTGCGCATCATGGCGATGTGCCCCGCCTGCGCCGGCTCCGCCGGCGGCACCTCGATCTCCTCCCACGCCCCAGCCGGCTTGCTCCCGTGCGGCGAGGTCATCAACTCCTCGGTCAGCGTCTTCTCCAGCCGGTACACCCGCAGCGTATTCCGGTCGGAGATCACCATGCGCCCCTTCTGCCCCGCAATAGTAATCTCGGTGCGCCCCGGCCACTCTGCCGTCGTCGTATAGAACGAGTCGACACGGTCCGGCCCGTGCTGCAGCAGCGCGGCCACTGTGTTCTCCACCTCGATCTCGTGGATGCGCGTCAGCGCGCTGGCCTTCACGGTCTTGGGCAGCCCGGCCAGCCAGCAATACAAGTCAAGATGATGAGGCGCCTGGTTCATGATCACGCCGCCGCCCTCGCCGTTCCACGTGCCGCGCCACCCGCCGCTATCGTAGTACGCCTGCGTGCGATACCACCCGCTGGCGATGAAGTTCACCCGGTAGATCTCGCCCAGCTCGCCGTTGGCGATGATCTCGTGCGCACGCTGGTAGACCGCCGTCGGCCGCTGGCTGAAGTCGATCCCCAGCAGCACCCCCGCCTTCTTGCACGCCTCGATCATGCGGTCAGCCGCCTCCACCGTATGCGCGATCGGCTTCTCGCACAGGATGTGGATGCCCCGCTCCGCCGCGGCCACCACGATTTCCTCGTGCGACGGGTGCGGCGTCGCCACCACGATGAACTCCGGCTTCGTCTCGTCCAGCACCTGCGTGTAGTGCGCGAACGCCGGGATACCGTGCTCCTGCCCCGGCCCCTGCGCCCGCTCCAGCACCGTGTCACACAACGCCACCAGCTGCACCACCCCCTCCTCCTGCAGCTTCAGCGCATTCTTGAAGTGGTCGCGCCCCATTACCCCCATCCCGATAATCGCCAGCTTCACCGCTGCCTTCGCCACGCTCTCGTTCCTCTCTGCTCTTGGTTTCCCGCCGACCCGTTCCGCCAAAGTAGCTCCCCTTCCCCTTAGGGAAGGGGCCGGGAGGTAGGTAAGGCCTGCAAGAAAGGTACATTGTAGGCCCTATGCCAGAGCCTCCCTCTCGTCCCGTCGCCCTCCTCGCCGGCGCCATCCTCACTCCCGATCCTCTTCCAGGCGCCATCGGCCTCGTCGCCCAGGATGGCATCGTGCACCGCTTCCTCTCCGATCGCGCGCAGGTCCCCGCGGACGCTGAGGTGCATGACCTCGGCACAGACGCGGTGCTGATGCCCGGCCTGATCGACGTGCACACCCACGGCGGCTGGGGGTTGCGCTACACCGATGGGCCGGACGCCGCCCGCACCGTGCTGCGCCGGCGCGCCGAGTCCGGCTGTACCGGCCTGCTGATGACCGTCGGCGGCCCACCGGAAGAGATGGTCCAGTGGCTGCCCGCGCTCGCCGCGCTCGTCGGCCAGCCCACCGGCGGCGCCATCGCGCTCGGCTTCCATATAGAAGGCCCGTGGCTCAATTGGGACGCCTGGGTCGCCTGGGGCGCGCGCACCTCTTCTGGCCGCGAGCTCGTCGCCCCCGACCCCGACGACTTCCACCGGACCCAGGACGCCGCTGGCGGCCACATCAAGCAGGTCTCCTGCGCCCCCGAGTTCCCGGACGCCCTCCCGTTCATTGAGACGCTCGCCCGCGCCGGTGTCATCCCCTCCATCGGACACACCACCGCCGGCCCAGACCTTGCGCGCGACGCCATCAGCGCCGGCATCCGCCACGCCACTCACACCTTCAACGGCATGCGCCCGCTCCACCACCGCGACCCCGGAACCGCTGGCATCGTGATGACCGACCCGCGCGTCGTCGCCGAGCTCATCCCCGACGGCGCCCACGTCCACCCCGTGATGCAGCAGATCCTCTACCGCGCCAAGGGCCCCGACCGTATCGCCCTCGTCACCGACGCCTCCCGCTTCGGCGGCTTCCCTCCCGGCCACTACTCCGACGGTGACCGCACCCTGGAAGTACGCGACGACCTGGGTTGTTGGACCGAGAAAGGCGCCCTCGCCGGCAGCGGCTCCCCCATCGACCGCGACCTTGCCGTCCTCAACACCCAAGGCGGCATCCCCCTGGAGCACGCCGCCCGCATGGGTGCCACCGTCCCCGCCATCGAGCTCGGCCTCGCCACCCGCAAAGGCCGCCTCGCTCCCGGCTACGACGCCGACGTCGCCGCCTTCGCCCCCGTCCCCGGGGCCCGTCTCGGCGGCAGCTTCCCGGACGTGCCCCATGACCCCAGCGCCACCCGCCGCTGCGTCCTCACCCTCGTCGCCGGTCAGGTCGTCTACCGCCGCGGCGCCGGTAACGAAGCCCCCGCCCGCGAAGATGCCGAGCTGGCGGAGCGCTTCCGCCGCGACCGCCAGTGAGCTGGCGCCGGCAGCCCGTGCCGCTGTTGGTGGAGGTGCTCGAGCCGCTCAGAGGCGCCTAGCTCCCCTCCCCCTCGTGGGGAGGCGGGAGCCCATGCAGCGCATGGGCAGCAGGGGAGAGGGGGAGACGGCCAGCGACGAACCGCCACGACCATAACCCCACAATGGGGAATAGGTCTCTACCCTACGCGTCCTACCGCTAGGGAGACGGGCTCGGCGCCGGCGGCGCCACGGTTGCCGTACGACTCGCGGTCGGCGCAGCGGTCGGCACAGGCGTCGGGGTGCCTGATGGCGAGAGCGCCGTCGCACTCGCCGCCGGCACCGCCGTCGCCGCCACCGCGGTGCTCGTGGCGGTTGCTACCCCTGTTGCGCTTGCTGCCGCCGGCGCGCCCGGCTTGCTTCCCTTGCGCGTTCACCACCAGCCGCAGCGCCTGCAGCGACCCTCCTCCACCTTCACCATCGCCTCGTTCGCCGCGTGGCCGCCGTCCAGCAGCGAGTTGCCGAACCGCTCCTCCAGCGAGGACGACACCGACCGCACCACCAGGTACGTCGCCAGCAGCGCCAGCAGCTGGATCAGGAAGAGGTACGGGGCAATGATCTTGCCTGCGATGTGGTTACGCACCGTCCCGACTACCCTGGACAGGGCGCTCGCCACGTTGGGTGCGCTGGGCACGCTCACGCCAGGCAGCCGGAGCATCCCCCAACCATAGTATCGAGATAATAGGGTTACATCTGTGAAAAACAGCCACACCACCCTTCCTGGGCTACCTGGTGAAACCCCCATTGCCCTCGGCATCGACATTGGCGGCACGAAGGTAGCCGCCGTGTTGGTGGGCCCTGACGGCACGGTGATCGCCCGCGAGCGCGGCCCCGTCGCCCCCCAGAGCAACCAGAGCGCCCTCGACAGCATCTTCGCCGTCGCCGATCGCCTGCTTGAGAGCGCCCCAGCAGCACGCGCCCGCCTCGCGGGCATTGGTGCGGGCGCCCCCGGTGGCGTGGACTGGCGTCGCGGCGTCCTCACCGGCGCCACCAACCTCGCCTGGCACGACCTTCCCCTCGGCCAGGCCCTCTCCGACCGCTACGGTTGCTACGCCGCCGTCGAAAACGATGTCAACGTCGCCGCTTGGGGTGAACGGTCCCTAGGACACATCATTATGTCGACTGTTACCAGCAATAGTGCAGATGCCGCACCAATCGACCACCTTGCCTTTGTCACGGTGGGCACCGGCATCGGAGCTGGTCTGATCGAAGATGGTCGCATCGTTCGCGGCAAGCGTGGTGCGGGCGAGATCGGCCATATCCCCCTGTTGGACAACGGTGTGCTATGCAAGTGTGGCATGTCTGGCTGCCTGGAAGCCGTTGCTGCCGGTCCTGCGTTCGGCGCGGCCGGCAGGGACGCAGCCGCGCGCGGTGAGTCGCCACGTCTGCTGGAACTGGCCGGCGGCGACCCCGCCGCCGTCTCCGCCGTCCACATCATCGCCGCCGCCCAGGAGGGTGACTCCGCCGCTCAGCGCCTGCTCGGCCGCGAGGGCCACTACCTCGCCCTGGCCGCCCTCATCTGCTGGCGCATGCTCGACCCCCAACTCATTGTCTTTGGCGGCGGCCTCTCCGAAGCCGGCCCGCCCCTCTTCGATGCCATTTGGGCGAACGTCCGCCGCCTGCGCCCCCATGGCCCCGACCCTGCCACCTACATCCTCCCTAGCGCCCTCGGCCCCGATGCCGGCGCCCTCGGCGCCGCCGCTCTCATCCTACGCCCCGAGCCCGGCTTCCTCGCCGCAGGCCTTGTCACACACTAACCGCACGCGACCCCCGGAGAGGCAGTGACGCTGAAACTGTCTGCAAACTCATGATCTGGCGAGTCTTCTGGCGCACAGACGGATGGAGGCGGCGTAGATGACGGCCGCGCTGCTATGGGGCGAGCGCTCGTAGTCCTTGGCGAGGCGGCGGCTGTGGCCGAGCCAGGCGCAGGTGCGCTCCACGACCCAGCGTTGCGGTCGCAGGTGCGCGAGCGCCCAGGGCTCGCGCGGGGCCGGCGGCACCCACGCCCACCCGGCGCGGCGCTCGGCGGGCGGCCGGTCCGGCGTCCAGGCGGGCACCCAGCCGCCGCGCCCGCCGCCGGCGCGACGGGCGGGGAGCTCCACCGTCCAGCCCAGCTCGCGCTCCACCCACGCCTTGGCCCTGCCGGCGTAGCCGCGGTCGGCCCACAGGTGGCGCAGCCGCGGGAACGCCGCCGGGGCGCCCGCGCGCAGGAGGGGCAGCGCGGTGCCGTCGTTGAGCGCCGCCCCGTGCACCACCGCCCGCAGCACCAGCCCCTCGGTGTCCACCAGGAGGTGGCGCTTGCGGCCCTTCACCCGCTTGTGCCCGTCCCAGCTGCGCGGGCCACCCACCGCGGTCGTCTTCACCGACTGCGTGTCCACGGCGCCCGCGGCCGGTTGGGGGTCGCGCCCCGCGCGGCGCCGCACGCGCGCCCGCAGCGCGTCGCAGCGCGTCGCACAGCCGCACCCAGGTGCCGTCGTGGCGCCAGCGGCGGAAGTAGCCGTAGACCGTCTGCCAGGGCGGGAACTCCCGCGGCAGCTGGCGCCACTGGCACCCCGTGCGCACCACGTAGAACACGGCATCCAGCACCGCCCGCCGCGCGTGCACCCGCGGTCGCCCGCCGCGCCGCAGCCGCCGGCGCGGCAGGTGCCGCGCCACGCAGGCCCACTCCGCATCACTCAGGTCACTCGGGTACCCTGGCGTCCGTCCTTTTCGCATGCACCACGCCACCGCACCCAACCGGCCACGGCGATTTCAAAACAGTTTGTTTGTGTCCATTTATGTCGCATTGTGTCCGTGTTCACACGGTATACGCTTACCCTGCCGTCTGAAGGCGAGTATTCGGTTGTGAAGGCGCAAGATGCTGCTGGTAGTGCAAGGTCTGGTGGAAGGGATGAAATCGCAGCGGGTCCAGAGGTCGCATGCGCCGACAAGAGCGGTTGGTTGATTGAACAGTTTGCCGCAGTTTGGCGCAGGTTCTCTTACTTTTCTACCGGTTGCGGTAGTGGTGCTCCCGCACAGGCGACTATAGGCAAAACGCCTCCGTAGAGATAGAAAGGGCGAGGCGGGCATGTTTTCGCGCGAATCTGAGATTGCGTCTGGATTCCGGCGGCGCGGTGCTCCGGTCACAGTTGGAGGCTCGTGAGCAGCGCTGAGTGCTGCGCACCCACCACTCCAAGCGGCTCAAGGGCGATAGCTGAAAATGGAGCCGGGACACCAAGCGACTGACGGAGGACGAGAGGAACAGTCACTTCTCAAGCGGGCGCTAGCCGCCGGGCGGACGGCGACGCAGGGCACACGCCGGGATGGGGTGCGTACACCTAAGTGCAGTAGTATGGACGCACAGTGGAGATCGTGCTGCGGCGGTGGAGGAGTCGCTCGCCCGCGCCTGGGAGCAATTCTGTGGTGATCTGCCCGGCGTGCGGGTGCACCGCGGCTCCATCCTGGACGTGGAATGGGAAGCGGTAGTCAGCCCCGCCAACAGCTTCGTTCCTGACCGACGCACCGCTGCCGGCGGTAGGGCCGACGCAGTGGAGCGGTCCCTACTACCGCGAGGTGGCGCGGCGGGTGGACCAGATCGCGATGATGTCCTAGGACAGCGCGCTACCGCACGCGGGGCTATACCGGCAGTGGATGCGCTTCCACACCATGGCGCTCACCAGGGCGCTGGACGGGACGGGGATCGAGCTGCTGATCGGCATCCCGACATCGGAGGAGCGCACGTTCACGCACAAGCCGGAGGCAGAGACGATGGAAAGCGGGCTCTTCGGGACCATCGAGGGGCTGAACGACGCGGAAGCGCGGCCACGGGCGATCACGGGGGTGGCGATCTACCCCTACTGGGAGACGGACGAGAGCGAATGGGGCGTCTACCGCAAGCTGTGGCTCGGCATACCGTGAGACGAGCAAGCGGCTCGCTCTGAACAGATGTGACCCGGTATTCGTGACGGTAGCCGTCAGGAGACCGTAAGCCGTACTTTGGCAAACGCTAGGCGAGTTGACAACTCCGTAGCAGGCGTATGGTCTAGCATTAGCGGTAGCTCCCTGTTTGCCGGTGGGGAACCGGTAACTACTGGGGGAGACGTGGGCCACCGCGCTCGAAGGGTCTCAAGGCGAATGGATACCCCGAGTCTGTTGGAAGCGACAGCGGCCTATGCCGAAGCGCGTCAGCGCTTGCTGGGCATTCACAAAGACACGCTGCAGGGGCGTGCGACGCACCTCCAGTTGGCGCTGGCCGTGAAGGCATGCGCCGAAGCGGAAGCGCTGCTGCAGCGGGCGATAGCCGGCTACGTGCCGGAGCCGCCCCGCACGCGACGCAGGCGGCCGAATTAACCACTGCGCGGCTCGGCCGGACATTGTCCTGGGCTTCGTGCTCAGGGCCCCAGGGCGCGACCTATCGGGATGAGGGAGGGATTTGGGCGAGCGGTATCCTGTGGCGTATGCGGCTTACCGGGCGGGTGGCGATTGTGACGGGGGCGGGATCGGGGATCGGGCGGGCAATAGCGCTAGGCTTCGTCAAAGAAGGGGCACGGGTGGTGGCGGCGGACGTGAACCTGGCGGCGGCGCAGGAGACGGCGACGCAGTCTTCCGTATCCGGGTACGTGATCCCCATCCAGGCGGACGTGAGCCGGGCCGAGGACGTACGCCGGCTGATGGACGCGACGGTGGACGTGTGGGACCAGGTGAACATCCTGGTGAACAACGCGGCGATCCAGCTGATCGGGCGGGACGCGCCGTGCGCGGAGCTGGATGAAGCGGTGTGGGAGCAGACGCTGGCGGTGAACCTGCGCGGCCCGTTCCTGTGCACCAAGTACGCGCTGCCGTACCTGATCCGCGCCGGGGGCGGATCGATCGTGAACATCGCCTCGCCGACTGGGTTCGACAAAGGGGCGGGCTTCACGGCGTATTCCACCAGCAAGGGCGGACTCTCCACGCTGACGCGGGTAGTGGCGCTGGATTACGCGCGCCACAACGTGCGCTGCAACGCCATCGTGGCGGGGGCAACGGAGACGCCGCTGATTACGTCGCTGCTGGAGGACGACGAGACGCGCCGCAGGCTGGAGGCGCTCAGCCCCCTGGGGCGGCTGGGGAAGGCGGAGGACCTGGTGCCGCTGGCGGTCTACCTGGCGTCTAACGAATCGTCGTTCGCCACGGGGGCGCACTTCTTCGCCGACGGCGGCGCAGTGATGCAGTAGCCGGGTGTTGTGGGGCGCTGCTGCGCGGGCGCCCAAGGCGGGTCCTGTCTGAACGTCCGGGAGGCTGGCCGAGTGTGAGAAATGCACACCCGATACTCCCCCAAGAGTCCTAGGCTGTGGGTACCCTACTAGGGTGTCCCGTCCGTGCGTGGGTAGAATGCCCTAGAGGCGCACGGGGGCACAGGCGGAGCATGCGCAGCCGGGGGGCCGGACCACAACAGCGCCAGACTCACTGGGGAACACCATGCGCATTCGCTTTTGGGGCACACGCGGGTCTATCGCAACGCCCGGCCCGACTACGCTGCGGTACGGCGGGAACACGGCGTGCGTGGAAGTACGCGCCGACGACGGCACACTCATCGTGCTGGACTGTGGCACCGGGGCGCGCGGGTTGGGCATGTCTCTGCTGGCGTCCGGCGAGAAGCCGTTGCGCGGGCACCTGCTGATCACGCACACCCACTGGGACCATATCCAGGGGTTTCCCTTTTTCGCGCCGCTGTTCGTGCCGGGCAACGAATGGGACATCTATGCGCCGGGCGTGACCGGCCGGCACCTGGAGGAGACGCTCGCCGGGCAGATGGAGTACACCTACTTCCCGGTGCGGCTGGACCAGCTGGGGGCAACCATCCGCTACCACGACGTGAGTGAGGGGACGTTCCAGATCGGCGTGGTGCGCGTGACGGCGCACTACCTGAACCACCCGGCGTTGACGCTGGGGTACCGGCTCGAGGCGGGCGGCGCCTCCATGGCGTACGCCACCGACCACGAGCCGCACTCGCACCACCGGCTCGAGCTGCCGGCCGGCAACGGGAAGGTGGCGCTCTCCCACCCGCTGCACCACGAGGACCGGCGCCACGTGCACTTCCTGGCCGGTACTGACCTGGTCATCCACGACGCGCAGTTCTCTGCCGAGGAAGACACCAGCCGCATTGGGTGGGGTCACACGGCGGCGGAGCAGGTGGTGGACTTTGCACTGGCGGCCGGCGTGGAGCGCCTTGCGCTGTTCCACCACGATCCCGGCCACGACGACGCAGCGATCGACCGGATCGTGGAGCGGTGCGTCGATCGGGTGCAGCGAGAGACGCCGGATGGCGAGCGGCTGGTGGAGGTGACGGCGGCGGCGGAAGGACAGGAGATCGTACTGTCCGAGGAGGCGCGCTTCCTCCTGCAACGCCAGGAGGCAGAGTGGCGCGCGGCGGATGACGAGACTGGCAGCGAAAACGACGCCGGCTCGGCTGTCACGCCGAGCACAGCCGGCAGCGCGACCGGGAGCCAGGTGGAGACGGTGTTGATGGTGGAGACGCCGGAGAACGTGGCGCGGTTGACTACCCAGCTGGCGCCGGAAGGGGTACGCCTGCTGGCGGCGAGCACGTTCGAGGCGGCGCTGGCAGTGATGAGCGAGGCGCAGCCGGACCTGGTGCTGCTGAGCGGCGTGGTGCCGGACCTGGACCCGCTGCGATTCAGCCGCGACGTGCGCGGCGCCGGCAGCGAGGTGCCGATTGTGCTGCTGACGACGCAGGTGAGCATGGAGGACGCGGTGGCGACCTTCAACGCCGGGATCACCGACCAGCTGCTGCTGCCGTACACGCCGGCCCAGGTGCGCTCACGCGTGCGGCGGTGGCTGCAGCACCGGCGGAACACGCAGACGGGCCCATCGGGCTCAGCAGGCCCAGGGGGTCAGTCGGACGAGGCGGCCCAGGTCCCGCTCGTGGCAGCCGCTACTTCTCGGTAAGCGTCGGCGGTGCGCCTGGCGCTACCGGTTCGCCGGCAACGCACCAGTAGCGGCCGCTACTTTTCGGTAAGCGTCGACAGCGCCGCGTCGAGCGCGGCCAGGTGCATGGCCACGCGCTGGTCGAGCGGCAGGTGGGTGGGCGTCTCTATGGTTGCGGTGGCGCGGAGTTGTGGCTCCTCAGCCGATGGCGGCGCTTCAGGCCGGTCCACACCAAGGCTCGTGACGCCGCTGCGCTGGTGGTAGCGCGCCACGTAGAACGGCAGCGGCCAGGTGTTCCACCCGCGCTGGCGCTCACGGGCGCGCTCGCTGTCCAGGACGACGACACCGCCATCGAGCGGGATCTCGCCGTCCACCAGGTCACCCTGGTGGAGAGGACCAAGGCGGCCGGCAACCTGGACGATGGCGCGGCCCAGCGCCTGCGGAGCGAAGACGTAGAGACCAGGGGCGTCCACGTCCTCGTGGCAGTCCAGGTAGAGGTCGAACGAACGACCGCGTAGGGCGCGCTTGAGCAGGGACACCTCGGGCGTCTTCGGGGTGGCGCGCCGGAAGCTGCGGTTGAGGTCGAGACCACCGGGACCCTCGCGGCGGTTATGGACGTAGCCCCAAGGGTTGGTGCAGGGGGTCAGGACGAATTCGATGTCCGGCCAGCGGGTGTCGCGGCGCTCTTCCAGGAAGCGGACGATGGCGTGGGCGCCGGCCGGCTCGTCTCCGTGAGTACCTCCGTTGAGCATGACGCTGAAGCGCGCCCCGCTGCGACGGGCGGCGCCGGTGGAGCCGGCAGCGGGAATGCGGACGATGAACAGGTCGTAGGCTTCGCCGGTAGCGTCCAGGCTTCCAGGGACCACTTGCCGGCCGTAGACGCGGAGCGAGGCGATGGACCGGCGCGGCTCGACGGCAGCGCGGATGCGCGCGGCCAGGGCCGCATAGTCGCGCGGAGGGGTTTGGTCCGCACCGGAGGTCGGGCGGGTGGCTGCGCCGGCGATTGGGGACGTGACCGAGGCGCTCATCTCCTGCTCCGGGCGAAGCGTATCATCGACGGCAAGAGCCGCATGGCGAGTAACGCGTACGTCTTCATGACGCGCTGGTGGATGGGACTGCCCGTTGTACTGACAGCAGGCGCGATTAGCGGATACGCGCTGATGCGGCTGCGGGAACGTCGCCCGACCCAACGGCCACGGCCGTTCGACCCGGACCGGATCGCGTACTTCGAAGCGGCGGGATGGCGAGCGTACTACGACCGCGACTGGCTGCGGCTGGTCCGGCTGCTGGCCCAGGCGTGCCGGGAGCAGTTCCGCATGCCGTTCCCGCGGAACTGGCTGGGAGCGTACTACGTGACGCGGGCGGCGGCGGCGTGGGCGCCCAAGCGGAACAAGCCGCAGGAGGCGCATCAGTTCTACGAGCGGTTCTACGCGCTGGCGAAGCGGTACTCAGGGATGGCGTTCGATCCGGCGCGGGTTGCGGCGCTGGAGCTGCGGTACAACGACGTGCACCGGCGCCTCTCCGGCATGGCCGACACGGGAGAGTTCATCGACACGATGACGGCCCTCCACGGCGCGTTGTTCGGCCTCTCACCAGAGGCGGCGCTCGAGTCAGCGGAGCAACGCGTGCTGGCGGCACACGTGGTGGACCGGATCACCGGCAAGCGCTCCGAGGACGTGGAGGCGGACTGGCGCCTGCTGGAGGAGCACCTGCGCGCGTGCTACCGCTCGGTGCAGCGTGCGCTCACCGCCGGGAGCACCCAGAGCACGATGAGCACGGGCACGACGGGCACCACGTGAGCTACGCGCGGCGTTGCTGGATGAACTTCTGGGCGGTGTCCGTCTTGGACCACTGGCGCAGGGCATTGACGTCCCAGAGCAGGCGGCCGTCGGCGTCGCGGTCGGCCTTGGGGACGGTGCCATCGCCCTCCCACCAGCGGATGTTGGCTTCGGTGGCGTTGAGAGCCTGCATGAGGTCGGGCAGCGTGACAGGCGGGAGCTGCTTGTTCTGGCGGGAGGCGTTGTTGGTCACTGGTGATTCCTGACTGACGGAGGGTTTCACAACTCTACGGGGTCCTTAGACGACCTCAGCACGAATCGATGTTGTGAAGCCATCACTTAGGTGCTGATGAGAATCTTACGGCTCACGCCGAGGCGTTCAGGTGTCCGTAGGGGCCACGCTACGTCAAGCTGACGCAACGTGGGCGCGGTGGGTGCGTTGGGGACACGCCGGTGGGCCGTGAGAATGGCCCGCGGCCGCGGATGCAGGCGGACACCGGGGCACCGATCCATCAGTAGGGAGCGGTGGACGCTTACGCGGATGCGGCACAGTGAACGGGAGAGGAACGGGAGCGTGGACGTGGAAGCTTTAGCATGGGCGTGGGGCAGGCTGGCGCTGGCGGTGGTGTGCGTGGCGGCACTCATCGCGGCGCGATGGCACCATGAGCGGCAGCTGGCCGCGGAGGGGCGTGGACGGCGCGAGATTGGCGAGTGGCTGGAGCAGCGGCCGGCAACGGCGCGCGCCGGCCAGGGAGGCGGTGGCATCCTGGAGGTGTTCGTGCGCCGGATACCGAACGTCTCGTACCCGCTGTACTGGATGGGCCTGACCACCAGCGCGGCGCTGGCAGCGCAGTCGGTCAGCGTGCTGGTGCTGCTGCAATGGGGCTGATCGAGGACCTGCTAACAGCGGCGGCGCGGGAACCGTCGCTGGTGGTGCGCCAGGTGGTGAACGGGCCGCGCTTCGTAGGCATCGGCGCGGCGGTGGCGGATGCAGGGAACCAGCTGGTCTCGGCGGGAGTAGCGTTCCGAAGCATTGCGCCGAGTGGCCTGGTGAACGGGGCGGACAATGGCTCCCCAATGCCAGCAGCGGGCGGGCGGAGCGCCCGCGCTGCCGGCGCCGGCAGCGGGGCGGCCGTGCCGGCGGTGGACAGCGCGGTGCTGGAAACGGCTCGGATGCTGCTGGCCGGCGCCGGCACAGCCACTGTGAAAGGGCAGGGGCTGCTGTTTGGCGCGGCGGCGCTGAACGCCATTTTTGCGTACGGGCGGCAGAGAGAGGGTGGGGCGCTGCGGGAAGAGAACGGGTTGGAGGTGGTGGGGCGTGAGGGCGCCGGGAAGAAGCTGGTGGTGGTTGGGCGGTTCCCCTACTTGGAGGCGATGCGGCAGGCAGCGGCGGAGTCGTGGGTGCTGGAGCTGGAGCCGGAGGGGGATGAGCTGCCGGCAGCGGCAGCGGCGGAGGTGCTGCCGCTGGCAGACGTGGTGGGTATCACCGGCAGCACGCTGGCCAACGGGACGCTAGAGGGGCTGCTGCGGCTGTGCCGGCCCGATGCATTCGTCGCGGTCATCGGACCGACGACACCGCTGTCGCCGGTGCTGTTCGACTACGGGGTGGATGCGCTGTTCGGCGTGACGCCGGAGGACCCGGCGCTGGCACTGGCGACGATAGCGCAGGAGGGCTCAACGCGGCGCATCCCTGGAATGCGGGCGATGTGCCTCATGCGCTGACGTTGAAGGTGATGGGGCGCACCGCGTTGTTGCCGTAGCCGTACTTGTTCCAGCGTGGGTCATCGGGCTGGACGTTGCCGGCGGAATCGGTGGCGCGGGAGCGCAGGGCGCGGCGGCCGGCGGCGTCGGCGGTCCAATCGAGCTCCCAGGCGCGCCAGCTGGTGGCGGAGGTCTGGGGGAGCAAGCGCGCTTCGCGCCAGTCGTCGCCGCCGTCCACGGCGACTTCAACACGGACAATCTCGCCGTGGCCGGACCACGCCTTGCCGCGCACGGTCAGTGGGCCGGGGGGGACCGTGCCGCCTTCATCGGGGGAGATGATGATGGACTTGACGCGCATGGTGGTGACGGGCTGCGCCTGGCTGCCGTCGGACAGCTCGTAGATGTAGCGGTTGCGCTGGTAGTAGCCGGTGAACGGCTCGGTGATGGCGTGGATGCGGTTCAGCCACTTGACGCTGGCCATGCCGTACCAGGATGGGACGACCAGGCGCAGCGGAGCGCCGTGGTCGCGCGGCAGCGGCTCGCCGTTCATCTCGTAGGCCAGCAGCGTGCCCTCGGCCAGGGCCTTGTCCAGTGGCAGCGAGCGCGCAAAGGGGATGTCGCCGGGGCCGTCCTTTGGCTTGCCGTGATCGGCGCCTTCGAAGAGGATCTCCACTACGCCGTCCTGGACGCCGGCGCGGTCGAGGACGGCGCGCAGGGGAGTGCCGGTCCAGGTGCCGGCGCTGATGGCGCCGACGTGCCAGGGCTCGCCGCTGGGAAGCGGTGCAAGCTGGAGGCGGTTGTTGCCGGCGCACTCCATGACGGTGGTGATGGTCTGGGAGCCGAGCGCACGCAGCTCGTCCAGGGTGAGCTCCAGCGCCTGGCGCACCGCCCCACCAATACCAAGGCGGAAGGCAGCGGCGTCCAGGGAGGGGACGGCAAAATTGCTGCGGACGTAGAAGCTGGGCGTGGGCGTGACGTCGGGCTCCAGTGCAGCGACGGAAGACTCGGCGTTGAACGGCGCGGGCTTGAGCGGGACAAGCCCAGCCTGGTCTGCGTGATCGGCGGCTTGGGTGGAGGCGTGCGTGGCGCGAGTGGCAGTGGCGGTCATGACGGTGGCTACGGTACCACGCGACGGGGCGACTCGGCCGGCCGGGCGTTCTATCCTTAGCAGAGAAGTAGGCTGGAGTGAGCGTGCTGGGTAGGCGCAGGCGGGTGCTGATGGCGGCCGGCATCGGGATGCTGACGGCGTGCGGGGAGTCTGCGTCCACCGGGAGCGTGGCGGGAAGAAGCGACGCGACGCCTGCCTCGACACCTGAGCCACGGGAGCTGGTGCTGTTGGTGGCGTCTTCCCTGACCGATGCATTCACCGAGATGGGGGATGACTTCCCGCGACAGGCGGGCGCAGCGGGAGTGAAGTTGACGTTTAACTTCGGCGCGTCGTCGCTGCTGCGGACGCAGCTGGAGCAAGGGGCGCCCGCGGACGTGTTTGTCTCGGCGGACACCATCCAGATGGACCAGGCGGTGAAGGCTGGATTGCTGGACGGGACGCCACAGGTGTTCGTGCGGAACCGGCTGGTGGTGGTGCTGCCGCGCGAGAACCGGGCGGGGGTGCTGACGCTGGCGGACCTGGCGAAGCCGGGGCTGAAGGTGGTGACGACGCCACGTGACGTGCCGGTGGGGAACTACACACGCCAGGCACTGGAGAAGATGGCGGCGGACGGGCAGTTTGGGGTGGGGTTAGACCAGCGGGTGCTGGCGAACGTGGTGTCGGAAGAGGCGAACGTGCGGCAGGTGGTGACGAAGGTGCAGTTGGGCGAGGCGGACGCCGGCGTGGTGTACGCGTCGGACGTGACGCCGCGGGTGGCGCCGGAGGTGCGGGTGATCGATATCCCAGACCGCTTCAATACGGTAGCCGAGTATCCGATTGGGGTGACGAAGCAGACGAAGGCGCCGGCCACGGCGCGGCGGTTCGTGGAGTACGTGCGTGGACCGGCGGGGCAGGCGATCCTCAAGAAGCACAACTTCATTCCTCTGGCATAAGCGACGAATGTCGGAGGACGAATGACGAAGGCTCCTGGACGCCGCGCGCTCGCTCTTCGCCCATCTCTGTTGGTCGAGCCGCTGGGGGTGTTGGCGGCGGGGGTGGTCGTGCTGCTGCTGGCGGTGCCGCTGGGGGCGCTGGTGTGGCGGACGGTGGAGAGTGGGGCGCTGGGGCCGGCGCTGGGAAATCCAACGGTGCTGGCAGCGCTGCAGCTGTCGCTGCTGACGTCCGTGGGGTCGCTGGCGCTGGCGGTGCTGCTGGGGACGCCGCTGGCGTACGGGCTGGCGCGGCGGGAGTTTCCAGGGAAGGGAGCGATCGAGGCGCTGGTGGAGGTGCCCATCGTGCTGCCGCCGGCGGTGGCGGGGATCGCGCTGCTGATGGCGTTTGGGCGGCGGGGCGTGGTGGGGGCGGCGCTGGCGACGGTGGGGATCAGCCTGGCGTTCACGCCGTGGGCGGTGGTGCTGGCGCAGTGCTTCGTGGCGGCGCCGTTCTACGTGCGCGCGGCGCGGGCGGGGTTCGCGGGGGTGGACCGGGAGCTGGAGCGCACGGCGTACACGCTGGGGGAGTCGCCACTGGGCACGTTCTGGCGGGTGACGGTGCCGCTGGCGTTCCCGTCGCTGCTGGCAGGGGCGGTGCTGTGCTGGGCGCGGGCACTGGGAGAGTTTGGGGCGACGATCATGTTCGCAGGGTCGTTCCGTGGCCGCACCCAGACGATGCCGCTGGCGATCTATGCGGCGCTGGAGAGCGACCTGGGGGCGGCGCTGGCGCTGGGAACGATCCTGGTGGGGGTGTCGGTGGCGGTGCTGGCGCTGGTGCGGCTGGTAACGCGCCGGCAAGAGGCGATGGCGAGCGCCGGCCTGGGTGTGGTGGACGCGCGTGCTGTCGGCTGAAATCGAGGCGGCGGCGGGAGGGTTCCGGCTGCGAGCGGCGCTGCGCGTGGAGGCGGGGCGGACGCTGGTGCTGTTCGGACGGTCGGGCGGCGGCAAGAGCACGCTGCTACGCTGCCTGGCGGGCATCCACCAGCCGGTGCGAGGGCGCATCAAGCTGGACGGGGAGACGCTGCTTGACAGTGAGTACGGAGTGGACGTGGCGCCGCAGCGGCGGCGGGTGGGGTACGTGCCTCAGTCCTACGCGCTGTTTCCCCACCTGACGGCGCGGGAGAACGTGGCGTTTGGGCTGCGCGGGGTAGGACGTGGCGAGCGCGAGCGGCGGGCGGACGAGCTGCTGGCACTGCTGGAGCTGGAGGGGCTGGCGGAGCGGCGGCCGGCGCAGCTCTCCGGAGGGCAGCAGCAGCGCGTGGCGCTGGCGCGGGCGCTGGCGATCCAGCCGCGGGCGCTGCTGCTGGACGAGCCGTTTGCCGCGCTGGACGCGCCGCTGCGGCGGGTGTTGGGGCGGGAGCTGCAGACGCTGCGACGGCGGTTCGGCTTCTGCATCGTGCTGGTGACGCACGACTTGGCGGACGCGTGCGCGCTGGGCGATGAAATCACAGTGATGGATGAGGGGGAAGTTGTGCAGGTGGGCACGCCGGCGGAGATCTTGTACCGGCCGGCGACGCCCGTGGTGGCGCGTCTCACCGGGATGCGCAACGTCTTCCCGGCACGCGTGCTACGGCAGTTGGAAGGGGACGGCGGCGGTCTGGAGGTGGAGGTGGCGTCTGGGCGCTTCCGGGTGGCGACACCGGCCTACCCGTACGCGCCGGGAGCGGCAGTGGACCTGTACGTGCGGCCGGAGCACGTGGTGCTGGTGCGGCCGGAGCACGAGGCGGCGCCGCGGCGGCCTAACCTCTTACGAGGACGGATCGTGGACGAGCAGCATCTGGGGCCGCTGCACACGCTGTACTTCCAGCTGCTGGTTAGTGAGGCCGCGCATGACGACGCCGCGCAGGTAGCGCAAGCGAGGTATGACCTGGAGGTGGACATCGCGGCGCACCCCTATCGCGCGCTGCGGGTGGCGGAGCGGCGCGAGTGGCTGCTCTCGCTGGTGCCCGAGGGGCTGCACCTCTCGACGCCGGGCGGTACCACGGCACCCGTGGCAACGGCGGGAGCCGGGCTGGGCTAGGCGCCGGAGGAGGTTGGGCTCAGTTCCGGCGGGATTGTTGTTCTAGCTTGTCGAGCACGCTGGCGAGGTGGGCGAGGGTCTGGGAGCTGCGACGCTTGCCACGTTCGACCTCGGCGACGAGGCCGCGCGAGCAGTGGGCGGCGTGGGCGACGGCGGCCTGGGAGATCCCAAGCGCCTCGCGGCGGGCGCGGAGCGTCTCACCCGTGACGATAGCGCTGCCTGTAGCGGGAGACCACCCCGCCAGCTTCCATTCGGAGACACTGCGCGCGCTGGGGAGCGGCGAGTCCGGCGGGTCGCCATCGACCGGCACGGTGCCGCCAAGCTGCGCCTCGATGGACTCCAACCGCGCGGCGGCTGCGACAAGGGCGTCCTGGATAGCGTCGAAGACCTCGCGCAGGCCGGCGACCTCCAGCCGCGCCGCGGGCAGCAGGTCGCCCGGCGTCCCGACACTTCCAGGGTCGGCTCCCAACGGCGCGCCGCCCTGCCCAGGCGCCTGACCTGGCCCACCTGGGCCGCCTGGTGCACCTGGACTGCCTGACGCATACGCACTCATCTCAACCGTCACCACTTGCGAAGAATTGGGGCACTAGCCGGGCGGCAGCCCGGCGCCGGCGGCGTGGCATCGGGAGGGCCCGAAGGCTCTCGCAGATGGGCCCCGCCGGCCCGCGCCATTATGGCCCAGGCACGCAGTGCCGCGGAAGGGTTTGTGAGCACTCGCGGAGAAATCCGAAAAACTCGTGAGTGGGTTCTCCGCGGCGCTACGGAGACGCCAGTGCCCGCGCTGTGCCCGCGGTATGCCTGCCGTGTGATGGTCGGCACTGGCGCATAGTACGCTGAGTAGAGGGATCGGCAAATGAGCGAGGGAAACGGACTGGCGCTGACCGAGCAGCGTCACCCGCAGACGGAGGAGATCGACCGCTGCACGACGCGCGAGATCCTGGCGGTGATGAACGCCGAGGACGCGCGCGTCCCGGCGGCGGTGCGGGAGGCGCTGCCGGCTATCGAGCGGGCGGTGGAGGAGATCGTCGCGCGCTGGGCGCGTGGCGGGCGGTTGTTCTACTTCGGCGCGGGGACCAGCGGCCGGTTGGGGGTGCTAGACGCGTCCGAGTGCCCGCCCACGTTCAGCTCGCCACCCGAGCTGGTGCAAGGCTTCATCGCCGGCGGCGACGGCGCGCTACGCCGCGCGGTGGAAGGCGCGGAGGACCGGCTGGGGGGTGGCGCGGGGGACGTGGCGGCGGGGGACGTGGATGAGCGGGACGTGGTGGTTGGCATCGCCGCCAGCGGGGGCACGCCGTACGTGCTGGGCGCGCTGCGGGAGGCGCGGTCACGCGGCGCGTTCACGGTAGCGCTGGCGTGCAATCCGGGGGCGGCCATCTCGGTGCTGGCG
>CADCTC010000121.1:44381-101731 GCA_902805635.1 uncultured Chloroflexota bacterium
TGGCGGTAGGACCGGAGATCGTCACCGGCTCCACGCGCCTGAAGGCGGGCACCGCGCAGAAGCTGGTGCTCAACATGCTCACCACGGCAAGCATGATCCGCTCCGGCAAGGTGTACGGCAACCTCATGGTGGACCTGACCGCCAGCAACACCAAACTGCGCCGCCGCGCGGAGCGCATCGTGGCGACAGTCACCGGCATCCCGGAAGACGAGACGGTGCCGTATCTCGAGCAGACGGGCTACTCCGCTAAGCCCGCCATCCTGATGGTGCTGGCCGGCTGTACGGCCGACGAGGCACGCAAGCGGCTGGAGGCGGTGGGAGGACGGCTGCGCGAGGCGCTGGACCGGTGAACTACCCGGGGAAGGCGAATGGCACCGGGGCGGCGTGTTCGGTCTGGATGGACCAGGCGAGCAGGTGGCGCTGCAGCTCCATCCTTACCCCCGACCCCTCTCCGGCGCGGAGAGGGGAGGGTGGCGGCTCTACCACCTCGGCATGAGACGGACCGAGACGTAATGGGGCGTCAGGCACAATCGCGCGCGATGAAGATCGGTTACAACACCTGGGCGATCCCGCGCTTGCCGTACGAGACTATCCTGCCCGAGCTGCGGCGCATTGGCTACACGGCGGTGGCGCTGACGGTGGTGTCGGGGTACACGATCAACGGCGAGTGGGTGCGCAACGCGACCGACATCGAACTGTTGAACACCGCCGACCGCCAACGCATCGGCGCGCTGTGCAACGAGCTGGGGATGGAGCTGCACTCGGTGGTGGGCAACCAGAACATCATTGGTGACGACGCCGAGCAGGCCCGGGCGGCCATGCAGCGCCTGCGGGACACGATTGACTTCTGCGCCGAGGTGACGCCGCCGGGGCAGGCGGTGCCGGTGCTGTGCACCGGCAGCGGCGGCCGCGCTGGGGACTTCGAGACGCACAGGGACCAGCTGGTGGAGCGGCTGGGGCAGCTGGGCGAGTACGCCGGGCAGCATGGAGTGGTGATCGCGCTTGAGCCGCACGTGAACGATCCGCTGGAGCGGCCGGAGCATGCGGATTGGGTCATCCAGGCGGTGAACAGCCCATACGTGCGGCTGGACCTGGATATGAGCCACTTCATGGTGCAGGGCTATCCACTAGAGCAGATCGTGCCGCGCCTGGCGCCGCTGGCGGTCTCCACCGAGATCAAGGACCAGCGCATCCGTCCCCTGGACGAGCCCGAGGGCTGGCGCGTCCCGGAGAATGGCTCCGGCAAGTCCACACACCCGGACGGCCGCGCACTGGAGTTCCAGTTCCTGCTGGGGGGAGAAGGCGACTTCGACCTGCCGACGTATCTGCGCCTGATGCAGCAGGCGGGCTGGAGCGGCCCGGTCTGCTTTGAGGCGAGCCTGGCGTGCGTCCGCCGTCCCGGCTATGACCCGATTGCCTCCGCCGCCGAGACGTACCAGTGGATGCGCAGGGGCTGGGAAGTGGCGGGACTACCGCGCGACTGACGTGTTCTACGCACGCAGCCGCCTGAGCAGTGCGTCCGCCACCACCAGGGGGTCGGTGGTGTCCATGCCGTTCGCTACCTCCAGGTTGGCGCCGCCGGCGCGGAGGGCATCCAGCAGGCGGGCCAGCGGGGGCGCTTCCACGTTCGAGGCGGCCAGCGCGTCGGGCATGGCGAAGACCGCTTCGGGTGTGCCACGCACGCGCAGGGCGCCGTCCGCCGAGAGCAGGTAGACGGTGTCCACCAGGGACGGCAGCTCGTGCACCTCGTGGGTGGTCAGCAGCACCGCCATGCCACGCTGGGCGTGCTCGCGCCGAATCAGCGCCGCGAGCTCGCCGCGTGAGGCAGGGTCCAGGCCGGCGAATGGCTCGTCCAGCACCAGCAGGTCGGGCTCGGTCACCAGCGCGCCGGCGAGCGCCACCTTGCGGCGCTCACCACCCGAGAGATAATGCGGCACCTTGTCCAGCAGCGGCAGCAGGCCAAAGGCGTTTGCAGCTGCCTCTACTTTTCGGGCAATCTCGTCACGCAGCAGGCTGCTGCCCAGCCCGAATGCCAGGTCCTCACGCACGGTTGGCGCAAGCAGCTGCGCCTCCACGTCCTGCAGCACGGCGCCAATGCGCGGGCGGATGGAGTCGAACTCACGTGCCGGGTCGCGCCCGAAGACGCGCACGGTGCCGGAGGCAGGGCGCACCAGTCCGAGTACTGCGCGAAGCAAGGTGCTCTTGCCGCTGCCGTTGGCGCCGAGCAGCGCCACCCGCTCACCCGGGCCGACGGAGAACGGCTCGCCGCTCAGTGTCACCGTGCGGCCGTCGGGGTAGCGCACCACCAGCGGCGCGACGGTGGTGACTACCGCCTGCACCTAGTGCACCATCTACGCCGCCGTGGGCAGTGCACGTCCCGGCACCTCCGACCGCGCCCCCAGGGGCACCGTCACGGGTCGTGCTGCCGAGGACGGAGTGCGCAGGCGCAGCGCGGCGTACTGATCGGTGGCTAGCTCGGTGGCGCGCAGCACGGCCAGCGCGCCCACCAGCGAGCCGCGGCGTACACGCGCGTGCCAGGGGGCAGGCGCAGCCCGCAGGCGCAGCGCGTCGCGCGCCGCCAGCGCCCGGCCAAGCACGATGAAGATGGAGCGATAGCCCAGGAACAGCATCTCGGCCAGCGTGGCCGGCAAGACGCGCCGCACCAGGCGCAGCAGAGCGGTGTGTGGCGTGGTGGTCACCAGCAGCAGCATGGTCAGGCTGGTGATGGCGCCCTTGAGCACCACCACTGCCGCTGCCTCCGTGCCGCCGCCGGCGCGGGAGAGCGCGAACACGCTTGACATGACGACGGGCGCCAGGGAGAGGCCTAGGATAGGCAGCACCGGCAGCCGCGTGCTGACCAGGCAGACCAGCAGGAGTGCATAGAGCGGCGCCAGCGGCGCCGGCTCGTGCACGGCCACCAGCAGCCCCACCACGACGAGCACCGCGGTCGCCTTCGCCCCCGCCGGGAGGCGGTGCAGCCAACTGTGCCCGGTGGCGGACCAGCGGTCGATAGCCAAGAGATCGATCATGTCAGGGGGTGCCGGTCCTCAAAGCTCATGTCGTGCGTGTCGTATGTGCCAGACGCCGGATCAGACGATCCGCGCGTCACGTGGGGTTGTCGCGACGTCTATGGCCGATGTGTCCAAAGCTGCCGAAGGCATCGGCACGAGCACGGGGCGCACCGCGCGCAGGAAACCGACGATGGCGCCCACCAATAGGCTCTCGATGACCCAGCCGATAGCGCCCAGGGTGAGCACTATCCCGGCGTACGCGCTGAAGGCCGGCTCGCCGCCGCCCAGACGGTCCAGCACTTCCTCACCGACTTCCGCCAGGTCCGACGCACCCAACGCCACCGCCCCTAGGAACACAAGGGTCGCCAGCGCCAGCGCCGCCCACGCAGCGACCGCCGCCGCAATGCCCGCGCCAAGCGGGCCGCGCGCGGTCAGCGGCCGAGCCACGGCGCGTGCCACGGCGCGGAAGACGCAGTAGGCAAGCACTGCCTCCAAGCCCAGGATAAGCGTGTTCAGCCCCAGCAGCGTCACGGCGCCATCGCCCAGCAGCATGCGCAGCACGTTGAAGACGAACACCGCCAGGAAGCCGTAGGCGGGACCGAGCACAATGCCCGCCAGCGCGGTGAGGTGCGGCTCATAGGCCAGGGGCGCGATCTCCAGCGACATGACCAGCGTCATCACGCCGGCCAGCACCGCTGCGAGCGGCACCAGGCGCGCGCGGTCAGAATCGCGTGTCGCCCACAGCGCCGCCGCCAGGCCCGCCGCGGCCGCAACCCACCCCAAGATCCAGAGCCACGGCGCAAGCACGCCGTCTGGGACCATAATATGAGTCACGCGTCTTCTCTCTCGTTCCCCGCAAGGGCGCCGGCCGTTCCTGCTGGTGGACTATGCCGTCTAGAATAGTGATACCAAGTATCAAATGGTGAGACAAGCTCTCGGCAAGACTCTTGCCGCCGCGGTGCCTGCTTCTGCCGATGTGGACGACTGCGAGCTGTGCACCGTCCCGGTGTCCGATGGCGCGCACATTGTGCGTGCGCTGCGCCTGGCCGGGTACCAGGTGACGCCGCCGCGCGCGGCGGTGGTGCGCGCCGTCGCCGCCCAGCCGCGGCCGTTTACCGCGGGACACCTGTGCGCCGCCGTGGCGGCGCATGATCCCAGCGTGGGGCGGGCTACCGTCTTCCGCACGCTGGAGCTGCTGGTGGACGCCGGCGTACTGGACCGGCTGCACGCGGTGCGCGGCGACGCCAGCTACGTCGCGCGCGACCCGTCGCGCCCGGACCAGGCGCACCACTACCTGGTGTGCTCCGCGTGCGACGGCGTGACCAAGGTAGAGGATGCCGACCTGCGCTCGCTGTTGGGAGCAGTGGCGGCGCGCCACGCGTTCCGCGCCGAAGGTGGTCTGTTGGAGATCACCGGCCGCTGCCAGGCGTGCTGAGCGGCCGGCCTACGCCTTTGCCTACGCTCCGGACACGCGCGGCATGCGTGTGGGCTCGCGCCGGATCTCGTACTGCACGGCGTGGTGCAGCAGCTGCGCCTTGAGTGAAGCTGCTTCGGGCACGTCCCAGAGGTTGTTGACCTCGTCAGGGTCTTCCTCCAGATCGAACAGCTCGCCGTAGCTACCGCCGCGGTGGACCGTCAGCTTGTAGCGCTGGTCCACGTAGCTGCGGACGTTGAGCACGTTTGGCTGGTGCCGGTTCTCGACGATGACGTGGTCGCGTGGCGCGCGGCGCACGCCCTGCGCCACGGGCTCGGCCAGTGGCGGCGCCTGGTCCTCGGCGCCGCACCAGGAGGGCAGCTGATCGTAGCCCTGCATCAGGCCGGGGATGGGCAGCCCCGCCGCGGTCAGGAAGGTAGGCGCCAGGTCCAGCGTGCTCTGCAGCTCGTGAGAGACTCGCCCCGCGGGGACGCCCTTCTGTTGCCCGTCCTCAGACGCGCTCCCTCTGGGCCAGCGTACGAGGAACGGGACGCGGATCATGTCCTCGTAGTGGAAGGCGCCCTTGGCGATCAGGCCGTGCTGGCCCAGGAAGTGGCCGTGGTCGGTGGTGAAGACGACGATGGTGTTCTCTGCCAGGCCGCGCGCGTCCAGATGGTCCAGGATGCGTCCGATCTGCTGGTCCATGAAGCTGGTCATGCCGTAGTAGATGGCCATGTCCTGCTGCAGTGCGGCGCGCTGGTGGCGGTGCGACTGGAAGCCGTGGCTGGCGTACTGCTCGCGCCAGGGGGAGAAGTCCGGCTTCTCTTCTTGCGTGAGCCCGAAGAAGGGTGGATTCTTCTCGTGCTCACCCGGCGCCAGCTGTCCCGGCTCCATCTCCGCCGGGTCGTACATGCTCGCCCACGGCTCGGGGACCACGTACGGCGGGTGCGGGTCGGGGAAGCTGGCCCAGGCGAAGAACGGCTGCTGCGTCCCCTGGCTGCTTCCGGTGGAAGCGCCACCTCCCGCCGGCTCACCCGCGCTGTGGCCTAGCGCACGGTCGATGAACGCCATGGTGCGCTCGGCGATCCAGACGTTGTAGTGCAGGCGCTCGGGCAGCTCCCAGGCGCCGTGGCGGCGCTTGCGCTCGGCGGCGGGCGGCCAGGGCTGGAAGTAGTCCTGCCAGTTGGAGAGGCCCTGGTCTTCCAGCCAGGCGCCGTAGTGCTGGCCCGCGTGCGACTCGTCGGCGTGGTTTCGGCAGAGCTCCACGTGGTCGAAGCCGTACCAGGGGCCGTGGAAGCCGCGCCAGAAGTCGAGGTCGCGCATGGTGGGCTGCGCTTCCAGCGAAGGGCTCTCCGGCGTGGAGCCCAGCGGCTGGAAGTGCGCCTTGCCGATCAGCCCGGTGGCGTAGCCGCTCAGCGAGAGCGCGCTGCCGACCGTCGGCACGTCCTCCGGCAGCTTGACGCCGATGGTCCAGGCGCCGTGCACCGAGGGGTACAGCCCGGTGATGATGCTGGAGCGGGCCGGGGTGCACACCGGGTTGGACGTGTAGGCGCGGTCAAAGCGCGTCCCCTCGCGCGCCAGCCGGTCCAGTGCGGGCGTCTTGAGCTTGGGGTTGGTGATACCTAGACAGGTGTAATGCTGCTGGTCGCTGGTGATCAGCAGGATGTTGGGGCGGCGTGTGGATGTTGTGCCGGGTGTGCCGGGTGTGCCGGATGCGGTCATGCCGTCACCTCTTGAGTCTCGCGCAGGGCGTCGCCGGGGCCCCAGGGGGCCATGGCGACGGTGGCGTACGGGTTGAAGATGTGGTCGTCGGTCTTGACGCCGAAGCGCCACATCTTGCGCACCAGCTCGCGCTTAACCTCGGCGTGGCCCGGCTCTTCCGCCAGGTTCTTCATCTCGTGCGGGTCGTTCTTGAGGTCGTACAACTCGTCGAAGTCGAAGCCGTTGTAGACGTACTTCCACTCCTTGGTCTGCACGGCGCGCTGGGTGTAGTACAGCTCCACGCCGTTCATCTGGCTGTAGAAGGCGTCGGGCCAGTCTTCGGGCTGCTCGGCGCGCAGGAAGGGCGCCATGCTGCGCCCGGTCAGCCCGTCCGGCACGGGCAGCCCCGCGGCTTCCAAGATGGTGGGGCCGATGTCGGCCAGCGAGACGAAGGAGTCCTCCTCGCGCCCCGGCTTCTCGATGCCCGCCGGCCAAGACATGATGCAGGGGACGTTGTACGCCTCGCGGAAAGCGGGCACGCCCTTGCAGAACAGGCCGTGCGCGCCGACGTAGTCGCCGTGGTCGGAGAGGCGCAGGACCAGCGTGTCCTCGCGCTGGCCGCTGGCATCCAGCGCGTCCATCACCAGGCCAAAGTAGGTGTCCTCCATCTCACTGTAGGCCCAGTAGTGGGCGATAGCGTCGCGGATCTCGTCCGGGGAGAGCTGGTCCCAGTACTGGCGGCGCATGCGCTGGTAGACGCGCGGCTTGTCTTCGCAGGTGTCGAAGTAGCTCGGCGGCAACTGCACGTTGGCCGGGTCGTAGCGCCGGGCGAAGACGTCGGGCACGTTGTACGGATCGTGTGGCCCGATGGGTCCGACGTACAGGCACCAAGGTGAGTCGGCCTGTCCGCCGCTGCTGGTCAGCTGCTCCAGCGCGCGCAGGCCGCTCTGCACGACCTTCCAATCGTTGCCCTGGTCGTAGCCCAGCGGGCTCTGCGACGGCAGCGTGCGGTAGAGGGTGAGGTCGCCCCAGCCGGGGCGGAAGACCATGCCGGCAGGGCGCGGCGCGGCCGGGTTGCGGTCGGGGTTGCCGTCCGGGGGGAGGGTGCGCCAGCGGTCGTGCGCCGGCTGCATCTGCGCCCGCTTGTTGGCCGTGACGTCCAGCTCCTCCCAACCCCGGTCTGAGGGATCTTCTTCGGCGGAGACGTGCCACTTGCCGGTGTACTGCAGGCGGTAGCCGGCGGCGCGCAGGTCCTCCGACCACATGCGCAGGCCGGGGCGCACGCCGCGCCGGATGGCGGTATTGGTGCTGACATTGTTGTAGACGCCGTGCACGCTGGGGTAGACGCCGGTCATCAGCGTGGCGCGCGAGGGGCAGCAGTGGGCCGTGGGGCAGTAGGCGCTGGTGAAGCGCAGGCCCTCCTGCGCCAGCCGCCGCGTGTGTGGCATGTTGCACGGATGGCCAGGCAGCGAGACGTCCGCCTGCTCCTGGTCGGTCATGAAGATGAGGATGTTCGGCCGCCGCGTGCTCGTCATCGGTTGCTCTCCTTGGGCATTAGAGCAGTCTACGTCCCCAGGTCGGGATCCCACTGGCGGTTGGAGGCGCGGCGGACGTACTGGTGGGCGGCGTCGGTGGAGGGCTGGTAGTCCCAGGTGGTGTACTTGCCGGCGAGCAGCGCTTCGTTGACGAAGGCGCGCCGGTACTGGCTCTGGCGCACCTCGCGGTCGGCACGAGCGGGATCCCAGCCGTCCAGCAGCTGTGCCTTGAGGCGCTGCGCTACCTCCCGATGCGCGGGGTCGTCCGTCAGGTTGCGCCACTCGCTTGGGTCTTCGTGCAAGTCGTACAGCTGGTCCGGCTGCCCGTGCACGTACACGAACTTGTAGCGGCCCTGCACCAGCGCGCGAACCGGCGCGATTGTGGCCTCGCCCATGTTCTCCACCACGGCGCTGTCCGGCCACTCCGAAGACTGTTGGCCGCGCAGGAAGGGTGCCAGGCTGTGGCCGTCGAGCGGGTGCGGGAACTCGGGGGCCGGAGTGAGACCGGCCACGTCTAGCAGAGTGGGGAAGAGGTCCACCAGCGAGGCGTTCTGCGCCACGCGCTGCCCGGCCGCCACGCCCGCGCCGGCAACGATGAGGGGAACGCGCGACGACCACTCGCGCACAGTGCGCTTGAACCACATGCCGTGCTCGCCGCACATGTCGCCGTGGTCGGCGGTGACCAGCACCAGCGTGTTGTCCAGCTGGCCCAGCCGCTCCAGCTCGCCCAGCAGCTCGCCCACTTTGTCGTCGAAATAGCTGGTGGACGCATAGTAGCCGCGGCGGGAACGGTAGACGTCCTCCGGCGTCGGGTTGACCTGGTCGACGCCGTGGTAGGAGTTGGTCCACACGTCCATGCGGTGCGGCTGCCACCCTGGCGGCGGGTCCTCCGGCATGGCGATGTCGCGCCCGTCGTAGCGGTCCCAGTACTCCTGGAGATTGACGTAGGGATCGTGGGGATGGGTGTAGGAGGCGCAAAGGAACCAGGGCTGGTCCTTGTCGGCGCCGCGGCGGCGCGCCAGGTGGCGCAGCGACTGCAGCGCGCCGAAGTGCGTCTCCTCGTCGTAGTCGTGCTGGTAGCTCCAGGCGACGGGACCGGACTCCTTGACCATCTGCGCCATCTGGCGCGCGTAGGCGGCGCTCGCCTCCGCGTTGCCGGGAGGAGCGCCGCGCCGTGGTGGATCGCCTTGCGCGTCCCACGTCTTGGTCCAGATGAAATCGGACGGGTAGATGTCGGTCGTCAGGCGCTCCTCGAAGCCGTGCAGCTGGTCCGGCCCGACGAAGTGCATCTTCCCGGAGAGGATGGTCTTGTAGCCACTGCGGCGCAGATAGTGGACGAAAGTTGGCGCCGACGCCGGCAGCTCTTCGGAGTTGTCGTTTACCGGGATGTTGCTCGCCAGCATGCCGGTGAGCATGGCGGCGCGGGCCGGCGCGCACAACGGCATGTTGGTGTACGCTCGCTCGAACACGGTGCCTCCGTCCGCCAGCTGCTGCAGGTGGGGCGTCAGCACGTCGCGGTTGCCGTAGGGAGTGGTGGCCAGCGCGGAGAGCTGGTCCGCCATGATGAAGAGGATGTTGGGACGGGTGTTCATTGCCAGAGTCCAGCTACCAGTCTGCCACGGAGCCGTCCGCCTGGGTAGGGTGGGGCGTGTCCTTGGGATCGAAGGGGAAGCGCTTGGCGAGCGATTCGTCGAAGCGCAGGCCCAGGCCGGGCGCCGTGGGCAGCGCCACGAAGCCGATCTCCACACGCAGCGGCTCGACCAGCATCTCCTCGCGCAGTGGGTCGTCGTGCACCAGCTCCTGGATTAGGAAGTTGGGCGTGCAGGCGGCGACGTGCAGGCTGGCCATGGTCACACCCGGTCCGCGCGGGTTGTGCGGCGCTACGGAGACGTAGTAGGTCTCGGCCAGCGCCGCGATTTTCTTGGTTTCCAGAATGCCGCCGGCGTGGCCCAGGTCCGGCTGGAGGATGGCGGCAGCCTGCTTCTCCACCACCTCACGGAAGCCCCAGCGCGTGAACAGACGCTCTCCGGTAGCTATCGGGGTTGGGCTGGAGCGCGCCACGGTGGCCAGCGCGTCGATGTTCTCCGGCGGGATCGGCTCCTCCAGGAAGAGTAGGTGGTACGGCGCCAGCTCGTTGCCCAGGCGGATCGCCACCGGCGGGGTTGGCTTGGCGTGGCAGTCCACCATCAGCTTGACGTCTGGCCCCACTGCCTCACGCACCGCTCGCACTACGGCGACGGTGGCGCGCACGGCGCGCTCGTCGAGCACCGGCTCCACCGAGCCGGGAACGCCAAGCTTGATGCCGCGGTGGCCTTCCTCCACCAGCTGCAGGCAGCGCTCGGCCGCTGCCTGGGGTGTGCGGCCGCCGCCGTGGGTGTAGACGGCGATACGGTCGCGCGCCGCGCCACCCAGCAGGTCCCACACGGGCACGCCCAGCGCCTTGCCGCGGATGTCCCACAGCGCCTGCTCGATGGCGGAGAGCGCCGTCATCTGGATGGGGCCGCCGCGGAAGAAGCTGTTGCGGTAGAGCGCCTGCCAGTGGCGCTCGATTTGGCTGGGGTCTTTGCCCACCAGGTACATGGCGAAATCCTGCACCGCGCCGTGGATGGCGCGCACGCGATAGTTGATCGTGCCCTCGCCGATCCCTTCCAGCCCATCGTCGGTGCGCACGCGCACGATGGTGATGTTCTTGCCGCCCGCGCCCAGCACGAACGGCGTGACCTCTGTGATCTTGCTCATCAGGCGCTAATGGTGCCTGATGCACCCATCACCAGCCAGACATTTACTGCCGGCGCGGAGTAGTCGCACCCCTTACACGTGCTGGGCGCCGTCCTCCAGCAGCAGCGCCTGAAGGTGTGCCGCGTCTTCCGCCAGGTGGTGCGCGCCGGCCGCCACGAGCGTCTCGCCGCCGCCGTAGCCCCAGGCGACGCCGATGGCGCGGCAGCCGGCGGCGCGCGCCATCTCCACGTCAAAGGTGGTGTCACCCACGACGGCAACGGACGAAGCCAGCGCAGCCAACGGAGGCGGCGCGACCGACCCGGCACTGGCAACGCCGGCAAGGTCGATTCCCAACTGCGCCAGCGCGGCCAGCGCCGGCGCGGGGTGCGGCTTGTGGTGGGGCGTCGAATCCCCGCCGATGACGACCGTGAAGTGGCCGGTGATGCCACGCGCCTCCAGCACGCCTGTGGCCACGTCCACCCGCTTGGTGGTGACCACCGCAAGCATCAGCCCGGCGGCGCGGCAGGCATCGAGCACGTCGCGGATGCCCGGAAAGAGCGGCGTATGCGGCACACCTGTAGTCCAGTACAACTCACGGTAGGCGTCGGCGTACGCGATGCACTCTGCCGTAGTCGCTGCGGGCAGCAACGCGCCGAAGATCGCCTCCAGCGGCGCGCCCACCAGCCGCCGCAGCACTGCCTTGTCGCACGGCGGCCGGCCCAGTGTCTCCAGCACGGCGTCCACCGTCGCGCCGATGCCCTGCAGCGAGTCCACGAGCGTGCCGTCCAGGTCGAACAGGACGGCGGTGATTGGGCTAGTCGCCCTGGCGACGTGGCCCTGGCCCTGACCGGCCGCGCCGGTTTGATGGTCTGAGCCCTGGCTCAAGCGCACTCGACTTCGGTGCCGGTCCAACGCCGGGGCTTAGGGGCGCTGGGATTGGCCAGCAGGTAGTCACGCGTCTCGTGCCACAGGCGCGCCCAATCGTGCCAGTCGTGGAGCTCAGCGGATGGGTCCTTGCGGCTGCGCACCACAAAGGAAGGCAGCCAGTCGCGCCCGGTGGGCTGCCCCACCGGCTGGTAGCGCAGGTCAAAGCTCCAACGCACGGCACTGCTCAGGTTGCGCAGGCTGGCGTGCATCGTGCGGCGATGCAGGAAGATCACGCTGCCGCGCTTCATCGGCACCGGCAGCGTGTCGGGGCCGCGGATCGCTTCCGGGATGCGCAGGTCCCAGGTCTCGCCCGGCTTGGAGGGGCAATGCAGCGCCAGCCCCTTCTTGTGGCTCTCCGGGATCACGCACAGGCAGCCATTCTCGATCGTGGCGTCCAGCACCGGGAACCACACGGTCAGCATCTCGGTGTTGTCCACGTCGGTGGTGGCCACGCCCTGGTCCTGGTGCCACTCGGTTGCGCTGACCATGGTGTTGCGCTTGTGGAACTCTCCGGTCAGCAGCGACTCGGGCGGCTTGATGCGCACGTGCTGGATGGGGTTGGAGAGCACCTCCGGCCCCACCACCTGCTCCACGGCCCCCACCAGCCGCGGGTGTGTGATCAGGTTGAAGATGGCCGGGCCAAGGTGCATCAGCTCGTCCATTGGCGTCTCGGCGGTAAAGCGGCCGCCCAAGATGATGTCGAACGGCCGGTAGCCCTCCGGCCCCGCGTCATTCAGCACGTGCGCGAACCGCTCGGCAAACGGCAGGTCGGCGTATGTCGAGCGGATCTTGCCGGCAGCCACCCACTGCGCGGTGACGCGGTCCAGCACGGCGCTGTACTCCTGCACCACCGGGTCCAGGTCACGCTCGGGATCGAAGACGTCCTCCAGGATGATGTACCCCTGGTCGTCGAATCGGTCCATGTCCACGCGCGGCATGCTCGCCGTCTCTACCGTTGCCACCATGGTGCTTCTTGCTCCTTCCCTCAGGCTGTAAACGATAGCTTGCCGGCAGGGTACAGTGCAGGCGGCTGTGAGCAAGGAGTGACTGCATGACCACAGAGCGGGTGCTGCGCGCGGGTATCGTGGGCGCGGGCTGGATGGGCAAGACGCACGCCGAGGCGTGGCGGGCGAACCAGGGGCGTGGCGAGCTGGTAGCGGTGGCCGACATGTCGGAGGCGCGGGCGCAGGAGCTGTGTGACCAGTTCGGCGCGGACGGCGCCCGCGCGCACAGCTCCCTGGAGGCGCTGCTGGCGGACGACCGCGTGGAGGCGGTGGACATCTGCCTGCCACACCACTTGCACGCTCCCACCATCCTGGCCGCGGCGCGCGCGGGCAAGCACGTGCTGTGCGAGAAGCCACTCTGCCTCACGCTGGAAGAGGCGAAGGCGATCCGGGATGGCGTGGGCGAGGCCGGCGTGACGTACATGAGCGCGCACAACAACCTGTTTGCGGCTGGCCTGGTGGAGGCGCGCCGCGTGCTGGAGGCTGGTACTTTGGGGAGAGTGCAGTACGTGCGCTCTACCGAGGCGGGCCACAACGCCAACTACAAGACGCGCCGCCCGCCGGTCGCGCTGGCGGCGGGTGAGAGCTCCTGGGACTGGCGCGCGGACCCCGGCAAGTCGGGCGGGGGCTGCGTGCTGGACACCGGCTGGCACGGCGCCTACCGCCTGCTGGCGCTGGCCGGCTCACGCCCCGTAGAGGTGGCCGCCATGGTGTCCGACTACTACATCGGCGTGCCCGGCGCCGAGGACACCGGCGCGGTGCTGGTGCGGTTCGAGAACGGCGCCACGGGCTACCTCTTCACCAGCTGGGCGTTTGGCGATCCACCAGGCTCGTTCCAGTTCCAGGTCGGCGCCGAGAACGGCGTGCTGGGCGGCACCGCCACCAAGGTGGTCTACCAGCTCTTTGGCGAGCAGCCGGTGGAACGCGAGCTGGAGCGGCGCAACACCTTCGCCGCCGAGGTGGAGCACTTCGCGGACGTGGTAACGCGCGACGTTTCGGGCCTGGCGACCTGGGAGCACGCCGCGCGCACCCTCCAGCTCATCCTGGGCGCCTACCGCGCCGCCGAGGAGAAGCGCACTATCACGCTGCCGGAGGACCCGCTGTCGCTGTAGGGAACAAGTGGCCAGGGGCAGAAACGTCTTAGCCTGGGTACCCTGGAGGCATGAGACCGCCTAACTTGCTCATCATCATGTGCGATCAGCTGCGTGCAAGCGCGCTGGAGCTATACCGGGAGGCGGCGCGCGACGCCGGCCTGACGCTGGCGCGGACGCCGCATCTGGAAGGGCTGGCGGCGTCGGGCGTGACCTACCGTTGGGCGTTTACCCCCAGCCCAGTGTGCGTGCCGGCGCGCGTCTCGTTCTGGACCGGGCGCTGGCCACGGCACACCGGCTCGGTGGACAACCGCGTCTACCTCCAGCCAGGCGAGACGCACCTGCTGCAGCCGCTGCGCGAGCACGGCTACGCGACGGGACTGATCGGCAAGAACCACTGCTTTACGGACCAGGACATCAGCACGTACTTCGACACCTATTACCCGGTGGGGCACAGCGGCCCGGCGGACGACGAGGGAGACCCGGAGGTGGCGGGGGCGAAGCAGTTCATCCGCACATTGGGCGGCTCCGGGGGCAAAGCGTATGCCTGCGGCGTCAGTCCCTACCCGGTTGAGAAGCACGGCACCTGGCTTGTTGGCGACCGCGCCGACGCGTTCATCCGCCAGAACCGGGACACGCCGTTCTGTGCGTGGGTCTCCATCGCCGACCCCCACACCCCTTACCAGATATCGGAGCCGTACGCCTCGCTGTATCCGCCGGAGACGCTCCAGCTGCCGCCCAGCGAGCCGCCGGCGTGCCCCGGCAAGCCCGCCCGCTTCCGCCTGTTTGCCGAGCTGATGGAGACGGAGCGCGTCTCGGATGACCACCTGCGGCGCGTGCTCTCCATCTATTACGGCATGATCGCGCTGATAGACGACGTGGTGGGTCGCCTGCTCGCGACGCTGGACGAGTTGGGCCTGCGCGACGACACCATCGTCGTGTTCACCGCCGACCATGGCGACTACATGACCGAGCACCGCATGGTGCGCAAGGGTGCATCGATGGCGGACGCGCTGACCCACATACCGCTGCTGGTGGCCTACCCGGCGCGCGTGGCGCGGGGCGCAACCAGCCAGGCGCTGGTGAGCACGCTGGACGTGTTCCCCACGCTCGCGCAGCTGATGGATCTCCCCTTGCCGCCCGGTCGCAGCGGCCAGCCGCTGCCCGTGGCGGTGGACGGCGCGCCCGAACGGGAGGCGGTCTTCTCCGAGCACGGCACCCAGCGTGGCCCGGTAGACACGGACGCCATCCGCCGCCAGCTGGCGGAGCTGGCCGCCGCGGGCCGGCCGCGCGGCATGCCGTTCCAGCTGGCAGCGAATGGCCAGAAGAAGATGGTCCGCACGCACGACTGGAAGTACGTGCACAATGCGGGCGGAGAGGGCGAGCTCTACGACCTGCGCGCCGACCCGCACGAGCTGGTCAACCTGGCGGACCTGCCGGAGCACCGCGAGCGCGTCTGCGACTTCCGGCAGCAGCTCCTGGAGTGGCTGATCGAGAGCGAGGACGAGGTCCCGGTCCCGGCAGGCGCCGCCGGTGCGGACGCGAGCGTGGACTAACTGTCCTCAACCACTAAGAGCAACCGGCAACGCGCCGGCAAGCGACGGGCGTAAGCTTGAGGCTGGCACAGCGTATGGTGAACGTGAGGACTGGCATCACGCAACGGCACGCGGCGCCAGCCGTGCCGGTGCTCGGCTGGACGCTGCTCGTCGCGCTGGTGGCCTTCGTGTGCGGCGCCGCGTGGGACATCCAATGGCACTACGCTATCGGCCGCGATAGGCCGTTCATTCCGCCACACTTGCTGCTGCTGGCCGGCATCATTCTGTCAGGACTCGCGTCGGTTGCTGCTGTGCTGTGGAGATCAACGCGCTTCCCACGGGCTGACCTACCCCCCTATCCCCTCCCTAAAGGGAAGGGGAGTGTGGCGACTCACGCGGCGTCGTTGGGGGGCGCAGGTGACGTGACGCTGCTGCGAGTGTTCCATGCGCCGCTTGGCGCGTACCTGGCCGGCTTTGGTGCGCTCAGTGCCGCGCTGGCGTTCCCGCTGGACGACTACTGGCATCACCTCTACGGCTTGGACGTGACCATCTGGGCGCCGTTCCACGTCATGATCGTCGGCGGCATGACACTGGTCGCACTCGGCGCCGCGTACCTGTTCGCGGCTCACAAGGGAGACCGTGGTGCAGCGGCTGCGCGCGCCGGCATGGTCTTGTCACTGACTATGGGAGCAGCCGTGGCGCTGTTGCTCCAGGCGCAGGCGCTTGATAAAGAAGGCATCCTTGCCGCCGCGCCACTTACCGGCCGCGCAGGTGTGGTCTTCCCGACGCTCCTGGCGGCGCTGACGGTGCCCTGGCTGGTAGCGGCTGCGGTGGCGGTGCCCGTGCCGGGCGGCGCTACCGCCGTTGCGGTGGGGATCACGGCGCTGCGTTGGGCGCTGCTGGAGTTTGTGCCGGTGGCGCTGCGCTGGTCGGCGGCGCTCGAAGGCGCCCACATCCGCGAGTCCAACATGCGAGTCATCGCGACTCCGATGGGCTTTCCGGCGTGGTCACTGGTGGCCGCCCTGGCGATCGACATCGTGTGGTGGCTCGTCTGCCGCAGGAGGGCGTCAACCGTTTCCGGCGCTGCGGACGCGCGTGGCGCAGCGATGGCTGCGCTCGCGCGCGCGCTGCCGGCGCTCGCCGCTGCCGGCGCTGTGGCCGGGCTGGTGCTGGCGATGCTGGACCGCGTGTGGCAGCGCACTCTGCCGGCGGTTCCAGGAGGCGCCGGGCTGGACCTCCGGCAGGCGCTAGTGGATGCGCTGCCGCTGGCGGTCGTCGCGGGCTTGGTGGCGGCGGTTTACGGCGCAGCACTCGGCGGCGCACTGGGGACGCTGACGTTCCGGCAGCCTTCACGCGCCACGCTCAGCGCTGTCTATGGACTGGCGCTTGCGCTGGGCGCTGCCGCGCTGTGGTCGCTGGTTCTGGCGGCGCAAGGCGTCATCGGCCCGCCGCACCCACCGCTGCTGCCGCTGCCGGCTGGCTGGAGCGCGGGTCCCGTTCCCGCCTGGTTTGGCTGGGTGGTGGGCCTACTGCCCGCCTGGGGGTTGCTCGCCCTGGTGGTGGCGGAGGCAGCCGGGTTGCGGCTGCGCGGCGCGGCACACAAAGAAACGCGAGCCATGGGGTCGGCGGCGCTTAGAAGGGCGGCCCCTGCGTCGCCATGATCTCGTCCAGCTCGCGCAGGTCGTAGGCGTCCATGGCGCGCCCGCCGGAGCGGCGCACACGTGTGGACTGGACCACGCCCAGTCGGTGCAGCACTTCCTTGGCGCCCTGGGTGCCGAACTGGCGCCGCCAGGCGGAGAGTGGCGCGAAATGGTTGAACGCCCGCCGCGCACCGTCGCGGTCGCCGGCAAGGAAGCGGTTGTACGCCAGCGCCAGGTCGGCCACGCCGATGGAGCCAGGGATGGCGCCGATGGCGCCGCGGTCCAGGTCGGAGAGCAGGCTGGCGCCGCCGGTCAGGATGTCCAGCGCACCGCCGCTCAGCTCCAGCAGCGCGGTTACGCGCGGCCCGGTGTCCGAGGGCGCCTCTTCCTTGACGTAGGACACGTTGGGACAGCGCGCGTTGATCTCCACCACCACCTCGGGCGGCACGGGGTTGCTGGTCTCCTGCACCATGATGGGGACCGGGCTGGCCTCTCCCAGCGCGCCGTAGTGCCGGCGCAGCGCCTGCGCCCACTCGTCCCCCTTCAGCTGTTGCTCGCCGCGCGGCAACAACCCGAATGCCGCCTGTACCCCTAGGGCTGCGCCGTGCTGCACCAATGCAATCGACTCTTCGGTCGATTCAGCGGTGCAGCCCATGATGAGCGGCACGCGCCCGGCGGTCTGCTCGACGCAAAGCTCCAAAATCCGGCGTTTCTCCTCCGGCGTCATCTTCTCAGTCTCGCTGGCGCCGCCGGCGGCGGCGAGTCCGTGCGCCCCGGCGTCGATCAGATAATCGACGACGCGCCGCTCACTTGCCTCGTCAATCTCGCCATCCTCACGGAAGGCGGTGTAGATGATGGGGAAGATGCCGCGCAGGTGCTCGCGCGAGTGGTGCTGTGTGGTGGCCAATGGTGGTCCCTTCCTCTAATGGACCACCATTGTGCCGTGCGTGCCGTGCCGTGGCTCCGATTGGCGCTGCTAGGAGGCCGTGATCTCCGTATCGGTAATGGTGATCACGAAGGTCTCGCAGAGGTTGACGTCGCGCAGCTCGCTTGTGTCGCGGTCCTGGTTCCTGGTGCTCCGCGTGTACACGGTCGCCGCAGACTCATCGCCGCCGCCCACGGCAGCCGCTGCGTCGAGCGTCCAGCCACCGCTGAATACGCCTAACTGGCGGAACAGACGCTGCTCGGCGGGCCTCAACAGGTTGTAGCTCCAGGCCATCGTCTCGTAGAGCGACTGCTGGCGCCGCGGCAGGTCGGCCGGCCCGTTCGCCAGCAGCGGCAGCCGCTCTTGCAGCTGCGCCAGCAACGCGGCCAGCGGGAGCAGCCGCGCGCGACGCCGCCAGCTCAAGCGCCAGCGGCAGGCCGTCCAGGCGCGTGCAGATCGCCGCCACCGCCGCGGCGGTGTGCGCGTCTAGCAGGAAGCGAGCGCCGGCCGCGCGTGCGCGGTCCAGGAACAGCGCCACCGCCGGGTAGCGCAGCACGCGGGAGAGGTCCGCCGCCGGCTGCTCCGGTGGAGGCGGGGCTTCCAAGGGCGCGAGTGTGAAGACGTGCTCCCAACGCAGCCGCAGCGTCGCCCGGCTGGTGACCAGCACCGTTACCCCCGGACACGCCGCCAGCAGCGTCGCGACCTCCTGGGCAGCGCCGGCTAGCAGCGGCTCAAAGCTGTCCAGGAAAAGCAGCAGCGTCCGCCCGCGCAGCGCGACGTGCAGCGCGTCGTGGGCGGTCTGGTCGCTGCGGACCACTATGCTGAGCGCCGCGGTCAGAGCGTGTGGCAAGCTGTCCAAGGCTGTGAACGGCGCCAAGTCCACGAACACTGTCCCGTCCTGGAAAACGGCGGCGACGTCACGAAGCACCGCCAGGCACAGGCGGGTCTTGCCGACACCGCCCGGCCCGGTGACGGTCACCAGGCGCGCGTCCTGCAGCAGCACGAGGTCTCACAGCGCGTGCAGGTCTGCCGCCCGGCCGATCAACGGTCCGGGCGTGAGCGGCAGCGGCGCCTGCCTGGGGACTTCCAGCATGATGAGTGCGCAAGCCACGCTACCACAAGGCTGACTAGACGCCAGTGCACTGGCTCACTCACGCTACGTAGCGCAGTGTAGATCCACAGACCGTGCGGCGACCCACAGGCAGCCACGCTTATGTTGCGGTTCGGCATTTTATATTTCTGCGGCACGCATCCTGCGGTTAACGGTGCCGGCCCCAATGGAGGGGTAAAAGACTGGCAGGCCCCGCGCTAGGCACGGCGAAGTGTCGGAGTGTGGGCGGGGCGGGTAATAGGTGGCTTGGTGAAAGGAGCTGCAGCGTGGCGACTAATGTGAACGTGAATACCGGTGGAAGCAGTGGGATGATGCGGCGCGACCTGACGGGTCGCTCGACGATCGCCGGGATGTTCCACAACCGCGCGGACGCCGAGGCGGCGATCCACGCGCTCAAGGACGCGGGGTTTAGCGCAGCGGACGTAGGTGTGGCCATGCGCGACCGCACCGCGCAGGGCCAGATGGTGGAGGACACCGGCACCAAGGCGGCCGAGGGCGCTACCTCCGGTGCACTCGGTGGCGGACTCCTGGGTGGTGTCGTCGGCTTCCTGGTGGGACTCGGTGCGCTCGCCATCCCCGGCATTGGTCCGGTGGTTGCGGGCGGTATGCTGGCCAGCGCCTTTGGCCTAGCGGGTGGTACGGCGGTGGCCGGCGCGGGCATCGGCGCCGCAGCGGGTGGCCTGGTCGGCGCGCTCGTCGGCATGGGCATCCCTGAGGAAGAGGCGCGCCACTTCGAGAGCGGCTTCCGCAGCGGTGGCACGCTGGTCACAGTGCGCGGTGGCGCCCGTGCCATGGACGCCATGGCGATCCTCGAGAGCCACGGCGCCGACACCGGCCCCGGCAGCGTTGGTGCGTCCAGCGCCTCCAGCACCGTGACCACGCCCGGCCACGACACACGGCACACCGGTTCCGGTGAGACCACCACCGGCGCCGTTGCCGGTGGCCTTGCGGGCGCCGCCGCCGGCGCTGCGATCGGCACTATGGTCGCTCCCGGCCCCGGCACGGCCGCCGGCGCCGCGATCGGCGGGACCGCGGCGGCGATCAGTGGCACCGCCGCGGGCGCGGCCATTGGCACCGCCGTCGGCGCTATGGGTGGCGCTGCTGCCGGCAAGGGCATCCATGAGGCTCGCCCCGCGGACCACAAGGATGAAGCAGCCGAGGGCACGGCCGGGGGCGGGTTGGCAGGCGGTGCAGCCGGCGCAGCGATCGGCACTGTTGTTGCCGGACCGGGCCCGGGCACCATTGCCGGCGCCGCCATTGGGGGCGCCGCGGGCGCTGCTACGGGTGGCTCCGCGGGCGCCAAGGACGACGACGAAGACGACCGCAGCACCACTACGACCGTCACGCGCCGTTAGTCCACTAGTCTGCCAGGACTAGCAGCAGCATCCCGCGTCTAATGGGGTGCTGCTTACGCCGGATCGAAGGGCCGGGGAGCACGTCTCCCCGGCCCTTTGTCATGTAGCCCCACGGCGTTCACCGCGGCGGCCAGGACGAACAGCGCGCCACCGGCGGCCATCGCCACCCGGAAGGCATCGGTCGAAGCAACACGCACCGCCTGCGCCTGCTGGGGCGGCGCATCTTCGTGCGGCGCATTCAGCGGGCTCATCTGGCGCCGCACCGCTGGATCGGCGCTGCGCACCTCCGATCCATCGGTGCGCAGCGCCATCACCAGCGCCCCGGCGACGGTCAGCAGGCGCGGCCCGTAGCGGGCGGCGAGTGCCCCGGCGCGGCCGGCGAACAGGGCGATCAGCACCGGTCCAGGCATCAAGGCTAGCCCGGTAGCCGCTGCGCTGTAGCCGGCGGCGCCCTGCAGGTAGAGCGCCAGGTAGGTGTAGCTCGTGCCCAGGCTGCCGTAGATCAGCAGCGTGGAGGCGTTGGCTGCCGTAAAGGCGCGCGCACGGAAGAGGTCCAGCGGCACCAGCGGCTGCGTCGAGCGCGCCATCACCGCCGGCAGTGCCAGCGTCGCCAGCACGCCCGCCGCCAGCACCGCCGGCGCCAGCGGGTCACGCCACTCACGCTGCTGCCCATAGATAGGGCCGAACGCCAGGCCGCCGACGGCCACCGCCACCACGGCTGCGCCTGCCCAGTGGAAACGCCCCGTCGCCGCCGGGTCACGGCTCTCAGGCACGCGACGCCACACCACCCACAGCGCGAACGCGATCACCGGCAGGTTCAGCAGGAAGACGGAACGCCACGAGAGCGCGTCCACCAGTACGCCGGCGATGAATGGCACCACGATGGCCGGCCACGCGGTGAGGGCGGCCCAGGTGCCGAACGCGCGGGCCTGCGCCGCCCCCGTGAAGGTGACGCGGATCAGCGCCAGCGAGCCCGGTGCGATCAGGGTCGCCGCGGCCACTGAAGCGCGCGGCAGATGACGAGCACCTCCAAGGCAGGCGCGAACGCGCTGAGGAGCGTGGCAACGGCGAACGCCGCAAGCCCCAGTCCGAACACGCGGCGCCGGCCAAAGTAGTCACCAAGCGCGCCGGCGAGGACCAGCAGCGCGTTGAGCGCCAGCAGGTACGCGTGGTAGACGTATGCCTGCCCCTCAAACGTGCCAAAGGTGCCCAGCGCGCCCGCCGGCAGCTCCATGCCGATGCGGGGCAACGCCACCGGCACCACGGCGGCGTCGACCGAGGTGACCATGGTGCCCAGCACCGCGGCGGCTAGTACCCAGCGACGCCCGGCCTCTCCGCCCTGGTCCTCCCGCCGGACTGCGCTCACGAAGGAGGAAGGATACGCGCTAGATCCGTGACTGGCGTAGGACTTCCTGTACCGCCGCCGTGGTCTGCTTGATGCCGTCGGCGGGACCAATCTCGCCGCGCCAGATCGCCCCGGTGTGCTTGTCGAAGGCTGCTTCGACTTCCTGCCCGCGCAGGTTGGCCGGCACGTGGTTGGGCTTGTCCTTGTCCATGATGTCGGCCCAGTCCTTCCACTCCGGGATCTCGCGCAGCACCTGCTCGTGGCGCCACACGTCCGGATGACCTACCGGGCCGCCATTGCCGGCGAGTACGCGGTGCACGGCGTAGTCCTTGCCACAGGTCCACTTGACCCAGGCCCATGCCTCTTCGACGTGCTTGGCTGCGTTGAGCACGCGCATCGTGTGGCTGTTGAGCGCCGTATAGCGTCCTGATCCGGGACGCATCATCCTACGGTTGCGCGCACCGGCGCACGCTCCTCAGTTGCGCCAGAGTTGGATACCACCCTATCCCAACTCCCGGTCCGGCGCAAGTCGTCCAGCCCTTCCCGACTTCTGATCCGGCGCAAGCCGTCAAGCGAGACACGCAAAAGCGCCGTGCCCCGTGTCAGGGGTACGGCGCCTGGTGTGAGCAGCGTTGAGTGGGTGGGAGTCGTTACGCGACGCGGCGGACGCGCGGTTCCTCGGTGTGAGTCTCCACGTGGGTCGTCTCGGTGCGACGGCGCATGAACAGCGGCGCCAGCCCGCCGAGGCCCAGCAGACCCAGCCAGCCCCAATCCATGCCACCATCGTTGCGCTCGGTCGTGCCCGCGGTGCTGGTAGTGGTAGAGCCGGTGGTCGTGGTGGAACGCGCCGCCGTGCTGGACGCCCCGGTGCCGGTGGACCCGGTCGTCCCGGTGGTGCCCGTCGTCCCTGTCGTTCCCGTCGTGCCGGTGGACCCAGTGGTCGAGCCGGTGGTGCCGGTGGTGCCGGTCGTCCCCGTGCTTCCGGTCGTGCTGCCCGTAGTGCCGGCGGTGGTACCGGTCGAGCCCGTGGTACCGGTAGTGCCTGTACCGCCGGTGGTGCCGGTCTGTGCAAACGCCGCGGCGCTCGATCCCGCCACCAGCGAGCCAGCCAACATCAGTGCCGTGAGTTCCTTCTTCATCTTCATCGCGTGACCTTCTTATTCCTTCCCCGGCGGAGCCATTCCGCCGGTACCGGGCGCCAGACGCGACGCCACGCTCAGGACAAGCACGTCGCGTGCCACCGACCGAGGAGACGCTGGCGATATGCCGGTCGCGATGCGCTTGAGCCTGGTCGCGCCGTGGGCGCAACCGGCGCATCGCTCTCCGCGCGCTGCCGGGAAGAGGTGAGTGATGAGGACCAGCGGCCGCACGGTGAGCGCGGTCACCAGCGCGAGCGGCGGGCTGACCGCCGCGATGGTCGCGGCTGCGGTCGCTGGTGTGAGAAAGATGCCGGCATACAGTGGCGCATGGCTAGGTCTCGCCGGTCCAGATGCGCTGTATGTGCGGACTGGAGGCGAGGACCTCCTGGAGCGTTCCGCATGCCTCAATGCGGCCGTGCTCCATGACGATTACCTGGTCGGCGCGGCGCAGGGCCACACGGCGGTGGGACACGGCGAGGATGGTGCGATTGCCGTCCGCCGTCGCGAGGCGCTCCCACAGCGCGGCTTCGGTCTCGACGTCGAGCGCGCTGGAGAGGTCGTCCACCACCAGCAGCTCCGGGTGACGCACCAGGGCACGCGCCGTGGCGGCGCGCTGCACCTGCCCGCCGGAGAGGCGCACGCCGCGGGGTCCAACGACGGTGTCGAGACCACACTCGAGGGTGCGCACGTCCCGATCCAGCACCGCGAGGTGAAGGGCGCTATCGAGGCCGGCGCGCTCGGCGGGGAGGCCCTGCAGGATGTTGTCGCGGAGCGTGTCGCTGACCAGGCGCGGCACCTGGGGCACGTAGGCGGCGCGGGACGGGGCCAGGGCACCGGAAGTGGGGTCGACGACCTTCCCGTTCCAGCGCACCTCGCCGCCTTCTAGCGGCCGCAGGCCGAGCAGAGCTTCGAGCAGGGTCGATTTGCCTGACCCGATGCGGCCGGTGAGCACGGTCAGCGTGCCGCGGCGCAGCGTGAGGTCCACGGGGCCGAGGCCCCACCGGCTGCCGGGGTGGCGCGCCACCAACCGCCGCACCTCGACGGACTCGAGGCGGTGCTCGTCGCGCCGCTCCGGCGCCTGGGGTGGGGCCGGCGGGTGCGCCAGGTAAGGAGCGCCGGCCGCGACGAGGGGGGCGGCGCGTTCACCGGGCACCAGGGCGGCCAAACGCCCCACGGAGACACCGGCGCGGCGGTAGCCGGTGATCCAGCGGGCGATCTCGTCGCCGAAGGTGGAGACCTGCGGCAGGTAGGCGACGAAGAGGGCGAAGTCGCCGACGGTGAAGGTGCCGGCGCGCATCTCGCGGGCGGCCAGGAGCAGCAGCAGGCCGGTGGCGATGTGGGCCGCGTTGGCGTAGAAGGCGCCGAGCAGCTCGCCGAAGACTCTGTCGTTGAGGGCGGCCTGCCGGCGGACGTCGCTCAGGCGGCGCAGACGCTGGACCACGCGCGGCGTGGCGCCCGCGACGGCGATGGCCTGCACCGCGCCGAACATCTCACCCAGGAAGCCGGTGACGTCGCCGGTGGCCTGACGGGCGGCGACGCGGTGGCGCTTGACGCGCTCGCCGGCAAGGTTGACCAGCGTCACGCTGGCGGCAACCGGGAGCAGGACGGAGAGGGTCAGCGCCGTGTTGATGCGGAAGAGGACCACCAGCGCGATGGCCATGAAGACGGTGCGGCCGACGATGTCGATCCAGGCGTCGATCGACTCGACGATCTCTTCGGCGTCGTCGCGGAAGCGGCTCATCACGGCGCCCGAGGACTCGGGCAGGGCCGCGGAGGCGCTGTGGCGGCGGAGGACCTGGTGCAAGAGGTCGTGGCGCAGGGTGGCCATACTGGCATTGAGGAAGGTGATCCAGCCGAACGAGAGGCCGGCGTCGGAGATGAGCAGGCCGGCATCGACGACGAGGAACAGGACGAGGACCTCCCACAGGCCGAACCCGGCGGGGGCGCTGCCGGACAACAAGTCAAAGAAGGCGCGGATGACCAGGCCGGTAGCGACGGGCAGGCTGAAGACCGCCGTGGCGGATGCGCCGGCGAGGCCTAAGCGCCAGGGGCTGAGGCGCATGAGGCGCACGATGAGCTGCCAGGTCTTCATGCCGGCACCTCCTGGCGGCGCGTGCCGGTGGCGAGCGGCTCAGATGACAGGGGTGGCGCAGGTGATGCAGGTGACGCGTCGAGGCTTCCGGCGCGCAGAAGCGCGGCGAAGCGGGAGGCAGGATCGGAGGCGAGCCAAGTGCGGGGGCCGTGCTCCGCGATGGCGCCGTCTTCTAGGATGAGCACGTCGTGCACGCGCTGGACGGTCTCCAGCCGGTGGGCGATGACGATGCCGGTGCGGCCCGCGAGCAAGCCGGCGACGGCGCGGTCGACGAGGCGCTCGGTGGTGGGATCCAGGCGAGACGAGGGCTCGTCGAGCACGACCAGGCCGGGGTCGCGCAGGAAGACGCGCGCGAAGGCCAGAAGCTGGGCCTGGCCGGCGGAGAGGCCGGCTCCATCGGAGGCCGCAGCGGCAGCGGCGCCAGTTGTGCCGGTGGGCCGGACGCTGCCGGCGCCGCCGAGCTGGGTGTCCAGGCCGGCCGGGAGCGCGCCGAGCCACTCTCCGAGGCCGAGCTGCTCAAGGGCAGCGGCGCTGCGGTGGTCCGGGATGGCCGCGTCGAAGAGGGTGAGGTTGTCGCGCACGGTGGCGCGGAAGAGCTGCACCTCCTGGGTGACGAGGCCGACGCGCGCCCGCAGGGAGTCGAGGGCGAGATCGCGCACGTCGACGCCGCCGATGCGGACGGCGCCCGCGGTAGGGTCGTACAGGCGGAAGAGCAGGCGCGAGAGGGTGGTCTTGCCGCTGCCGGTGCGGCCGAGGAGCCCGAGCACGCGCCCGGGCGGAAGGGTGAAGGAGACGTTTCTCAGCGCGGCCCCAGGCGGCGGACGAACGGCGGAAGGCTGCGCTCTAGCCCCGGCGTCCAGGTCGTCCTCGGCCGGTTGTCCTTCGGCGTTGGTCCGGTGATAGGCGAAAGAGACGCGGTCGAGCTCGACGACGAGCGGACCGGCCGGGAGCGAGGCGCGGCCCCCGTCGGGGACACGCGTGTCGGTGGAGAGCAGCTCGCGGACGCGCTCGATACTGGCGACGGCCTGCTGGAGGTCGCGGAGCTGGCGCATGATCTGGCTGAGGGGCCGGTTGACCATGGCGCGGTACTGGACCAGCAGGTAGGCGGTGCCGAGCGTGATCTCGCCGCGCCAGAAGAGGGCGGCCACGAGCGCGAAGGTGGCGGCCCACCCAACGCTGTCCAGCAGCCAGCGCCCGCTGCTGAGGAGGTTGGCGACCACTACCGCCTTCTCGGCACGGCGGAAGACGTCGCGCAGCAGCAGCCGGGCACGGTAGAGGACGTAGGGGCGGGCGCCGTTGGCCTGGATGTCCGGCAGAGCGTTGAGGCGCTCTTCCAGGAAGCCGAAGAAGGCAGCGCCGGCCTGGCGCTGGGCGAGGGCGTAGCGGGTGCCGATGGGGCGGGACCACACCGAGTAGGCGAGCCAGGCGACGCTGACGGCGAGGAACAACGCGCCGGTGCGCCAGTCCTCACGGGCCACAAGCACGAGGATGCCGAGCAGGAGGAACACGCTGCCGACCACGAGCACGACAAAACGCGAGAAGAAGTTGGCGAGCGTGCCGACGTCGCCGTCGACTCGTTCGATCAGCTCGCCGGGCGTGTGGGCGTTGTGGAAGGACAGGTCCAGGCCCAGGCAGTGGGTGGCCAGGTCGGCGCGGAGCGCGTTGGTGGCGCGCCAGCCGACGTTGGAGGCGACGTAGGTTTCCGCCAGGCTCACCAGCTGGCCGAGCAGCGCGCTGCCGAGGAAGACGAGGGCGGCCGCGGCGAGCGTCGACGGCGCAGCACCCTCGCGGGCGGCGTCGATGTAGCCGCGGACGATCTGGGGATTGACGAGCTGCAAGCCAACGCTGCCGAACAGCAGCACGGCCAGCAGGGCGACCTGTCCCTTCTGCGGGACCAGGTACGTGAACAACAGGGTGCGATACGTCTGCATAGACGACGAGCACCGTTCCTTTCGAAGACGCATGCGTCAAAGACGCGAGCGGGTGCACGGGTGCACGGGTGCGGACGCACGCGTGCAGGCGCGCTCCGGCCGGGCCAGGGGAGGCGGCCGGAGTCAGAGACCGAGAAGAAGAGTCGGGAAGGCGCCCGGCGGCGAGGGGTGTGCCTGCCGCGGTGCGCGTGCCGCGAGAGGGGGTCGCGGAGCCTGGCGCAGTAGCGCGGAGCTAGTGGCGCAGGGCTAGGCGCGAGCCTCGGTGGAGCGCGCGAGGCGGGCCCGGTGAATGCTGACTATCAAGTTCAGGGTCCTTCCTCCCCGCTGCTCTGCCGGCAGCCGCGGTGCGTGTGCGGGATCATAGCGGTAGTGTGTAGTGGGGCGCAACCGGGCGGGTGAAGGCTGAAGGCGTAGACCCGGGATGAGGGCATCCTGGTATGACTACCGAGCGCCAGAAGTGCCCCGTGTGCCCAAGGTCATCCGACCAGCCATCCCCAATGGTGGTAACTGCCTCCGCCGCAGCTTGGCGAGTCCACAAAGATCGGGAAGGCGGTGGCCTCGTCGGGGTCCATGCGGTTGGCGAACGCGCGCGGGGCAATGGGGCTACAGCCGGGCGCGCTTCCGCACGAACTGCACAATGCTCTCGGCCAACTTGAGCGCTTGCTGCGCTTCGCTTAGCGGTGGCTCGATTGGCCCGCCTGGATAGCGGAACTGAGTCGCGTACGGTGTGAGCGTGGCGGCATCGGACGCGAGCTCGGCAAACTGCGCGTCAAGTTGCTGGCACTGCGACTGGAGCTCCGTCAGATCGTGGGTGCGCCGAAATGGGGTGCTCCGGACCGTGAGGAATGCCTTAAACGCTTTCTCGGCCGCCTGCTGAGCGTGGTATGCGGCGATTTCTGGTAGTGGTGGTGTGGCCACCAACTGGGTGCGCACTGCCTGCAGGTCACGTTCGGCGCGCTCGATCCATTCACGCGCCTCCTGGAGGACAGCGGCGTCAAGCGGCTGCATAGAGGAGATGGCCCTCACGGAGCACTGTGGCCGGCAGCGAGGAGGCGACACTGGCGCGCCACTGGAACTCGTCGCGCGCCATAAACACGATGTCGAACGGGAGTGTGTGCGCTCCCAGTGAGCGGTATGCCTCCTGCGCAAGCCGGTGGGGGTACGGGCCTGCATCCGCCACGACTACCAGCAGGTCAACGTCACTGTCTGGACCGGCGGCACCCCGAGCTCGCGAACCAAAGATATACACACGATCCGGCGCGAAGGCGCGCACCAAGGACTCCACAACGCGGGCGAGCTCGTCCGTCTCGGGTGGGTCGAACTGCAGGAGCGACCGGTCGATGTGCGTCAGGAACTCGGCGTTACTCTGATAGGTGTGTGTCGCCTCGGCCACGATGGACTATATCCGGCGGGCCACGCCGCTGAGTTGATCCAGGACCTCCCGCTGCCGGTCCTCCGGCATTCCGCCGCCCACATTTGGCAGGCCCCGGCGGACGAGCTCAAGGTTGCAACCGTGCTGCCGCATGTGCTCCGTGATGGGACCAAAGCGGTCGGGACGGTCGCGACGCAGCTCGGTCAACAGCCTCAGCTCCAGCGACACGACCGGTACTCGGTGCCGGCCGCAGTCCACCCAGGAATAATGCTCCCACGGGCCGCGTCCGATACACTCACGGGTGTCTGACTGGGTCTCCGTTTCGATGGTACTCAGCTCGATCAGTGCTCCGTTGACGAGGTAGCGCGCGAAATACTGTCGCGCGGGCTCCAGCCAGGCCGGGGGGAACAGGCACTCGGCAGCGGGCAGAGTAGCCAGCGCGGCCGCAAAGCAGTCCATGCTCTGGCGGTCCCTGAACAGCAAGTCGATGTCGCCGACCGGCACCCGCGCGCCGTGCAGTGCAGACGCGGCCGTGCCTACCACGCGGTATTCCACGCTTGACGTGAGCGGTGCCACATGGTCCAGCACGGTCATCAGCGTGTTGCGCACACGCGCTGCGTCCAGACCGTCGCCAGGCGCTTTGGGGCCAGGACCGGGGTCTGCACCGGGGCGGGACGTTTGCGTCATCGGGCGCTAGTATAGCCGCGGCCGTGCAAGAGCTCGGCCCACCGTGCCACTGCCCCGTGAGAGTGAGTGCGTGGAACGGTGAGCTCGTCAAATGTTCGAGTCGTCGCCATTGCCGCTCTTGGAGTCCGTATCACCTGAGGCAGCCGCATCTCCGCCGGTCGGGCGCGGCCCTTTGGTCATGTTAAGCAGGCACAGTGTGGCGCCAAAAGGTCACGTGCTGTTTCCGTCCACAACCACTGTACGCCGAACACACGGGTGTAGTAGGCGGCTGCGGCGGCCGCGTCGTCGACGCGGACCGTGACGCAGTCGATCTTCTTCAGCATGGTCCTTCCGTTAGTAATCACAGGGCCTCCACAGTCACGTTGCGGTAGAGCGCGTCGGTGCAGGTGCCGACGTCGAGGCCGGGCCGGCCAGACCAGACGTAGTAGGTGAGCGTGCGGCGCATCGCCTCGCGACCGTCGACGTAGAGGACCGCTTCCCGGCCGCGTACTTCGGCGCGCACGCTGAACCAGGCATCGAAGGACACGGTGCAGCGGCCGAACTCCTGGGTGTGGTACGACTGGGTCCATACGGGCTGCAGGCCGTGGGCGATTGGGATTAAGGCGGCGCCGTGGCCGGTGGTATTGTGTGGCCTGAAGAAGAAGTTCTCGAAGTTGTAGACGTCGCGGGCGCGCAGGGCGATGCCGGGATAGGTCTGGCGCGGGTTGGGCAGGTGGCCTCTAACGACACGGATCTCGGCGTTCAGCGCGTAGTCCGACCAATCGGGCTCGCCGAAGAGCAAGACTTTGCCGTGCTCGTGGTCCTCTTCGGTATTGCCGAGCAGGGCGATGCAGCGGTTGTCCTGCCCAGCGCCGGTGGCGCCGCCGGCACCGGGGTCGTCCGGGGCGTCGACGATCTGCCACAGGGGCGTGTTGCTCTCCCAGCGGGGGAAGCCATCGAGCACGTCCTTCCAGTTGAGCAGGAGCATCATCTCACCCCGCGGCCCACAACGACACCTGCCGGGGCGTGCGCCAGCCTCCGGCGGCGGCGGCGCTGGTGATGACGGGTGGGACGCGGAGCCGCGGGTTTCCTTCGTAGAGCGAGCGGACCTCCGCGACGTCGGGATCATCCGGGAGTGTCAGCGCCGCCAGGCGATCGAGGAGGGCCAGGTCCTCCGGGCCGGCGACTTCCTGGGTGGCGTGCGCGAGGCCCCAGACGTCCCAGCACAGCAGCTCCACCTTGTTAAGGCTGGCCAGGTCGCGCACCAACTGACTCTGGAGGTAGCGCCAGGCGCGCACCGGCACCTCGGGCGCTACCCCAAACGACGCCGGGTCGGCTTCACCGGAGCGGTAGCGCCGCCAGGCCTCGCCGGGCACCAGGAACACGTGGCGCGGCACGTCGTGGGGATCGAAGGTGATGCCGTAGGCGGCCTGGTGGGCCTCGTCCAGCTCGGCGTCGACCAGGACCCATCGTCCGGCGCCGTCACCGTGGCCGTCGCCGTGACTATCGTCACCACCGCTACGAGGCTGCCAGTACTCGCAGACCCAGTGGTCCACGCCGAGGTCGGGGGAGAAGTACATGGCGACGCCGGCACGGGCCCGCGCGGGCACGCCCAGGTGGCGCAGCAAGGCGCAGAGCAGGACCGAGAAGTCGCGGCAGCAGCCGACGAAGCGCCGCTCGGGTGGGCGTGGCGTGGTGAGCGGCGCGTCGTCCAGCTCGCGGATGCGCGCCAGCATGGGGGCGACGCCGCGGGTGTCCTGCTCGCCGAGTCGCCCGCCCGGCACGCGCACGCCGTAGAGGTGAGCCGTGGCGGGATGGAGGACCAGGCCGCGCACCACGCGGCACAGGGACGGCACGTCGCGCGGGAGGCCTTCGAGCAGCGCGGCGTGTGGACCAGGATCGGTGATGCGGCTCTGCGTGCCGTAGAACGCAAGCGCTTCCGGCACCCGATCTTCCGCCTCGGTCTCCATGACTGCAACGCCTCCGACGTGATCAATGGCTTTCATTCGCGACCTTCCTTTCCTATGCGCTAGGATGGCGCAGCCAACCTGACATCCTGTATCAAGTTGGCTGGCTAGGTGAGGGGAGCTGCATGCGCGCGGACCGGCTAATCGCGGTGGTGCTGTTGCTGCAGGCGCGGGGCCGCATGACGGCGCCCGACCTGGCGGCGCGATTGGGGGTATCGGTACGCACGATCTACCGCGACCTGGACGCGCTCAGTACCGCGGGCGTGCCGGTGTATGCCGACCGGGGGGCTGGCGGCGGCATCTCACTGCCGGACGGCTACCGCCTGGACCTCACGGCGCTGAACCGGGAGGAGGCGAGCGCGCTGTTCTTGAGCACCATGCCGGGTCCGTTGGCCGATCTAGGCGGAGGGCACATCCTGGAGGCGGCGCTGCGCAAGGTGTCGGCAGCGCTGCCGGCCGGCGCGCGGCACGAAGCCGAACAGGCGCGGCAGCGGCTGCACCTGGACCCGGCGGAGTGGTGGCAGACGCACGAGCCGGTGCCACACCTGCGCGTGGTGCAGGAAGCGGTGTGGCAAGACCGGCGGCTGCGCCTGAGGTACCGGCGCCGCGATGGGAGCAGCGCGAGCCGCCTGGTAGACCCGTGCGGCCTGGTGGCCAAGACGGGGGTCTGGTACCTGGTGGCGGCCGCTGTTGCCACAGGCGACTCGGGCGACCTCCGGGTGTTCCGGGTGTCACGCGTGGAGGGGGACCGAGGTGACCGCAGAGACTGCCCGCCGCCCGAAGGGCTTTGACTTGCCGGCGTTCTGGGGAGCGTGGTGCGCCGCGTTCGAGCGTGACCGGCCGAGCTATCCGGTGGTGCTGCGGGTGGCGGCGGCGCTTGTGCCGGTGCTGCCGCAGATCTTCGGAGAGGGGATCGGGGCCGTGATCGCGGAGCGGGGGCGAGTGGAGGCGGGCGGGGCGCTGGTGCTGCCGCTCACGTTCGAGAACGCGGAGGTGGCGTGCGCGCGGGTGCTTGGGCTTGGGCCTGAGGTGGAAGTCCTCTCGCCGGTTGAGCTTCGAGGGCGGGTGGCGGAGCGCGCCGCCGCCATTGCCGCCGTCTACGGGGAGGCGGGTCGGGTGGGGGCGCTTGCCCGGTGAGGTGGTCCTACGACGCGGCGGCGGATGACTCGCGTGCCGAGCGGCGCAGGGCGTAGAAGTGGCGCCAGTAGCGCCAGGGGCGGAACGAGAGGATGTGGCCGGCGACGATGACGGTGGCGGCCCAGGCTGCGCCCGCGGCGTAGCCCGCCGCGACGTCGGTCAGGTAGTGCACCCCCAGGTACAGGCGCGACCACCCGATCAGCAGCACCAGCACCAGCAGCCCCCCGCTGGCGGCGACCTGCGCCCAGCCGCGCAGCACCTTCCACGCGACGTAGGCCAGGAAGAAATAGAAGGCCGCCGCCACCATGGCATGGCCGCTGGGGAAGCTCCACGCCTGCGAGGGGATGTAGCCCATCACGGGTGCGGGGCGGGTGCGCTGGAACAGGTCCTTGAGCAGGTTGTTGAGCAGCTGCGCGCCGCCGGTCACCAGCAGCAGCGAGCCCGCAGCGCCCCACTGCTTGCGCCAGAGGAAGACTCCCAGAAACACCACCAGCAGTGCGGCGACCAGCTCGGAGCCCATGAAGGAGAGCACGTGGGCCACGTCGGTCTGAGCGAGCGAGGCGGTGCCGCGCAGGGCGGCCAGCACCGCGTTGTCCAGCGTCTGGGTGTCGCCCTCCATCACCTCGCCGGCCAGGCCACCAAACGCCCCCAGCGCGAGTGCGATGCCGGCCAGCGCCCCCACCAGCAGCAGCGTTGCCCCCGCCAGCCGCTCACGCGCTTCCGATACCAGCACGCCAAGCCACGCGCGCCAGGCAGACGCGGGGGCGGCGGCGTGCAACACCGCGCCATCGGTAGCGGCTGCGCCGGCATCTGAGTCCGCATCGGCGACTACACCGGTGACAGACGGCGGCGCGGCGTCCGGATCGCCATCAGTCGCGCTGTGTGCTGCCCGAGCCGGCGCTGGCTCTTCTTTCCACGTACCGCTGCTTACCACTATCTATCCGATATCTACGGTGTAGCCGTGTTGGTTCCGGATCTGTCATTGCACGGCGCGTGCCTGCCATTCTCTCTCTCGCGCCGCACCCATCACTTTTTCATCCCCCAAATCGTTCCCACCGGCATGAGGAAGCGTTTGGACGTAGCTGACCTGCAAGTCCAGCCTGACGCGGCCGTTCCGTCTGTAGAAGAGCTAATCGCGGACGCGATGGCAGCGCTGAGGGCGATACAACATCGCGCCGCCGTGGTCGCGGCATTCATTGCCTCTGACGCGACCGAAGCAGAAGACGCAACGGGCCGGCAGCAGATCGCGGCGTAACCCTACGATGTAGTCCCGCGCCGGCCACGTCTGGCCGCGCACGCAGCGTGACCGGCGCCCGCCAACCATCCGCTGCCGCTACACTGCCCGCGTGTCGGTCTCTTCTGGCGGTCGGGTGCGCCTCGGTTCTGCCCTCTTTAACGCGGACCACGCGCGGCTGGGCGACGAGCTCAAGCGGGTGGAGGACGCCGGGATCGAGTTCATCCACCTGGATGTCTTCGACGGCTACGCCGTACCGGACCAGGGCTTCCCGGCGCGCACCATCGCGGCGCTGCGCCCGCTGACGAAGCTGCCTTTCGAGGTACACCTCACTGCAAACGAGCCGCTGCGCTTCGTGCCCGCGCTGGCGGACGCGGGGGTTGACCTGGTCTTCCTGCCCGCGGAGACGACGCCGCTGCTCTATGAGGCGACCTTCGAGCTGCGCGCGCGCAACCTGCGCACGGGCCTTTGCCTAGCGCTGGGGACGCCGCTGGAGGTGCTGGCGCCGGTGCTGCCCATGCTGGACGCAGTGCTCCTTCTGGGGCGCGTCACCGGCGAGGGAGCGCGGGGGCGCGCCTTCAACGACCTGGTGCTGCGGCGCGTCGCGCGCGTGCGTCAAATGATCGACGCCGAAGCGCACGGGACGGCTACCGCGACAACGCTGGGAGCAGCGGAGAAGCTGGCGATGGTGGACCTCCAGGCCGCGGGCGGGCTGGAGCTGGAGAGCTGCGTAGAGGTCTGCCGGCTGGGCGCCACGTCGCTGCCACTAGGGAGCGCGCTGCACCGCGAGCCCGACCTGGGCGGCTACGTGGGGCGCCTACGGGCGCAGCTTGCGTCACGCGGATAATGTGACAAATGCACTAGGGGCCCGCTGAGCCTCCATAGGGCGTGCTACGGTTGCTCCCACGTCATTCATGGTAGGTTCGGCAGGGTCGGTAGATGCGGGCGCGGCGGGTTTGGTGAACGGCGCCGGTGTGCCTGGCCCTGGCGCCCAGGACGTGCACCCCAATGGCAGCGTACTGCCGGGCGATTCCGCGGAGACGCACGCGCAGCAGCTGGCCCGCATGCCGCTCTTCCAGGGCATGCAGCCGGAGCACGTGCGGCTGCTGGCAGCGGTGGCGGAGGAAGTGTGCTTCGAGCCGGCCGACAAGATCGTGACCCAGGGTGAGCCGGGCGAGAGCGTCTACCTGATCCTGGACTGGCGCGTGGAGGTGCTGGCGCGCATTAGCGTGGGTGACGTGGTGAGCGAGACGGTGGTAGCCTGGATGGCCGCCGGCGATGCGCTGGGCGAGCTCTCGCTGCTGGACGGCCAGCCGCGCTCGGCCACGTGCGTGGCGGTGACCCCGGTGAACACGCTGCGCCTGGGGCGCGAGCCGTTCCTGGCGGCGGTACGCGAGAACTGGTCGCTGGGCCACGCGCTCTACGTGGTGCTGGCGCAGCGCATCCGCCTGGCGGACAAGCTGCTGGCGGAGCACTCGCGCGATCCGCTGACCGGCCTGAACAACAGGCGCGCCTTGTCCGACCTCTACGACCGCGAGTCTCTGCGCGTGCAGCGCGTGGCGCGCCAACAAGGCACGGACGGCATCAACCCGCTGGCCATCGTCTTCGCGGACGTGAACCAGTTCAAGACCATCAACGATACGCACGGCCACCACGTCGGCGACGAGGTGCTCAAGGCGATTGCTGCCACGCTCACCGGGGCCAGCCGCACGACCGACCTGGTGGCCCGCTACGGCGGCGACGAGTTCGTGGTGCTGCTGCCGGAAGCCGGTGTGGCAGGGGCGGAGGTGGTGCTGCAGCGGGTCCGCAAGCAGCTGGCCGAGCACCCGCCGGGGCCGGTGCCGTTCAGCGTCAGCCTGGGCTACGCTATTGTGGACCCGCAGGAGCCGAAGGGGCTGGACGCGCTGCTGGCCGAAGCGGACGTAGCCATGTACCGCGACAAACGAGCTGACGGCCAGCCCGCCACGCAGCGGCTGCGCGGCATCCTGGGCCACAAGGTCGAGCTGCAGTAAGACCTCACCCTGGGGTTCGCCCTGTCCCTCTCCCACAGGAGAGGGGAGGTCGCCGGTCCGGAGCACTTGGGCGAGTGGTGGAAGGGGGGTGTTGGGTGCTACCACTCTGCCCTATGAAGATCAGCAACATTGAGTGCTATCCGGTGTGGGGCGGCGGGCGGAACTACTTCTTTGTGGTAGTGGATACGGATAAGGGGGTGTACGGGGTAGGCGAGGGCGGTATCACCGGGCGAGAACTGGCGGTGCAGGGGGTGGTGGAGCACTTCAAGCCGTTCCTTCTCGGGGAGGATGCCTTTCGGATCGAGCACCTGTGGCAGAAGATGTATCGCGGCGGCTTCTTCCCGGCGGGGAAGATCGCGGCCTCCGCCATCAGCGCGATCGACATCGCGCTGTGGGACATCAAGGGCAAGGCGCTGGGCGTGCCGGTATACGAGCTGCTGGGCGGCCGGACGCGTGACCGGGTGGTCTGTTACCCGCACTGCCAACGCGCCACGGTGGAGCAGCTGGTGGAGAACGCGCAGCAGCACGTGGCGGAAGGCTGGAAGTTCGTGCGCTGGGGGCTCTCCGACTCCATCGGCGGCGACGTGCTGGAGCCGGGCCGCGCGGTGCGGGGGGCGATCAAGGAGTTCGAGGCGCTGCGCACCGCACTGGGGGAGGACGTGGAGCTGTGCTTCGACATCCACACGCGCCTGGACCCGCCTGACGCCATCCAGCTGTGCAACGCGGTGGAGCAGTACCGCCCCTTCTTTATGGAAGACCCTATCCGCAGCGAGAGCATGCAGAGCCTGCGTGTGGTGCGCGAGCACGTGCGCACGCCGCTGGCGGTGGGGGAGCAGTTCGCCGGCAAGTGGGAGTTCCGCCAGGTGATCGAAGAAGAGCTGATGGACTACTGCCGCGTGGACCTGGGGATTGTGGGCGGGCTGACCGAGGCAAAGAAGGTGGCGGGCTGGTGCGAGACGCACTACATCAAGCTGGCCACCCACAACCCGCTGGGGCCGATCAGCACGGCAGCCTGCCTGCACCTGAACCTGTCCTCACCGCTGGTGGGGGTGCAGGAGCAGCCGCGCAAGCCCGGCACCGCGCTGATGGACGTGGTGCCGGTGCAGATGGAGTGGGTGGACGGCTACCTGCTGCCGCCAACCCGTCCCGGCTTGGGAGTCGAGTTCGACCGCGAGGCGGCCAAGGCGCACCCCTTCCAGATGGCCGAGCTGCCGCACCTGCGGCGCGAGGATGGGTCGGTGACCAACTGGTAGGGGAAGACCTCACCCCCGACCCCTCTCATTACCTAACCCCCTGCCCCCACACTGCACCACCCCCTGACGCCCTGTGCTCTTGCTGCGCAAGTGCTCGGTTGTGTCCTAAAGGGAAGGGGAGTGTGGTGGTTCGGATGAGGTGGGCCGAGACGACCTAATACGGGAGTTGGAGGTCGGGGTGCTCGCGGGCGTACTTGACCATGTTGACGGCGAAGTCTTCCTGGAGCTGGAGGGTGAGGCCGCCGTCTACGGCCAGGGCGTGGCCGGTGATGAAGGAGGCTTCTTCGGAGACGAGGAAGACGATGGCGTTGGCGATGTCCACCGGGCGGCCGGTGCGGCGCAAGGGGTACTGCGCCTCGAAGAAGCGCAGGCCGCTCTGGTTCTCTTTCCAGGTGCGCTCGGCAATCCGCTCGGTGACGATGTGGCCGGGGCAGATGGCGTTAACGCGGATGTTGTCCGGGCCGTACTCGACGGCCAGCTGGCGGGTGAGCGAGATGACGGCGCCCTTGCCGGTCTCGTAGAGCAGCTTGCCGGGGGCGGTGAGCAGGCCGTGCACGCTGGAGATGTTGACGATGGCGCCGCCGCCGGCCTTGCGCAGCTCCGGGATGGCGTACTTGGTGGTGAGGAACATGGACTTCACCAGCAGGCCCATGGTGCGGTCCCAGCCGTCCTCGGTCACTTCCACGGCGCTGCCCTGGCCGCCGGGGCCGGTGGGGCCGTAGGCGTTGTTGACCAGGATGTCCAGGCGCCCGAACTTCTGCACCGCGGCCTGCACCATGGCGCGGATGTCGTCGTGCTGGGTCATGTCGGCGCGGAACACCTCGGCGGTGCCGCCCTGGTCGCGCACCATGCCGGCGCGCTGGTTGGCGGTCTCCTCGCTCACGTCGGCAATGAGGACGCGCGCGCCTTCCGCTGCCAGGCGCAGCACGGTGCCGCCCCCGATTCCCGTCGCCCCGCCGGTGACGATCGCTACTTTGCCGTCAAGCCTGCCTGCCATGTGTGGGTGCCTCCTTCTGCTGCCTGCAGCGCGCCACATGCTGCATCAGTGCGCAAGTGGGATGCTACCGGGTGGGCGCCTGTCTTGGAGATGGCGGCACCGGCATGGCCGAAACTAGTGCTCAGCAGCGTTTGGCCCTCTGTGCGATCCAACTTGCAATCTATAAAAAGGCGAAGCTAAGGGCGACATCAGCGCGCCGCTACGCTCTCGGTCCTGGACGCCACCGGCGGTGGCGCAGCCCCCCAGAACCTGCCCTGCGCCCGCTCGGCGCGGTACCACGCCACCGTCCGGCGCAAGCCTTCCTCCAGTGGCGTCGTGGCGCGCCAGCCGAACGCCTCCTGCGCGCGCGAGGTGTCCAGGCAGCGCCGCGGCTGCCCGTTGGGCTGCGCCGTGTCCCACGTGATGCGCCCGCGGAAGCCCACCTCTCGTGCGATCAGCTCGGTGAGCTCCTTGATGGAGATCTCCCGGCCCGCACCCAGGTTCACCGGCTCGGCCCCGTCGTAGCGCTCGGCGGCCGCCACCAGCCCCTCGGCGGCGTCCTCCACGTAGAGGAACTCGCGCGTGGGCGAGCCGTCCCCCCACGCCACCACCTCGTCGCGCTCCGCCTGGACCGCGTCCAGGAACTTCACCAGCAGCATGGGGATCACGTGCCCGCCGGGGCCGAACGCGTCGTGGGGGCCGTACAGGTTAGTGGGCATGACGTACACGCCGTTGAAGCCATACTCCTGCCGATAGGCTTGCGCCTGTACCAGCAGCATCTTCTTGGCCAGCCCGTACGGCGCGTTGGTCTCCTCCGGGTAGCCGTCCCACAGGCGCTCCTCGCGGAAGGGCACCGGCGTGTGCTTGGGGTACGCGCAGATGGTCCCGCACGCCACGAACTTCTCCACACCGGCGCGGCGCGCGTGCTCCATCAGCAGCGTGCCCATCAGGAGGTTGTCGCGGAAGAACGAGCCGGGGTGCTCCCGGTTGGCGCCGATGCCGCCCACCACCGCCGCCAGGTGGAGTACCACTGTGGGCGCGTGCTCCCTGTAGAGCCGCGCCACCGCCGCCTCCGTGCGCAGGTCGTACTCGGCAGAGCGCGGCACCACGATGCTCGCCTCCGGCACCCCCCGCCACCGCAGCGCCGCCACCACGTGCCGCCCCAGAAAGCCGGCGCCGCCGGTCACCACAATTTTGTCTTGCGCCAGGTCTCTGATCACCACGAAAAGTGTAATGCGCCAGCGCCGCTATGGGTGTCTCTACGGTTCAGCCTGCTCGCTCGCCTCCGATGGGTACGTCCCTAACCGGCCGTCCGCGTCACCGCGGGAACGCCGCCGCCACGCCGCCGTCCACGGTGATGACGGTCCCCGTGGTCTTGCGGGAGCGGTCGGTTGCCAGCCACCAGGCTGCCTCGGCCACGTCTTCGGCGTAGATGGGCACGCCCAGCAGGTTGCGCGTGCGGTAGTAATCCTCCAGCCCCTCCTCGGTCGTGCCGTGCGCTTCAGCGCGTGCTCGGCGCAGCTCCGGCGACCACAAGGTGGAGCCGCGGAAGATGGCGTCCGGGTTGATCATGTTCACCCGCACCCCCGCCTCGCCGCCCTCCAGCGCCGCCACGCGCGCCAGCTGCGCCTGCGCGGACTTCGCCGCCGAATAGGCCCCGAACTCGCGCCCGGGCGCCATGACGTTCTTGGTGGTGATGAAGATCAGGTTGCCGCCCAGGCCCTGACGCTTGAACAGCCGGAGCGCCGCGCGCGTGACCAGGAAGTGCCCGGTCGCGTTCACCTCCAGGCAACGTCGCCAGTCCGCGATGTCCATCTCGTCCAGCAGCCCGAAGGGGGCGATCCCCGCGTTCGACACCACCACGTCCACTCCGCCGAACGCCGCCACAGTTTCGTCGAACAGCCGCGCCACGTCCCCGTCTTCGGTCACGTCGGTCTCTACCGCCACCGCGCGCCCCTCGCCGTGCTCGCCGTTCAGCTCCGCCGCCACCGCCTGAGCGCCTCCGGCATTCACGTCCGACACCACGACGCACGCCCCGTCGCGTGCCAGCCGCCGCGCGATGGCACGCCCAATGCCGTTGGCGGCACCGGTGACCACCGCCACGCGCCGCGCCAGCTCGCGTTCGGGCGGCGCCAGCGTCAGGCGGTAGCGCTCGAGCGGCCAGTACTCCACGTCGAAGCATTCCTGCTCGCTCAAGGAGACGTAGCGGTCGGCCGCCGCGGCTCCCCGCATCACCACCATGGCGTGCCGGTAGATATCCGCCGCCACCCGTGCCGCGCGTGGGTCCTTACCCAGCGTCACCATCCCTATCCCCGGCAGCAGCACCACGCGCGGCCGGGCGTCCACCTCCGCAGGCGCCGGCGGCTGTGTGTCGCCGATCGAGTCTGCGCTGGATGCGCCCGCCCGCACGTAGCGCACGTAGTCCCTCGTCCACACCTCCCACGCCGTCTCTAGTACTGCCTCGATCCCCTCGACGACGGCCGCCTCTCGCCGTTCCCCTTGGGAGGGGCCGCCGTGAGGCGGGTGACAGCCGCCAGGGCTACCCGCCGCGTCCGAAGCTGGCTGCCCAGCCGACAGCGGCACGTACAGCGCCCGGCGCCGCGTGGACAGCAGATGGTCCGGCGTCGCCGGCCCCACTCGCGACAGCTCCGCCACCGCGGGGTCCGCCAGGAAGGCCAGCACGTCCTCCCCATCCTCGAAGCGCAGCACGACCCGCCCCTCTGGCGCCACATCCAGGCCCTGCCCTCCCGCTGCCACGCTCCCATCCGCCCCCGTCCGACCGGCCAGCCCGCGGATCACCGGCGCCACCGCCACGTACACCCGCCGGCGTGCCTCCGCGTCGAGCGCCAGTTCAGGGCGTGAGTTGACCTGTTCTCGCAGCCGCACCCTGAGAAACTCCTCCGCCTGGGTCACCACCGCTACTGTGCGCTCGTACGCCTCGCGCGCCGTGTCGCCCCACGTCACCAGCCCGTGCTTTTCCAGGATGATGCAGCCCTCCGCCGGCCACTCCGCTCGTGCGCGGACGGCCGCGGCATACGCCTGCCCCACTTCCCTGGACAGGGAGAAGCCGGGACGCTGGTAGGGCACACAGACGGCTCCTTGCCCCAGCGCGTCTCGTACGAGCGCCGCGCCCCGGCCCGTATTCGAGAGCGCCAGGATGGCGTCGGCGTGGGTGTGCACGATGAACCGCGCAGGCAGGAAGGCGTGCAGCAGCGTCTCGATACTGGGTCGCGGGCTGCCTGGCTCCATCAGCGTCTGCGCCAGGTACGCCACCATGTCCTGGTCGCTCATCGCCTCTCGCTCCGCCAGCGGCAGCACGTCGTCCAGCCGGACGCCGGGGAAGTCTTTGGTCTGGATGGTGCGCAGGTCAGACCCGGAGCCCTTGATGCGCATTACCGGCACGCGCCGGCCGCGGAAGTCGGTCTCCTCCCGCTTCACGCTGGTATTGCCGCCGCCCCACAGCACCAAGCCGGGATCGGCCCCGGTCTGGCGGCTGGCGTAGAGCAGTCCATCCAGCTCCGGCTGCGCCGCCGCGTCCGCCTCGTTCCACCGGCTTTCCATACACTAACCCTCGTTCGGCCGCCGATTATGCCTGCACGGCGGCGCCGCTCAGTACCCTTCGCCTCACCGGCAGGCGTGACTTGAGAAAGTGACCACCCCATGCAGTACTCCCTCCGCATCGACCCCGATCGCCGCGTCGGCGAAGTCCACCCGATGTTCTTTGGCCACTTCATCGAGCACCTCGGGCGCTGCATCTATGGCGGCGTGTACGAGCCGGGATCGCCACTGGCCGACGAGCATGGCTTCCGCACCGACGTGCTGGAAGCGGTGCGCGCGATTGGCGTTCCCATCCTCCGATGGCCGGGCGGCAACTTCGCCTCCAACTATCACTGGGAAGACGGCATAGGGCCGCAGGAGAAGCGCCCCGCTCGCTTTGACCTGGCGTGGCGCAGCGTGGAGCCGGACACCTTCGGCACGGAGGAGTTCCTGGCCTATTGCGCCGCCCTCTCTACGGATGACCAGCCGTGCGAGCCGTACATCTGCCTCAACACCGGCACGGGCACCTTAGACGAGGCGGTCCGCTGGCTGGAGTACTGCAATCTGGACGCGGATCAATACCCCACCTACCACGCGAAGTGGCGGCGCGAGCTGGGCCGCACCGAGCCGTACCGGGTGAAGTACTGGGGGATCGGCAACGAGGTCTACGGCGCGTGGCAGGTGGGCCACACCACCGCCGCGGCATACGCCGACAAATGCGTGCAGTACGCGCGCTTCCTCAAGTCGGTCGATCCCGGCGTCAAGGTGATCGCGGTGGGCGCCGACGACCCTGAATGGGACCTGGAGGTGCTGCGCCGGGCCGGACCTGTGGTGGATTACATCTCCATCCACCAGTACTGGGGCAACGACACCCACTACGGCACCGTGGCAGCCGCAGCGGCGGTGGAGCGCCGCCTCAAGCTGCTGGGCAGCGTGCTGGACGTGGCCGAGGCCGGTCTGGCCAAGGACGCGCCGATAGAGATCTCGTTCGACGAGTGGAACGTCTGGTACCGCGGGCGCAGCCGGCCGTGGGAGGAGTTCTATGCCCTCAAGGACGGCATCTTTGCGGCCGGCGTGTTCAACGCCATGTACCGCCAGTGCCGGCGCGTGACCATGGCGAACCTGGCGCAGATGGTCAACGCACTGGGCATGCTGCACACCACTCCGACTGCGCTGGTCAAGAGTCCGCTCTACCACGTCTTCGAGTTCTATGCGAACCACACCGGCCGCACCGTTCTGGACGCGGCCGTGGTCGCGGACGACGCGGCGGCGCGCGAGACACTCTCGGCCGATATCGCCGTCCACGTCTACGGCCGGCCGGAGCCGCGGCCAAAGCCCATCAAGGACGTGCCCTACGTGGATGCCGTCGCCACGCTGCGTGCGGACGGCCACCTGTCGGTGGCGGTGGTGAACCTCCACGAGACCGACCGCGCCACGCTGCGCATCGACCTTGCCTCCGTGCCGGCGGCCGCGCGGCAATCGGTCCAGGTCCACGAGCTCACCGGCCCCGACGGCATGCAGCAGAACACGGTGGAGCACCCCGATGCCGTGAGCCCCACTACCCGACGAATCGACCAGTGGACCGGCAGCATCGACCTCTCTCCGCGTTCAGTCACCGTGCTAGAGTGGGGCACATAATGGGACTGAAGATCAGCGGGGTGACGGCCTATCACCTGCCGGGGACGCGCTACCCGTGGGTGTTCGTGCGCATCGAGGCCGAGAACGGCATGTACGGCATCGGCCAGGTGAGCAGTGGCCCCAACAGCCCAGTGGTGGCCGCGGCGGCAAGCCGGCTGGGGCCGCTGCTGGTGGGGGAGGACGCCAGCCGCATCGAGTATCTCTGGTACAAGCTGTACACCAGCTTCAGCTCGCTCGGCTCACTTGGGTTCGTCTCAGCGCTAATCAGCGGCGTGGACATCGCGCTGTGGGACTTACGCGGCAAGGAGCTGGGCCTGCCGGTCTACGAGCTGCTAGGCGGCGCGTACCGCGAGAAGCTGCTGCTGTACTCAAATGGCTGGTTTAGCGGCTGCGTCACGCCCGACGACTTTGGAAGGGCAGCGAAGCGGACGGTGGACGAGGGGCACACCGCGCTCAAGCTGGACCCTTTCAAGCAGCACAAGCATGACTTCCAGAAGCACGGCGCGGGCTACGACGCGGCGGACGAGGCGCACGCGGCGGAGATCGTCCGCGCCATCCGTGAGACCGTGGGACAGGGCGTAGAGATTCTCATCGACGCGCACGGCCGCTTCGACGTGCCGACGGCGGTGCGCCTGGCCAACCTGATCGCGCCGTACCGCATCGGCTGGTTCGAGGAGCCGGTGCCGCCGGAGAACCCGGACGCGCTGGAGCAGTTCCGCCAGCGCTCTCCCGTGCCGGTGTGCGTGGGGGAGCGGCTCTACACCCGCTGGCAGTTCCGGCCCATCTTGGAGAAGAAGCTGGCCGAGTACATCATGCCGGACGTGATCCGCACCGGCGGCATCTCCGAACTGCGGCGCATCGCCACGATGGCGGAGGCGTTCTTCGTGCCGGTCAGCCCGCACGATGCCACCGGCCCCATCACGCTGGTAGCGGGGGCGCAGACGATGATGGCCACCGCCAACTTCTATCGGCTGGAGATCGCCTACTCCGAACTGGAGCAGTACAACCGCGCCATGACCCCGGCCTTTGACGTGCGCGGCGGCTACTTCCACGTCTCCGACCGGCCTGGCCTGGGCCACGACCTGCGCGAGGACTACCTAGCGCAGGCCATCCCATTCTGATCCGCTGCGCAGGTTTTCTTTCCGTCACCGGCGACACAGTACGCCCGCGGATTCCCCGTTCGCGCGGTAGCTGACTGGCCAGCTCCTATCCGCGCAGAAGCGTCATCCCGGCGTCGATCAGGATCTCTGCGCCGGTGATGTACTTGCTCTCGTCAGAGGCAAGGAACAGGACCAGGTCGGCCACCTCACTGGCGTCGGCGGAGCGGCCGTAGAGCGGCGGGAAGCGCTGCAATGTGCCGGCGTCGTCTTCCATGGACTGCCCCCAGCCGCGGCCGGGCATGCGCATGTCCCAGCGCACCTTCTCGAGGTTGCGCTGATAGGTGCGCTCGCTGATGTTGGTCTTGATGGCGCCGGGGCAGATCACGTTGACGCGGATGTCCCAGCGCGCCAGCTCCTGCGCGGCCATCTTGGCGTAGGCTACCTGCCCCGCCTTGGACGTGGAGTAGGCGGAATAGCCCGCGGCGCTGAACAGCTTGAAGCCGTTGACGCTAGCCGTCACCACCACAGATCCGCCGCCGGCCGCGCGCAGGTGCGGGATGGAGTGCTTGATGGAGAGGAAGGTGCCGGTGAGGTTGGTGTCGATGGTGGCGTACCACTCGTCCAGCGTCATCTCCTCGATGGGGCACTGCATGCCGTTGATGCCGGCGTTGGCGAAGACGACGTGCAGGCCGCCCAGCTCGTCCACGGCGCGCTGCACAGCCGCCTGCACGTCGGGCTCCTTGCGCACGTCTGCCTGCACGGCAATGGCGCGCCCACCGGCGTCACGGACCGCACGCGCCACGTCTTCGGCCGGCTCCAGCCGGTAGTCCACCACCGCTACCGCCGCGCCCTCGCGCGCTAGGGTGCGGCACGTTGCGGCCCCGATCCCCGAGCCGCCGCCGGTGACCAGCGCCACCTTGTTCTCAACTCTGCCCATCTGGTTGCCTCCATCGGATGGTACCTTCAGCTCCCAGGAACCCAGAGATGAACGCGCTGGACGGCATCCGCGTGCTTGACTTCACCCAGGTGATCCTGGGCCCGGCGGCTACCCAGGTACTGGCCGACTTCGGCGCGGACGTGATCAAGGTGGAGCGGCCCGGCAGCGGCGACCTGGCGCGCGCGTTTGCGCCCTTCACGGGGGAGGGAACGGGGCGCGAGAGCACGCGTTACCTTGCGATGAACCGCAACAAGCGCAGCGTGGCGCTGGACTTGAAGTCGCCGGAGGCTATCGCCGCGGTCGAGCGGCTGGCGGCCACGGTAGACGTGCTGGTGCACAACTTCCGGCCGGGTGTGATGGAGTCGCTTGGGCTAGGCTACGAGCGCCTGCACGCGCTCAACCCGCGCCTGATCTACGCCGAGGGCTCCGGCTGGGGCTCGTCCGGACCAATGGCGGAGGCGAAGAAGCCGGGGCATGAGCTGCTGGGCCAGTCACTGGCCGGACTGGCGGCGAAGAATGTCTGCCACGTCTGCGCCGCGCGCGGCGAGGGCGTACCCCGTGCCGTGCCCACGACGCTCTCCGACTTCACCGCTAGCCAGCTACTGGCGCAGGGCATCTTGCTGGCGCTGCTGGCGCGCGAGCGCACGGGAGAGGGGCAGCGCGTGGAGGTGTCCTTGTTGGATGGGCTGCTGGCGCTCCAGCAGTGGGACGAGGTAAGCCGCCTCAACCTGGGCGAGCGCGATAGTGGCGTTTCGGACCACGACCACCCGCTGCAGGCCATCTACCGCACGGCGGACGGCTTTATCACGCTGGTGGGCTGGTTCCGCCCGGACCCGCTGGCCAACGTCTGCCGCGCGCTGGGCCTGCCCGACTACGCGCAGGACTCACGCTTCAGCACGCTGGAGCGCCTGGCGCAGCCCAAACACGCGGAGGAAATGCGCGCCATCCTGGCGGCGCGGCTGCTGGAGAAGACCACCGCCGAGTGGCTCTCCATCTTGGAGGCGCACGACGTGCTTTGTGGCGAGGTGCTCGCACCCGGCGCTGTCTACCATCATCCCCAGGCCGCGGCTAACAGCATGGTGCAGGTGGTGGAGCACGCCACGCTCGGTCCCATCCGCCTGGTGGCGCCACCCGTGAAGCTCTCCGCCACACCAGGCACGGTGCGCACGCCGCCGCCCCAACTGGGGGAGCACACTGAGGAAGTGCTAGGTGCTGAAAGACCTCACCTTCCCAGGGCCCGGCCCTCTGCGCCCTGATTCCCCCCGGGGGGCGCATTCACCCGCCTCTCCCACAGGAGAGGGGAGCCACTCAAGCCACCGGGTGGGCTGAAGTGGATGCACCGGTGAGCCGCGCCACGTCGTAGCCGAGGGGGACTGGGCGGGCGTTCTCGGTTTCCAGCATCCAGTCCAGCAGGCGGCGGCGTAGCTCGCTGACGGCCTGGACGTGCGCCGGGTCTGAGGCGAGGTTGGTGAGCTCCCAGGGGTCGGTCTCGAGGTCGTAGAGCTCTTCCGCTGGAGCGGTCGAGTCGTAGACGTACTTCCACCGGCCAGTGCGCACCATCTTGGGGTGGCCCTCGCCTTCGCGCTCGCGCAATAACGGCGGCAGGCGGCGGGGCTGCCCAGGCGGACAGAGCCGCTGCGCAATATCCATCGTGATGGCGGGCCCGCCGGCGCCGTACTCGGAGTAGACGGCGTCACGCGCTGCCGTGGCGCCCTCGGCGAGGGGCGTGCCCGGCAGGGGCGTGGCTGCAACGCCATCCGGCAGTGGTACTCCGGCCAACTTGAGCAGCGTGGGCATCACGTCCAGGGTGGAGACGGGCTCCGTACGGCGCTGGCTGCCGTTGGTGTGGCCGGGCCAGGAGACGAGCAGCGGCACGCGAGTCAGCGCGTCGTAAAAGGCGTTGGACTTGGCCAGCAGGTGATGCTCGCCGATGTAGTCGCCGTGGTCGCTGGTGAACACGACGATCGTGTCTTCGCGCATACCCAGGCGGTCCAGCGTGTCCAGCAGGAAGCCGACGCGCTCGTCGATGAAGGCGATCATGCCGTAGTAGATGCTCGCCGCCAGCCGTACGTCTTCCTCGCGCAGCTCATCGTAGTGCAGCAGGTGCTGAAAGACTCGCTGGCGCTCGGGCTTCGTGTCCAGCTCGCCTTCGCGCCAGGGTGGCAGCGATACGCTCTCCGGCGGGTACATGGAGGCGTACGGCTCGGGCGCCTGGAGGGGGGTATGCGGGTCCGGGATTGACACCCACAGGCAGACCGGCTGTTCGGTGGGGACGGCGCCCTGCGCGGCGTGCTCTTCCAAGAAACGAGCGGCTTCCTCGGTCACGCGGTACGTGGCCGACTCTTCCTTGGGCTCACTGCGCACGCGTGCTACGGGACGGCGCATCCCTTCGTCGGGCTGCGGCTCGCCGCGCAGTGGGCCGGAGTAGACCTGCGTCACGTTGGGGCCCAAGTTATCGCCGTGGCCGGCCAGGAAGACGCGGTCGAAGCACGTATCGAAGTCTTCCTGGGTGAAGCAGTGGTTCTTCCCGAAATGGCCCAGGCGGTAGCCGTGGTCGCGCAGCACGCGCGCGAAGTGCGTCTCGCCGCGCGGCATGGGGATCTCGTTGGTGCGCGCGCCGTGCTGGTGCGGCCAGCGGCCGGTCCAGAACGAGACGCGCGCCGGCACGCACAGCGGATGCGGCGTGTATGCCTGCTCGTAGAGGATGCCGTCGGCCACCAGCCGGCTCAGGTTCGGCGTGCGGACCTGGCCGCCGTAGAGATCGATCGCCGTTGCCTTCTGCTGGTCGGTCATGATGACCAGCAGGTTCGGTTGCCGCTGTTGAAGCTGCTGTGGTTGCTGCGGCTGTTTACCGGACATCGTGGTGGCGCCCAGTGTACGGTGTAGACCGACCCTTCAGAGCGGCCGGCGCGCCAGGGAGAAGGTCTGGCCGGTGGGGCCGTCTTCACCGCGGGTGGCGAGCCACAGGACCAGCTCGGCCACGCGGTCGGGGTGCTTGAGGCGCTCGCTGGGTGCGAAGCGGGGCGCAGCGCCGCGGCGGCGGGCCTCTTCCAACTTGGTTTCGGGGTCCAGGCCGTTTGCCACCAGGCCGGGCAACACCTCGTTGACGAGAATGCCGCGCTCCCAGACCTCCACCGCCAGCGCCTGGGTGAACATGTTCACGCCCGCCTTGGCGACGTTATAGGAGGAATTGTTGCCGCGTGGCGCCTCGTGGCCCATGCCGGAGCCGATGTTGACCAGGCGCGCGCCATCATTCAGGTGCTCCAGGAAGGCGCGCGTGACGAGGTAGGTGCCCTGCAGGTTGACTTCGATAGCGCGCCACCAGCGCTGCGGGTCGCTCTGGGCGATGGGCGTCTCGCGCTCCACGCCGCCGCCCGCGTTGTTCACCAGCACGTCCACGCGCCCCAGCTCGCCGGCCACGGCGCCGGCAAACGCCTGCACTTGCTCCCAATTGGACACGTCCACCGACTGCGCCAGCGCACGGCGGCCCAACTGGCGCAGCTCCTGCGCCACGGCGTCGGTCTCCTCCCGGGTGCGGGCGCACAGCGCCACGTCCGCCCCCTCGCGCGCCAGCTGGCGCGCGATGGCACGGCCGATCCCCCGTCCGCCGCCGGTGACCACCGCCACCTTGCCCATCAGTGTGTTCTCGCCACTCATCTTATCGTGCCGTCCGTCACTTTCCGGGCGTCAGTGTAATCGACCACATCGACCAGCCATTCACTGACCCAGTGCGCACAACCAATGGCCCCACGTTCTTCACTACCCCCGCCGACTTCCGCGCCTGGCTCGCGGCCAACCACGAGACCGAGCAGGAGCTCATCGCACCTGGAAGCCCCTGATCCGCGTTGACCCGTGTCGACCCGGCGCCTGGTCGGTGATAGTATGGCCCCTCAAACGAAGGGAATTGCACACATGAATGGGAGCACTCGCAGGGCACTCATGACGCGTGGCGCGGCCGTGGCGGCCGCGGTGACGGGCGGGGCTGCGCTGGCAGCCTGTGGCGGCGGGGCCACTGCCTCGCCCGCGACCGATATCAAGTCGATGGCGCCGGTGACGCTGCGCTACACGGGCAGCTTCGCGCAGTCGAGCCAGACCACCTTCGGCGCGGGCGCGCAGAAGATCGTGGAGCTGTGGAACGAGCGCGGCACGCCGGTCAAGATCGAGCCGATCATGCCCAGCGGCGACCGTGACCAGGCGGCGCTGACCATGATCACCGCGGGCGACCCGCCGGACATCCACCACGCGCTGCCGCGCAACTACCACCCCTTCGCCAACATCGGCGCGCTGCTCGACCTGGCGCCCTTCATCAAGAAGGATAAGCGCGCCCAGGACGTCAACCCGATGGTCCTGGAGTACTGGGGGCGCGGCGAGACGCGCTACGCCATGCCCAACAACTGGTCACCCCACGCGCTCTATTTCAACAAGGACCTCTTCGCCCGCCAGGGACTGAAGACGCCCGACCAGTGGGAGAAGGAGGGCAAGTGGACCTTCGAGACGTACCTGGACCTGGCGCGCAAGCTCACCATCGGCACAGCTGAGAACAAGATCTACGGCTCGCCGTGGACCACTAACGCGCTTGACCAGCAGCTGACCTTCATCTGGTCGATGGGAGGCGACATGCTCAACAAGGAGCTCACGGAGGTGGCGCTGGACACACCGGACGCGCTGGAGGCGATCCAGTTCCAGGCCGACCTGACGCACCGGCATGGGGTTTCTATGGACGCCGATACGCTGCGCACGACTGGCTGGCGCGGCAGCGGCGGCGCCATCTCCGCCGGGCGCGCCGGGATGGAGATCATGACCACGGATGTCGTCGGGTTGCTCATCCCCACCACGTTCGAGAAGGGGATGGCCCCGATCCCCAAGGGCAAGGGCGGGCGCGTCGTGCGCGGCAATCCGATCGGCGCGCACCTGGTCAAGGGTGGCAAGAACCCGGACGCCGCATGGGAGTTCCTGACCTTCATGTCCGGGCCGGATGGGGCAAAGGTGATGCTGGAGCGCCACCTGACGGTGCCGTGGCTGAAGAGCCTGCTGGGGAGCAAGGAGCATGAGCGGCTCCTCTTGCCGTGGGAGAGCGCCGCGGCGTATCTAGAAAGCTCCAACAAGGTGCGCCCGACCAGGTACCCGGAGACGTTCTCGGACGTGAACACCATCTACGCGAAGGCGTACACTGAGGTGCAGACGGGCCAGAAGCCAGCGCGTCAGGCGATCGCCGAGTCGAAGACCGCCATGAACCAGGCGCTGAAGAAGAAATAGCGCCGCCGCGGAGGAGAACGCGCCATGCTGACCAGGCGTCACCTACTGCTCACCGCCGTCGCGCCCGCCTTCCTGGCTGCCTGCGGCGCCGGCGGCCAGGGGCAGAGCGCCCCGGCTGCCGCGTCCAAGGCCACAGGTAAGGTGGTGGTGCTCTCCCTGCAGACCTCATCGCCGCGGCTGGACATGCAGATGGCCATGTACGAGGAGGCCAACAAGGAGCTCAAGCCGCGAGGGCTGGAGGTGGAGTTCGTCCCCACCACCAGCGCCGAGACCGACGTGATGACCAAGGCCACCACCTTCCACGCCGCCGGCACCCCGGCGGACATGTGGGAGTGGCCCCGCCTGTGGCGCGAGATTGAGTCGATCATCGGCGACATCGGCCCCTTCTTCAAGCGCGACAAGCTCGACGAGAAGGCCTGGATCCCCGATTCCATCGCAGCCATGAAGGATGCTTCGGGCAGGCTGTGGGGCCTGCCTGTCAGCATCTCGGCCGACGCGCTGGCGTATAACCTGGACCTCTTCGAGGCGGCCGGTCTCAAGCCGCCGCCCCAGGACCCGGACGACAAGTCCTGGAACATGGACACCTTCCTCGACTACGCGAAGAAGCTCACCAGGGGTACGCAGCAGTTCGGTATGGAGGGCAAATTCACGGGAGGGGTGGACTGGATGAACTGGCCCACGTGGTTCGGCTACGGCCCGGTGGACATCAAGAATAAGAAGGTCACCATCAACACGCCGGGGTTCCAGCGCGGCCTGCAGTACTGGATCGACCTCCAGCTGCGCCACCAGGTGTGGCCTACCACCGAGCAGCTGAGCCCTCTACGCGCCACGTCGGGCCAGGACTCGTTCCTCACCAGCAAGGTAGCGATGAAGGGCATCTTCAATCTCGCCACCAAGCCGGACTTCCGGTGGGGCATCGCCGCCATGCCCTATACGCCCAGCCCGACCGAGCCACGCAACGTCGCGGCGCGCATCAGCGTGCACGCGCTCTACATGGACTCCACCGCCAGGAACAAGGACGGCGCCTGGGAGGTCTTCAAGTATTGGCTGCGCCCGGAGACCAATGCGCGCTACGTCCTCTCCGACGGGCACATCGTTTCACCCCTGCTGAACACCAAATCCGAGATCACGATGCGTGACTTCCAGCAGAAGATGGGGGTCGACCCCAAGGCGTTCCTCAGCATGGCGCAGCGCTCCAGGGTGGACGGCTGGCTCTACTTCCTCCTGAAGGACCAGGGCAAGGCACGCACCGAGATCGACAAGGTCTTCACCGAGGCCAAGACGGGCAAGATGTCCGTGCCCGAATTCACCCAACGCGCCCAGCAGCTCACCGAACAGCTCACCAGTTTCTGACGGATTGCGAGTTGCGTATGCCCATAAAGATCGGACTGGTGGACTGCGACACCAGCCACGTCGTCGCCTTCACCCAGCGCCTCAATCACCTGGAGATCGCCCAGGAGCACTGGGTAGACGGCGCCCAGGTGGTCGCTGCCGTGCCGCTGCCGTCGCTGGTCAGCCAGGTGCGCGTGGGCCCCTTCACCGAACAGCTGCGCGGCTACGGCGTCCGCATCGTGGACAGGCCGGAGCAGCTCATCGGTGAGATCGACGCCGTCTTCATCGAGTCCAACGACGGCCAAGTGCACCTGGAGCGCGCGCTGCCGTTCATCGAGGCCGGCATCCCCACCTGGATCGACAAGCCACTGGCCTGCTCCACGCGCGATGCCGTCGCCATTGTTACGGCGGCGCGGCAGCGTCGCGTGCCGCTGCTCTCCGCGTCGTCGCACCGCTTCGACCTGCCGCACCAGGACGTGAAGGCGCGGCGCGGGGAGTTGGGCGCCGTGATGGGCGTTGACGCATTCAGTCCCGCCTCCCAGCACCCGCGTAACCCCGGCTTTTTTCACTATGGCGTGCACGCCGTGGAGAGCGTCTACAGCCTCATGAGCCGCGGCTGCCGCCGGGTGCGCTGCGTGCGCACCGAGGGCGCCGACCACGCACTCGGCGAGTGGGCCGACGGGCGCCTTGCTTCCGTGCGCGGCATCCGCGCGGGAGCGCGGGAGAGCGGCTTCACGGCCATCACCGAGAAGCAGGTGATCGTCACCCGCACCTCCTCGTTTGCCTATCGCGAGCTGCTCAATCACATCATCGCGATGCTCCAGAGCGGCCAGAGTCCCGTCTCCGGCGAGGAGCTGATTGAAGTCGTCGCCTTCCAGGAAGCAGCCAACCTCTCGATGGAGCGCGGTGGATTGCCCGTGGAATTGGCGGAAGTCGGGTTGCCGGTGTGACCAACATGACCAACGGGCCTGCCTCCTCCGACAGCGCCTCCCTGGATGCCGCCCGGCGTGCCGAGGCGCTGGGTCCGCACGCAATCGAGCTGACGCAGGCGCTGGTGCGGCTGAACACCGTCAACCGCCACAGTGGCGATGCCCACCCCGGCAACGAGGGGCACGGCCAGCGGCTGATCCGCCCGCTGCTCGAAGAGCTAGGCGCCCGCACCGAACTGTTCGACTGCCCCGCGGACGTCTATACACGCCTGGGCGTGCTCGGCCCGCGCGACCGCGATTTCTCAGACCGTCCCAACCTGCTGGCGGAGCTGGCCTATGGGGCCGGTGGTCCAACGGTGGTGTTGCAGTGCCACATGGACACCGTCGGCGTGGACGACATGACGCTCGACGACCCGTTGTCCGGCCGCATTGAGGATGGCCGGCTGTGGGGGCGCGGCAGCAGCGACATGAAGGGCGGGCTCGCCGCCGCGCTCACGGCGCTGCAGGCGCTGCACGACGTCCGCCATGAGCTACATGGACGCATCGTGTTTGCCAGCGTGGTGGAGGAGGAGAGCAACGGCTCCGGCGCCGGAGCGCTGGCCTGGATCGACCGGGCGCGCCGCGGCGAGTTGTTCGGCGGGGACCTCCGCCCCGACGGTAACGGGCGTCTGGCCGACCTGGCGCTGTGTACCGACGGCTCCGGCCCCGAAGTGTGGCGCAGCTATGGGGGCGTGCTCACGGTGGACGTGCACGTGCAGGGGCGCAGCGGCCACCCGGCACGACCGGGCGGCGTCAGCGCCATCGAGAAGGCGCTGGTGGCCAAAGAAGCACTCGACGTCTACAAAGCGGAGCGCGAGGCGCTTGGCGCGGGGCGCAACGTCAACCTGGGTCTCTTCCGCGGCGGCACCCACCCGGCCGTGGTGGCCGGCGCCGCCAGCATGAGCCTCAACATGAGCTACCCCGCTGCCGACGCCTTCGCCGCCGAAGCAGCCGGCCACGGGTTCGGGAACGCGCCCGGCCGCGCCCGCTTCGAGCAGCTGGTGCGCGAGCGCTGCGCCGCGGACCCCTGGCTGGCCGAGCATCCGCCGGTCATCGACTGGATCAAGGACCTGATCCCCTTCGAGCTAACGGAGGACCATCCGCTGGTGCAGGACCTAGCGGCGACGCACCGCCGCGTGCTCGGCCAGGAGCCGCCCATCGGCGTCAACCCTGCCTGGAGCGACGCGTGCTACCTGCCGCGCTTCGCTGGCACCCCCGCTGTTGTCTGCGGTGCCGGCGTGCCCGGCCAGGCCCATACCGCCGCCGAATACGGCGAGACGCACCGCATCGTCGATTGCGCGCGTGTGCTCGCTGCGTTCCTCTACGGGAAACTGCGCGCGTAAAGCATGCGGGCGCAGAGAGGGCAAGGGGCGAGCCCTTGCCCGACACCCGGCGGTCCCGCACAAGATGGGCAGCAGGACGGCACGGGACGAGCCCTACGCCTGGTGGTCTAGCTGTTCCTTGAGCACATGCTTCTGGATCTTGCCCATCGCGTTGCGGGGCAGTGACTCGACGAAGAAGATGCGCCTGGGCTTCTTGTAGCTCGCCAGCTGATCGCGGCAGTGGTCCACCAGTTGTTCGGCAGTGGCAGCGGTGGCGGTAACGCCCGGCTCGAGCACGACGGCGGCGGCGATCTGCTCGCCGAACTCAGAGTCGGGCAAGCCGAGCACGGCGGCCTCTGCCACTGCGGGGTGCGTTTGCAGCACCTCTTCGACCTCGCGCGGGTAGACGTTGTAGCCGCCGGTAATGATCAGTTCGCGCGCGCGGCCGGAGATGGTGAAGTAGCCATCGGCGCTGCGCCATCCCAGGTCGCCGGTGTTGAACCAGCCGTCATCCGCGAATGCGTCAGCGGTGGCGTCGGGTCGCTGCCAGTAGCCCTTGAAGACGTGCGGGCCGCGCACCTGGATCTCTCCCGGCGTCTCGTGGTGAATGGGCGCGCGCGTACGTACATCCACGATGCGCGCCTGCTGCCCGGGAAAGGGCATGCCTACGGTGCCGGGGCGGCGCTCGCCGTCATACGGGTTGGTGAGGTTCATGATCGTCTCGCTCATGCCGTAGCGCTCGAGGATGCGTTGGCCGAACAGCCGCTCGAACGTCTCGAACGTGTGCACACTTAGCGGCGCGGAGCCGGAGACATACAGGCGCAGCGGCGCCGGTAGCGGCTCGCCGGCCGCCAGGCGACGCTCCGCCTCGGCGATCAGGCGCGTGTACATCGTCGGTACGCCGAAGAACATAGTGATCCGCCCCTGGTCGTGCCCCTGGTGGTGCCTGTGGGCTTGGACCTGGCCCTCTCCGTGGCCTTGCCCCGGCTGCGGCCTGCCATCAGCCAACAGCCGGTCGTAGATGGCGGTCGCGTCAAAGCGGCGGTGGAGCTCGGCGTTGGCGCCCAGCAGCCAGGTCCCGTGCATGCCAACGCACAGCCCGTGCACGTGGAAGAGTGGCAGCGCCAGCAGCAGCGTGTCGTCCGCGGACCAGCGCCAGGCCTGCGTCACGGCCGCGCTGTTGGCCACCAGGTTGGCGTGGGTCAGCATGGCGCCCTTGGCGCGCCCGGTGGTGCCGGAAGTGTAGGCCAGCACCGCTACGTCGTCTGGGTTCGGCGGCGGCAGCTCCGCGGGTTGGGCGACCGCGAGAAAGGAGGCGGCGGTGTCCGCCACTATCACCTGCTCCAGCGCAGTGAGCTCATGGCTCACGCGCGCCAACTCAGCCTGGCCGGCGGCGTCCGTCAGGCACAGGCGCGCGGCTGAGTCGCTCAGGATGTGTCGCAGCTCCACCTGGCGGTATTGGGTGTTCACCAGCACCACGATGCCGCTCGCCAGGTGGGTGCCGAGGTAGGAGGCGAGGAAGGTGGGGCTGTTTTCCAGGTAGAGCGCCACTCGCTCTTGCGGCCGGAGGCCCCAGGCGCGTAGCGCGGCGGCCCAGCGCAGCGCCTGGTCACGCAACTGCGCGTACGTGATGCGCTCGCCTTCGAAGAGCAGGCAGGGCTTGTCCGGGCTGCGTTCAGCGGCAGCGAGGAAGGCGGCGGCGATCGAGGCAGAATGAGAGAGTGGGCGGGCGGATGGGGACATGGCTACCTGCCGGCAGTGTGCCACGTGGCGACGCGCTGGGCACACGTGCGCGGTACTTGAGGTGCTGGTGCTGCCCTCACCCCAACCCTCTCCTCCTGGGAGAGGGAGTCCCTAGTCGGAGTCGCCCAGTTTCTTGAGGTCGAGGCTGCCGATCACTTCGCGGAATGGACCGAGCTGGTCCTCGGTGATCTGCGGCTCGGACGGGCGCTCGCTCTCCGCATCGGCGTCGTCCAGGGGGCTGGACTCCACACCTGCCTCGGTCAGCACCGAGTCGTCCACCCAGATGGAGACGCCGGCGCGCACCGCCACGTTGATCGCGTCCGATGGCCGGCAGTCCACCGTCCTGGTGTCTCCGTCCTTGGCAACGTGGACAGTGGCGTAAAAGATCCCCTCACGCACTGAATCGATGGTGATGCGGCGCACCTCGCCACCCAACTGCGCGATGGTGGCGACGATCAGGTCGTGCGAGAGTGGACGGGGCGTCTTCTGCTGCGACATGGCCAGCGCCACGGCCTCATTGCGGCCGATGACGATGGGCAAGAACACGGCGGCGCCTGTTTCGCCTACCCCGTGCAGGTAGACGGCGCAGGGGCCGCCCTGCGGATCGATACTCACCAGCCGCACCGCCATTTCAAGCGCCATCGCCGAAAACGATAGAGCATGAAGCGCGCCAGCGGGGGTGGGAACGGTCGCCGCAGCGCATAGACCGCGCGTTACCCGAGCGGCGCCGGCTCCCTAGTCCGCCGGTGGCTGGCCCGCCAGCGCCGCCTTGAGGTCCTCCAGCGGGTACGGCTTGATCAGCGTGGTGGTGACGGGCTGGCTGCGCGCCGCCTCCATCAGCTGGGCGGAGGGATAGCCGGTGACCAGGATGGTGGTGCTCTCCGGCGCGCGGCGGGTCGCCTCCGCGAGTACATGCAGGCCGGTGCGGCCGGAGTCGTCGTTGAGCTGGAAGTCACTAATAACCGCCTGGAAGTGCCCCACGTCTAGCTGCGCCAGCGCCTCGTCCACCGTGGTGGCAGTGGTGATGCGGTGCCCGTCCATCTCCAGCACGCCCTCCAGCGTCAACCGCACGCTTTCGTCGTCCTCCACCAACAGCACGCTCAGCGCGTGTGGCGGGGGTACCGCGGGTGGAGTTGTTGCCGCTGCGGTTGCCTGCCTCCCGGCTGGGCGCGGCGCCTGCTGCGTTCCCGATCCCGGCGGCATCCCGCCCGCCGCGCTCCTGGCGCCGGCGGTGCGCAGCCGGTCACCGGGGACAACTGAGCTGGTCGGACGGGGCGGCGTCAGCTTGGCAGGCGGCACCGAAGAGCGGCCGCGAGGCGGCCGGGACGGTGTGCGCAATGGGCCTTGGCTGGAGGACATAGGGCGGGGCAATGTCGCTGTACTGCGACAATGCCTGCACTCAGCGTACCAAGGTGCCCCCGCTGCACGGCTACTGGTGGGCGGCTAGTGTTGCCTCGTTCAGCCGCATGCCCAGGCCCGGGGCATCGGATACCTCGACGTAGCCGTCCACGAAGCGCTCAGCCGGCTCGACGAGCTCCGGGCGCCAGTCGGCCTCACCGAACGCGTACTCCAGGATGGTGAAGTTGGGCAGCGCGGCGCAGGCGTGCACCGAGTGCGCCATCGCCACAGGGCCGCTGGGATTGTGGGGGGCCACCTGGACGTGCGCGGCCTCGGCCAGCGTGGCGATGCGCTTGAGCAGACCCAGCCCGCCGCAGTGCTTCACGTCCGGCATCACCACGTCCACGCTGCCGGTGGTACACAGCCGCCAGAATGGCTCGAGTCCGTAGAACGCCTCCCCGGCCGCCACCGGCTGCTCGATCTCCGCGCGCACGCGCGCCAGCCCCTCCCAGTCATCACGCGGGACGGGGTCCTCATACCAGAAGAGGCTGGCCGGCTCCAGACGCCGTGCCACGCGGATGGCCCAGGCGCTGTTGAAATGGCAGTGCAGGTCAAGCAGCACCGGGATGTCCGGTCCCACCGCCTCGCGCACCGCCATCACGCGCTGGATGCCCAGCTCGGCGGTGGCAAACGCCTCGGCAGTGTCCAGGCGGGGCATATCGTCGAACGCCGCCAGCTTGATGGCACGGAAGCCCTGCGCCACCGCGCGCTTCGCGTTTTCGGCAAACCCTTGGGGCGAGCGGTCCCAGGTGCTGCGGTTGATGTTGGCGTAGACCCACACGCGCGGGCGTGCCTTGCCGCCCAACAGGCGCCAGATGGGCTGACTATAGGCCTGGCCGGTGATGTCCCACAGCGCCTGTTCCACGGCTGAGACCGCGGTTGCCCCGGCGCGGCTGGCGGCCAGGTTGGCCAACCGCCGTCCTAGCGCGTCCGGGTCGCGCGGGTCCGCCCCCTGCACCCTAGGCAGCACGTGCGTACGGATGTGGTGGAGCACCTGCTCCTCGTCGCCGCCCTGTGAGGCTTACCCC
>CADCTC010000122.1 GCA_902805635.1 uncultured Chloroflexota bacterium
TCAACGCCAGCCCCAACACCGCTCCCGACACCACCCGCAGTTCGTCTTCGCTCCGCGCCGCCCTCCCACCCGGCTCGTCGCTGGCAGCACCACCGTCATCGGCGCCTGTGCCGTCCGGCGCCGTCATCCGCCGCTCAGATCGGCCGGCGATCTCGGAGAACACCGGCACCAGCGCCGCCGTGATCGCCCCGCCGACCAGCAGGTCGTACACCATCGTCGGGACGCGGCTGACCGCGCTGAAAATCGAAGCCGTCGCAGTCGTGCCGAACAGCGCCGCGATGGTCTGCTCGCGCGCCAGCCCCAACACGCGGCTGGCGATATTCCCAAGCATTATCAGGGCAGCCGATGTCGCGATCCGCCGGCCACTCACGATGGCGTCACGCCCGCGCGGATTCGCCGCACCAACTCGCTCGTAGACCGCCCCGGAGAGAGAGGGATTAGCATCGTGCGTCCCCCGTGTTCGGCCACCACCCGCGCTTCCGGCAGGCGCGCCTCGTCGATTGCGTCACCCGCTGCCCCCGCGTAGTCCCCGCCTTTCACGTACACGTCCGGGTGCACCTGCGCCGCCAGCCGCTCCGCCGTCGGGTCGTCGAAGATCACCGTGTAGTCCACCGATTCCAGGGCCGCCAGCACTTCAGCGCGGTCTTCCGCCGGCACCAATGGCCGCTCGCTGCCTTTCAGCCGGCGCACGGAATCGTCCGAGTTCACCCCCACCACCAGCACGTCCCCTAGTGCCCGCGCGTCGCGCAGCACCCGCACGTGCCCCACGTGGACCAGGTCGAAGCAGCCATTTGTCAGCACGATGCGCGCGCCCGCGCCACGTTTCCGTTCCAGCTCGGACGTCAGCTCGTCCAGGGTCACCACACGGCCCATCAACCCCCCTCTAGCGCCGCCAGCAGGTCGGCGTCGGATGCAACCGCCGTCCCAACCCGCGCCACGACCACCGACGCCGCCACGTTCGCTAGCAGCGCCGCGTCCTCCAGTGACGCTCCGGCACACACTGCCAGGGTGAACGCCGCCGCCACCGTATCACCCGCGCCGGTGGGGTCCGCCGCTGGCGCCGTATGCGCCGGCACATGCACCGCTCCCGCACCGGCCTGGAACAGGCTCATGCCCTCTTGTCCGCGCGTCACCAGCACTGCCCGCGCCCCCAGCCGCTCGCGCAGCTCGGCGCCCCCTGCTTCCAGCTCCTGCCGGCTCCCCAGCCGCCGTCCGAGAGTCGCCTCGGCTTCCGGCTGGTTGGGCGTGAACAACGTCGCCCCGCGGAACCGGAACAGGTCCCCGTGCGCGTCCACCGTTACCGTCTTGCCGTTCGCTAACGCCGGTCCCAGGCTCGCCTCGATCAGCGCTGGGTGGATCACCCCGTTCTCATAGTCGGAGAGCATCAGCGCGTCCGCGTCCTCGAGCGCTTCCATCACCTTTTCCACCAGCGCCCGCGTCACTTGTTCCCCCACCGGCCGCCGTTCCACGCGGTCCAGCCGAAGCATCATCTGCTGCACCTGCTGCTGCGCCCCGCCAGCCCAGATGCGCGTCTTCGTTGTCGTCGGCCGGCTGGCGTCGACCACCACGCCGGACGTGTCTACGCCGCGCCGTTTTAGGGCCTCGCACAGCGCACTGCCTGCCGCGTCGTCTCCCACGACCCCGCACACCAGCACCTCCGCTCCCATCGCCCGCGCGTTCGCCGCCGGGTTAGTCGCCCCACCGGGCAGCACCTCCCGCTGTACGTGCTCCAGCACCAGCACCGGCGCCTCACGCGCGATTGCCAGCGGCCGCCCCACCACGTGCTCGTCCGCCACCAGGTCGCCTACCACCACAATGCGCCGGCCGCGCCAGCCTTCCACCACGCCGCGCAGCCGCTGGAGGTCAGTCATGCGATGCAATGCCGGGCTGTGCTGTCGGGCTGGGTGTCGCGCGCAGCCGCTCGACCACTTCCTGGAAGCGCGGTCGGAAGCGCTCCGGCGCGTAGCGCTGCGCCTGCTCCCGGCACGCGTCGGGATGATACCCACGCGTATCGAAACCGGCGATTACCTCTGCCAGCGACTCCGCCGTCAGAGCGTGGAAGAACTCCCCCGTCACTCCCGGCGCCACCGTCTCCCGTGCGCCCCCTTCCACGTACGCGATGACAGGTTTGCCCGCCGCCTGCGCCTCCACCGCCGTCAGACCAAAGTCCTCTTCGCCCGGAAACAGCAGCGCCCGACAGCCCGCCATCTGCTCGACCACCTCTGCATCGGGTAGCGAGCCAAGCAGATCTACGCCTGGGCTCGCGGCGGCCAGGCGCCGTAGGCGCGCTTCGTCCACGCCGCTGCCGATGATCCGCAACGGCACGCTAAGCCGCGCGCACGCCTCGATCGCCAGGTCGAACCGCTTGTACGCCTCGAAGCGTCCGATGGCCAGGAAGTACCCCCCGTCTTGCGGCTTCACACCCGTGAAGCGCGCGACATCGACCGGTGGTGGCACGATCTCCGCCTCTCTCCTGTACACCCGCCACATGCGCGCCGCGACGTACTCCGACATCGTGATGAAGTGGTCCACCCGTCGGTCCGCTTGCACGTCCCAGCGTCGCCGTACCGCCTCCAGCACCCGCGTGCCCGCACGTACCGGCGCGGGCAGCCGCGCCCGCTCGACACCGCTGTGCGGCCCCCACAGGAAACGGGGCGGCGTGAAGCAGTAGCAGACGTGCCGCCCACTGCCTGCCGGCCGCACCGCCTTTGCGCCGAAGCTCGCGAACGACAGCACGTCCCCGTCCGGTCGCACGCCCGCGAACGCCACTGGCTGCAGCATCGCGTACGCCCGCTGCAGCCGCAGCCGCCCCGGCAGCCGGTCCACCCACGTCGTCCGCACGTCCCACCGCCGCCATGTCTCCGGCAGCTGCTCGCGCACGTACATCAGCGTGTGCAGCGGCGCCGCCGGCCACATGGCGTGCACGTGCTCCAGCATCCGCTCCGCCCCGCCGTACACGTACAGGTAGTCGTGTACCAGGTGAAGTTCTGGTTTCACGGTATCCGTTCGTCCTGAGCTTGTCGAAGGACCCGGCACTGCGCTGAAACCGTCTTAAGGCGCGTCGTCACTCGTGTCCACCACTTTGCCTGCAGCGGCCGTGTCCTCGTGCGCTACGTCGAGTAGGTCCCGCACCGCGTCATACACCGCGTGCGGTGCGATCAGTCGCTGGCATAGCGTGTGGCCGAGTGGACAGTTCGCCACCCGCCCCAGCCGGTAGCACGGCGAGCACGCCAGCGAGTGCCGCACCACAATCGCACGTTCCGCCCCGAACGGTCCATTGATGCCCGGATCGGTCGGTCCATGGACCGCGACCGTTGGCCGGCCCCGCGCCACCGCGACGTGCATCGGCCCGCTATCCCCTGAGACCACCACATCCGCCCTGTCACTCAATGCCACCAGCTCGGGCAGTGACGTCTCGTTCACCGCGTTGATCACCCGCCCGCGCTGCGGACAACGCCGCCGCGCCCCCCGGATGATCCCCTCCGCCAGCTGCCCGTCCTCCTCCCCTGCGCCGGCAAATGCCAGCACGTGCCCATCCTCCAGCAGCCGCACCGTCAGCTCTTCCCAGTGCTCCGCCGGCCACCGCTTCGCATCCCCGTTCGTCGCCCCTGGATGCAGCAGGATAAGCCTCTGTCGCGGTACTTCCACGCGCGCCGAGCCGATCCGTCCCACGACGCTCCCCTCTCCCGCCGGGGGAGGGGTTGATCCGCCCTCTACCGGGCCGGCCCGCGCCGCCCGAGCAATGAACCGCTCCTCCACCGCCCGCTTCGCTTCGGCCGTGACCGCGATCTCCGTCCGCGGCGTCTCCCCTTGCGCGCCCGCCGCCCGCGCCACCTCCACGCTGTACTCCGCATCGTGCAGCGGATGCTCCCACCGCTGCCCCGGCAGTGCGCGCGTCAGCGTGCCCGGCGCCGCTTCTCCCGCGAACCCCACCCGCACCGCCGCCCCGCTTAGCAGCGCCACCGCCGACGACAGCGGCCCATAGCACGCCAGTGCCAGGTCGTACCGCCCGCCGCGCAGTTCCCGCACACACGCCGCCGCCTCCAGCCAGTTTTGCAGCCGGAGAGCGTGGCGCGGCTCCAGCAGATCCCCCGCCCGCCACACGATCACCCTATCTACGGACGTTAGCCCATCGAACACCGGCACCTGGATCGGCGTCGCCAGCACGTGAATCTGCGCCCTCGGATAGCTGTTCCGCAGCAGCCGCAGCGTCGGAGTTAGCAGAATGCCGTCCCCAAACAGCCCAAACCGAAGCACCAGGATGCGCTCGGGAACATCCTGTCGTTTCCGGCCTGGTCTCACGAACAGCGACGACAACGTGTTGTGACATGCGGCCAGCAAACCGACGGCGCCCATGAACACTGCGGTCCAGGCACGCCGCACTAGCCACTTCACCCGATCCGCCACACCCAGCGGACTCACCGCGCGGTCCTCCGCCACAGGTCCTCCACCGCCGCCAGCACGGCCGCCAGTGTCAGGTCCTCCATGCAGGGATACGCCGCACCATGACCCGGCGACACCGCTTCCCAAAGCGGTAGGTCCAGCCGGTGGCATGGAGAACACAGACGCGGCGACTGGAGCGCCACCGTGACCGGCCCCTGCTCACCGCCACCCGTCCATCCCCCCCACACCGACGCGTCCGTCTGCCCGAACAGGCGCAAGCTCGGCACTCCTCGCGCTGTCGCGAGATGAAGGGCTCCGTTGTCTGTCCCCAACACGAACCGGCAACGCTCCAGCAGCGCTGCCAGCGCGCCGAACGGCGCCTGGCCCGCCAGCACCACCGGCCGGCGCGTGCATGCCGCCGCCAGCGCACGGGCCTCTGCCACGTCGTGTGGCCCACCCGTCACCACCACCTGCGCGCCGTAACGCCCCGACAGGTGGTCCGCCACCAGCGCCCATCGCTCCGCTGGCCACCGCTTAGCCGCGCCGCCCGGTGTTGGGTGGAGCGCCACCACGCCCTGCGCCTCGTCCAGGTCATGTGCCCGCCACAGCCGCGTCGCCGCGTCCCGCTCTTCCGGCCGCGGCTCGTATGCCATCCGCGCGTCAAAGCGCTCAGGGGCGGCAACACCGGCCATGTCGAGGGCCACCCGTGCCAGCCGCAGCTGCGCTGCCGCGCCCGGTTCTCGCGGCCCAGGCGCCTTGCCAATCGGCGGCGGCGCCATCGGCATCGCATACGTCAGGAAACCTTCAGCTTCCGCTGTAGCAAACCCCACCCGCCGCGGGATGCACGCCAGCGCCACCAGCGCCGCCGCCCAGAAGTCCGGCGCCAGCACCAGCGCCACGTCGAACCGCTCCCCCCGCAGCGCCGCTGCCTCGTCCAGTAGCCGCGTGTACGGCGCCAGCTTGCTGGACACCCTCTCCAACACTCCGGCCGGCCGCGCTGCGCGATCGAACGCCGGGAACCGGCACGTGCGCACCCGGTCCACCACCGGACACCGCTCGGCCACGTCCGCCCCCCACGGTCCCACCAGCGCAGTCAGCTTCGCAGTCGGCAGCGCTGCCTTCAGTAGTCGGAACGTCGGCGTGGACGCCAGAACACCCCCCAAGTGGTCAGGCTGCACGATCAGGATACGCGCGTCAACCCGCAGTGCCGCCCCGCTCGCCGGTGCCGCTTGCCCCTCGCGCCGCCGCACCTCCCACCGCAGCCACCGCAGCGCCAGGTTCCTCGCTCGGTTCGGACTACTCCCGGCGTATCGCTCCCGCACCGGCGCGCACATAGCGTCCCACGCGGCAGCAAGGTCCGGAGCCACGTTCAGTGGCAGCCCGACTGCGGAATTGGTAGCCATCTGCCTTTCTGTCTCGCGTGCGAACCTCCCCTTCCCTTGAGGGAAGGGGCCGGGCGTTAGGTAAAAAGGACGAAGGATCGGGGCTGAGGTCCCACCGTACAATCCCTACAGATGGGCTTCCGCCTGATCGCCGTCGACGTAGACGGCACCCTGCTGCGGAGCGATGGTTCCATTTCAGAACGGACGCGAACCACACTCGCCCGCGCCGTCGATCGCGGCGCCTCCCTTGCCGTCGCCACCGGCCGGCGCCGCCGCACCGCCTTGCCCATCATGCACCGTCTCGGCGTGCCCCATTACCTGGTGGCAAGCCAGGGCGCCACCACCTGGTACGAGGACGAGATCATCGCCCACGCGCACCTGCCGGTCGCATCCGCTCGGCGTGCCATTGAGCTCCTTGATAGCAACGGTCACTTCGGCATCATCTTCGGCAACTCGTTCCAGCCTGAGGCTATCTGGGTCACCGGCGGCGATTGGCGCGCCAATCCACGTGTTGCCCAGTACCTTCTCCGCGGCGAGCGCGGCGATGCCCCCGTTCCCCAGAACCTTGGTCCCGACGGGATCGAGCACGACCCCATCGAGATCATCGTCTTTGACGACATGGACCGCCTGGAGGCGCTCAACGAGCATCTCACCGGCCACACCGCGCCACCGCCGGCGCTCGACCCGCCCCTGCAGGATGACCAGTCTCGGCCGCAGCCGCTATGGCGCGTCATCTTCTCGCGCAACCAGTTCACCGCCGGCGGCGCCATCGAGATCGTCGGCCCCGATACCTCCAAGGCCCATGCACTCGCCGCCCTGTGTGACCGCCTGGGCTGCACGCCGGCAGAAGTCATCGCCTTCGGCGACAACGTCAACGACCTCGAAATGCTGAACTTCGCCGGCCTGGGCGTCTGCATGGCCAACGGCACCCCCGAAGCTCGCGCCGCCGCCGGCCGCGTCTGCCCCTCCAACGACGAAGACGGCATCGCCGTCACCCTGGAAGAGCTAGGATTGGCCTGACAGCAGCCGCTCCACCCGGTTTAGGATCTGCTCCGCCACCTCGTCTTTAGTCAGCAGCGGCAGGTCCTGGCGCGATCCGTCGCGGCCCAGCAAGATCACGCGGTTTGTATCGGTGCCGAAACCGCTGCCCGGCTCGGTCACGTCGTTGGCCACCAGCAGGTCCGCCTGAAGCCGGCGCAGTTTCTGCTCGCCGTACGTCACCAAGTCCCGCGTCTCCGCGGCGAAGTACACCTTCACCAGCGCGGGACCACCTTGCCTGGCGATGTCGCCCGAGAAATCCACGTTGCGCACCAGTCGCAGGCTCAGGTCGGCGTCGGTCTTCTTGATCTTGTGCTCGGCGGGATCGTCGGGCCGAAAGTCCGCCACCGCCGCCGCCATCACCAGCACGTCGGCGCCGTTCACGGTCTCCACGAGCGCGTCCCGCATCTGCATCGCCGTCTCGACGCGTCGCACCTCCACCCCCCACGGCGCCGCCAGCGCCGACGGCCCGCTCACCAGCGACACCTGCGCTCCACGGTCGCGCGCCGCTTCGGCGATCGCGTAGCCCATCTTGCCGCTCGACCGGTTGCCCACGTACCGCACGGGGTCGATCGGTTCCTGCGTGCCGCCCGCGGAGACGACCACGCGCCGCCCTGCCAGCGCGCCCGGCCGCCCGAGCGCAACGCGGATGCCGGCGATCACGTCCTCCAGCGGCGCCAGCCGCCCCATGCCGCTGATCCCCTCCGCCAGTCGTCCCTCCACCGGTCCCACCTGGATGGCGCCCCGCTCGCGCAGCAGCGCGACGTTCGCCTGCGTCGCCGGGTGGCTCCACATGTTCACGTTCATGGCGGGCGCGATTACCAACGGTGCCGTGCTCGCCAACGCCGTGCACGAGAGCATGTCCTCCGCCGATCCACGCGCCAGTCGCGCCAGCGTCGTCGCTGACGTGGGGCAGACCACCAGCGCGTCCGCCCGCATCCCTAGCTCCACGTGCGCGCTGGACAGGTCCGGCAGCACGTCGTACAGGTCTGAGTACACCGGCCGGCGCGTCAGGCTCTGAAATGTAAGTGGCGCGATGAACTGCTGCGCCGCCTCGGTCAGCACCACGTCCACTTCCGCCCCCAGCTGCACTAGCGTGCTGCACAGCTGCGCCGCCTTGAAGCACGCAATCGACCCCGTCACCCCCAGCACGATCCGCTTGCCTTTGACGCTGCCCACTACCGGTTCCTCTCCCAGATCAGCCTGATGCCGTGCAGCGTCAGGTCCGCGTCCACGTGATCAATCCTGTCGGTCTCCGGCGCGATCAGCCGCGACAGCCCGCCTGTCGCGATCGTCACCGCCGTCCCACCCAGTTCGCTCCGGATGCGGTCCACCAGTCCCTCCACCAGCCCCACGTACCCGAACACCGCCCCCGACTGCATTGCTGTGGTCGTATCCCGCCCGATCGCCGCCGCCGGCGTCGCCAGCGGCACGCGGAACAGCTTGGCCGCGCGCCCTGCCAGCGCATCCAGAGACGCAACCACTCCCGGCGCCAGCGCGCCACCCACGTACGCGCCGTCCGCTGATACTACGTCGAAGTTCGTCGTCGTCCCGAAGTCCACTACGATCGCTGGCCTCCCGTACCGTTCTCGCGCCGCCAGCGCGTTCGCGATCCGGTCCGCCCCGGCCTCGGTGGGGTTGGTCACCTGCACCTCGATCCCCAGGTCGCTCCCCAATCCGACGCCGACTTGGACCGTCCGCAGCCCCAACGTCTCTTGCAGCAGGTGCACGTACGCCGGCGTCGCTGCCGGCACGACGCTCGCCAGGCATGCGCCGTCCAAGGTTGCTGCGTCGATCCCACGCGCCGCGAACAGCCCGCGCCAGAGCACCTCCAGCTCGTCCGCGGTCGCCGTCGCCGCGGTATTCACCCGCCAGCTTGTCGCCAGCACGTCCCCGTCAAACAGCCCGCCGACGACGTGCGTGTTCCCGACGTCCAGCGTCAGCAGCATGCCGCCCGCACCATGTCATGCTGAGCGCAGCGAAGCATCCGTGCTCCCTTCATCCGCCGCCGCGCGGCCGAACCGCGCAATATACCTAGCGGCTGCGCTTTGCCGTCGCCGTCGTCAGCTGCTGCATCGCCGCCGCTGCCGCCTGGTCCACCGTCACTCCCTCGATGCACGTGCAGTCCGGGCACGCCTCAAGCGGCCCCGGCTTGAATGCCCTGGTCTGTGAGCACGCCTGCTCGTCCACCAGCGCTGCCCCCGCGGCGCGGTACGGCCCGTTGATCGCGGGGCTGGTCGGCCCAAAGATCCCAACCACCGGCGTGCCCACCGATACCGCCAGGTGTAGCGGCAGCGAGTCGTTCCCGACGTAGAGCTGTACCCGCTTGAGCAGCGCCGCAAGCTGCCCGATCGTGGTCTGCCCCACCAGGTCAATTGAAGGGTGCTTCATCGCCAGTCGCATCTGCCGCGCCACCGGCGCGTCGGCGCCGTGACCCACTACCACCACCTTCGCGTCGTGCTCCGTTACCAGCCGGTCCGCCAGCGCTGCGAAGCGCGTCGCCGGCCACCGCTTGGACGGCATCGTCATGCCGGGGTTGCTCGCCCCGCCGGGATGGACGATCACGACCGGCGCGTCGCTGGTCAGGTCCCACTCCTGCATCAGCCGGCCGGCGTAGCGTAAGTGGTCCGCGGACGGCACGAACTCCAACCGGGGCTCCTCCACCGGCACCCCCAGCGCCCGCACCACGTCCAGCATCAGGTCCACCTCGTGGACCGGCCGGTCCCACGGCACGCGCACCGTCAGCGCAAAGCCCCGTCCACCGCTGTCGATCCCCGCCCGGTGCGGGATCGACGCCAGCCACGGCGCCACCGCCACCTTTGGCGACCGGTCCAGCACCACCGCCAGGTCGAACCCTTCCCGCTTCAGCTGGCGGCTGAACCCCCACACGTCCTTCCAGCCGTAGCGGCCCGGCGTGCCGAAGCTGCCGGCGTCGAGCACGCGATCCACGTGCGGCACCCCCGCCGCCAGCTCGGTAAACCACTTCCCCACCGCCAGCGTGATCTCCGCTTTCGGAAATCCGCGGCGCAGCTGCGCCAGCGCCGCTGATGCGAACAGGATGTCCCCGTGCGCCGCCGGCTTGATCACCACCAGCCGCCGTACGCTACTCGGCTCGGGCACGGCCCGCCGCGGAAACACAGCGCCTAACACTCGTCCGGCGGCGCCGACGAGGAACGACCGTGGTCCGCGCGCCGGGGTAGTCATTGCGCCGCCATCCCAACTATATGGCCACTCTTGCACCCCGTCAACGCGCTTCCGTCTTTCGTCGTTATGTCTGCCCCAGCGAGAGACTCAGCGGTCCCCACCATGCCGCTTTGCCTTGCCGCAAACGTCTTTACTAGTGAGGGTGAACGGTTCCCTGCGTCGCGCTCGGTCTTCGTGATCCCACCTCACACTACGTGACCGTGTTGGAGCGACAACAAAGGGCAACAAATCCAGCGCTGCCGGTGCTCTCTCACACGCTAGCTTGTGCGAGGGATCACAAATAGTCACAAAGGATCACAAGTCTGCGTCCTCTGCCCGGGCTCAGGCCAGTTCGGCCGTACCAGTTGACATCTGGCTGGTTCCCTGCCACAATCTTTCCCGTCTGCGCCACACGGCGCGCACTTCACAACTGAACAGCACATCGGCAACGAACAGGACTAGTACGTCCGGACGCCAAGTCGTCAGAGAGCCCCGCGGCGGTGTGAGCGGAGCGGCGAAGCGCGGACCGAATGGACCTGGGAGCTGTGACCCGAACGGCCTAACCGGCCAAGTAGGCGATCCGGGATCTGCCCCCGTTATCAAGGCAGCGGGTATAAGCCTCCACCGTCGTTTGGACTACAAACGACTACACGAATTCAAGGCCGTACCCGACTGAGCGGAGTGTTTGCGTTCGCGGCTGTAGCTGGAAGCGTGTAACGCTCAAGCGGGGTGGCACCGCGGGAGTCTTTTGACCTCTCGTCCCTGGGGACGAGGGGTTTTTTGTTGCCCGCGACCCGGCGTACCAGCCACTCCGGTCATACGGGTTGGTCTGGCGCCGACGCGGACTGCTGAGTGCCCCCAGTTGCAGACAGCAGGCACGCGGAAGGCACCACCATGGTTACGACAGTCAGTCCTCCCCACGCGCCGGGCGCATCGCGCAGCATCGGCACACCAGGCGTCGGTGGGAGCGCCTACCCTACACTGGAGAACGCCCGCGCACTGGCGGCCCAGGGCAACCTGATCCCCGTCTATCGCGAGGTCCTGGCGGACATGGAGACCCCCGTCTCCGTCTACCGCAAGATTGCACGCGGCCCCTACTCCTTCTTGTTAGAGAGCGTCGAAGGTGGCGAGCGGCTGGCCCGCTATTCCTTCATCGGCACCGAGCCGCGCCTCGTAGCCACCCTGCACGACCACCGCGCCGTCGTCCGCACCACCTCCACCCGCGAGGGCGACGCTGCGGACAGCGAGACTCGCGAGTCGCGGTTCGAAGACCCGCTGGACTTCATTCGCGACCTCCTCGCGCCATACAAGCCCGTCCTCCTGCCCGACATGCCCCGCTTCCAGGGCGGCGCGGTCGGCTACCTCGCCTACGAGTGCGTCCGCTACTTCGAAGAGCTGCCCACCCCCGAGCGCGACGACCTCAAGCTGCCCGACGCCGTGCTGATGCTAGCCGACACGCTGGTTGTCTTCGACCACGTCAAGCACCGCATGCGCGTCCTCTCTCACGCCGACCTGCACGCCCACGGCGGCGACGTCGATGCCGCCTACCACGCCGCTGTTGCCCGCGTGGACGCCATCCTCGTCCGCCTGCACGCCGCGGTTCCGCCTGCGGGTGCCGTCCTCTGCGGCACGGCCGTCGCGAACGGCCGCGCTCAGCGCTCGGCGTCGAGCACGCAGCACTCATTCCCCTCCTCCCTGCCGGGTGTCACCTCCACGCTCACCAAGGACATCTATGAGTCGGCCGTTGGCCACGCCAAGGAATACGTCGGCGATGGCGACATCATCCAGGTCGTTCCCAGCCAGCGCCTCTCGCGCCCGCTGAACGCCAGTCCGTTTTCGGCCTACCGCGCGCTGCGCGCCGTGAACCCCTCCCCGTACATGTACTTCCTGGAGCTAGACGACATCCACGTCGTTGGTGCCTCCCCTGAGATGCTCGTCCAGGTCGAGGACGGCACCGTCCGCACCCGGCCTATCGCCGGCACCCGACCGCGCGGCAAGAGCGAGCGCGAGGAGGCCGAGCTCGCCGCCGAGCTGCTCGCCGACGAGAAGGAGCGCGCCGAGCACATCATGCTCGTCGACCTGGGCCGCAACGATGTCGGCCGCGTCGCGCGTCCCGGCACCGTCCGCGTCACCACGCTGATGGACGTGGAGAAGTATTCCCACGTCATGCACATCGTCTCCCAGGTAGAGGGGCAGCTCAAGGACGGTTGCGACGCCTACGACGCGCTGCGCTCCTGCTTCCCCGCCGGCACCGTCTCCGGCGCCCCTAAGATCCGAGCCATGGAGATCATCGCCGAGATCGAGCCCTGCAAGCGCGGCCTCTACGCCGGCGCCGTCGGGTACTTCTCTTACTCCGGCAACCTGGACACCGCCATCGCCATCCGCACCATGGTCATCAAGGACGGCATCGCCCACGTTCAGGCCGGTGGTGGCGTCGTCTTCGACTCCGTCCCTGCCACCGAGTACCAGGAGACCCTCAACAAAGCCGCCGCCCTCTTGAGGGCGCTGGATGTGGCGGAGGAGGTGGAGGCAGCCGAAGGGGGTCCGGGGATTGCACCCCCGGCCGGGGCGCGGGGCGGAGCCCCGCAAGAAAATTCATTCCCCTCTCCCAGAGGGAGAGGGGTTAGGGGAGAGGGAAACCTTCAATGATTGTCATGATCGACAACTACGATTCCTTCACCTACAACCTCGTCCAGTACCTGGGCGAGCTTGGTGAAGAAGTCGAGGTCTACCGCAACGACAAAATCACTGTCTCACAGGTTGCCGCGCGCAACCCGGAGGCCATCGTCGTCTCACCCGGCCCGTGCACCCCGCGCGAGGCCGGCATCTCGATGGACGTGATCCGCGAGCTCGGCCCCGGCATTCCCACCCTAGGCATCTGCCTCGGCCACCAGTGCCTCGGTGAAGCGTTCGGCGGCGTCGTCCGCCGTGCCCCGGAGATCATGCACGGCAAGACCTCCCTCATCTACCACGACGGTAAGGGTGTCTTCGCCGGTCTGCCCGCTCCCTTTGAGGCCATCCGCTACCACTCGCTGATCGTGGAGCGCGAGACCCTGCCCAAGGAGCTGGAACCTACCGCCCAGACCTCTACGGGTCTCATCATGGGCCTGCGCCATCGCCAGCACCCCATTGAGGGGATCCAGTTCCACCCCGAATCGATCAAGACCGAGGTCGGCAAAGACCTGCTCAGGAATTTCCTCCAGCAGGCGCGCGAAGCAAGAGGGAGCAACTAGCGTGATCGTCGAAGCAATCGCCCGGCTCGTCGAGGGCGAGTCGCTCTCTCGCGACGAAGCCGCCGCGTCCATGGACGACATCATGGAGGACCGCGCCACCCCGGCCCAGTTTGGCGCCTTCGTCACCGCGCTCCGCATCAAAGGCGAGACCCCCGTAGAGATCGCCGGTATGGCCGAGGTGATGCGCCGCAAGGCCGTGCGCGTTCCCACCGACCTGCCGGTGGTCGACACCTGCGGCACCGGGGGCGACGGCTCAGGCACCTTCAACATCTCCACCGCCGCCGCCTTCGTCGTCGCCGCCGCCGGCCAGCCCGTCGCCAAGCACGGCAACCGCAGCATGACCAGCCAGTGCGGCAGCGCCGACGTGCTGGAGGCGCTCGGCGCCAACATCTCGCTCGGCCCCGACGCCGTCGCGCGCTGCATCGAGGAGACCGGCTTCGGCTTCATGTTCGCCCAGGCCTACCACCCCGCTATGAAGTTCGCCGCCCCACTGCGCCGTGAGATCGGCATCCGCACCGTCTTCAACATCCTGGGCCCGCTGAGCAACCCCGCCGGCGCCCGCCGGCAAGTGCTCGGCGCCCCTAGCCAGCCGGCTCAGGCCCGCCTCGCCGAGGCGCTCGGCCTGCTCGGCAGCGAGCGCGCCCTCGTCGTTCACGGCAGTGACGGCATGGACGAGGTCAGCGTCACCGGACCCAGCTATGTCTTGGACGTGAATCGCGGAGCCGTCTCCGAATCCGTCATCCGCCCCGAGCAGTTCGGCATCGCCATCGCCCCCGCCGCTGCGCTCAAGGGCGGCACCGCAGCCGAAAACGCCGAGATCGTGCGCGGCGTCCTCGGTGGGCAGAACGGCGCGCCGGAGTCGGGCGCCCGCCGCGACATCGTCGCGCTCAACGCCGGCGCCGCCCTCGTCGCCGCCGGTGTCGCCCCGGACATGCAGACCGGCGTCGCCCGCGCGCTCGAGATTCTCCAGTCCGGTCAGGCCCTCGCCCGCCTCGACCAGTTCGTCAAGACCAGCCAGGCCCTTGCCTGAGAGCCTGGCCCTCAGTCCTCAGAGCTCACTATGACCATTCTCGACGACATCCTCCAGCACAAGCGCACCGAGGTCGCGGCCGCCCAGCGGCGCACTGCGCTGGGTGAGCTCGAAGCCGCTGCACGGTCGCAGCCACCCGCCCGCGGCTTCGCCGCCGCGCTTCGAGCCTCGGCCGGCGCCGCCGCTCCGCGCTTGATCGCCGAGATCAAGAAGGTCTCGCCCGCCAAGGGCGCCCTTAACACCGGCATGGACGTGCGCGCCATGGCCACGCTGTACGAGGCCGCTGGCGCTTCCGCCATCTCCGTCCTCACCGACGAGCGTTTCTTCGCCGGGTCGCTCGACGACCTGCGTGCGGTCCGCGCCACCGTCTCCATTCCGGTGCTGCGGAAGGACTTCGTCATCAGCCCCTATCAGCTGGTCGAGGCCCGCGCCGCCGGCGCCGACGCCGCCCTGCTCATCGTCGACGGTCTCGCCTCTCCACTCGCCGATCCCACTGACTTTGACCGGCAAGTCGAGCCGGGCGAGCCCGACCTGGGGGTCGCCTACACGCGCCTGCGCGAGCTACTTGCTTACGCCCGCGAGATCGGCCTCGATTGCCTGGTCGAAACCCACGACGAAGCCGAGCTTGACGTGGCGATCGAAGCGCAGGCCGAAGTCATCGGCCTCAACAACCGCAACCTGCGCACCTTCGAGACCACCCTGGCGGTCACCGAACGCCTCGCCGGCCGAGTCACTAAGCTCGCCACGCTCGTCAGCGAGAGCGGCATCTACACCGCCGAAGACGTGCGCCGCGTCCGCGCCGCCGGCGCCCACGCCATCCTGGTCGGCTCCTCCATCGTCAGCGCTGAGGACCCCGCCGCCAAGATCCGGGAGCTCATCGGATGACTTCGGGTCCAACCCAGCCGCTGCGCGTGAAGATCTGCGGCATCCGCTCCATCGATGTCGCGTTAGCCGCCGCCCAAGCCGGCGCCGACCTCCTCGGCTTCAACTTCGCCCCCATCAGCAAGCGGCGCATCGACGTTGCCGTCGCCCGCGAAGCGATCCTGACGCTCCGCTCCGCTGAGTCCCCCCTCCCCCCTCGCGGGAGAGAGGGGGCGCCACGCACCGCCGGCATCTTCGTCAACCAACCCATTACCGAAGTCGCCCGCATCGCCCGTGAAGTGCAGCTGGATTACGTTCAGCTGAGCGGGGACGAGGACGCCGCCTACTGCCGGACCATCCACCTGGAGACTGGCCTCCCTGTCATCGCCGCGGTGCGCCTGACCCAGGATGGCGAAGCGGCCCGCATCTCTGCCTTACGCCAAGCCGCCGAGCTGCTGCTGACCGACGCCGCCGGATCGTGGGGCGGCAGCGGTCAGACCTGGCGATGGCAGGAGGCCGCCGGACTGGCAGCCGAGTTCCCCGTGCTGCTCGCCGGCGGCCTCAACCCCGACAACGTCGCGGACGCCGCCGCCGCTGTGCGTCCCTGGGGCGTCGACGTTGCATCCGGTGTCGAGACTGACGGCACAACCGACCCTGACAAGGTGCGCGCTTTCATCGCGAGCGCCAAGAGCACCACCAAAGGCAATACCAATGGTCACCACCGCTGAACCGCCGTCCACTACCACCGCCGCCACACAGCCGCCGCCGGCCGGGCAGAAACCCACCCGGCCGCGCGTCCTCTCCGGGGTCAAGCCAAGCGGCAGCCCCCACCTCGGCAACTACCTGGGGGCCATCAAGCGCTGGGTTGACGCCCAGGACCAGTACGACAACTTCTTCTGCGTCGTGGACCTGCACGCCATCACAGAGGACCAGGACCCGGCCAACATGGCGCGCCTCACCCGCGAGGTAGCCGGCCTCTACTTCGCCGCCGGGCTCGATCCCAAGAAGTCGACCGTCTTCGTCCAGAGCCACGTCCCGGCTCACGCCGAGCTTGGCTGGCTGCTGAATTGCGTCACGCCCATGGGCTGGCTCGAGCGCATGACCCAGTACAAGGACAAAGCCGCCAAGCAGGGCGACAACCGAGAGCGCATCTCCGTCGGCCTTTTTGACTACCCCGTGCTGATGGCCGCCGACATCCTGCTCTATCAGGCGCATTACGTCCCCGTCGGCGATGACCAGCGCCAGCACGTCGAGCTCACACGTGACGTGGCCGAGCGCTTCAACCGGCTGTTCGGGCCCACGTTCGTGGTGCCTGAGGCGCTCATCGGCGAGAGCGGCGCCCGCATCATGGGCCTGTCCGACCCCACCAAGAAGATGAGCAAGAGCGAAGACCTGCCCGGACAGTCGATCGGCATCTTCGACGATCCCAGCGACATCCGGAAGGCCATCATGCGTGCCACTACCGACAGCCAACGCGACATCGTGTTCGACGAGTCACGCCCCGGCATCTACAACCTGCTCACCATCTTCGAGGTGCTCTCCGGCGAGTCGCGCCCGGCCATCGAGGCGCGCTTCGAGGACAAGGGCTACGGCGATTTCAAGAAAGCGCTGGCCGAGCTCGTGCTCGATAGCCTCGCCCCCATCCAGGCCCGCTACAAGCAGCTGATGACATCCGGTGAGCTGGAACACCTACTGCGCGAGGGAGCCGAGCGGGCTGCCCCGGTTGCCAACGAGACTCTGCGCCACGTCAAGAACGCCCTAGGATTCCTTGTTTCATGACTTCATCACTCACCCCCACCATTGTCCGGGAGGCGCCCGGCCACTTTGGCCAGTTCGGTGGCCAGTACGTGCCGGAGACGCTTATGCCGGCGCTCTCCGAGCTGATCGCCGCTTACGAGCAGTCCAAGTACGACCAGGCCTTCCAGGCCGAGCTGGCGCAGCTCTTGGACCATTACGTTGGCCGGCCCACCAAGCTCTACCACGCCAAGAAGCTCACCGCCGCCGCCGGCGGCGCTCAGCTGTGGCTTAAGCGCGAGGACCTGGCGCACACCGGCGCCCACAAGATCAACAACGCGCTCGGGCAGGGCTTGCTCGCCAAGAAGATGGGCAAGCAGCGCATCATCGCGGAGACCGGCGCCGGGCAGCACGGCGTCGCCACCGCCACCGTCTGCGCCATGCTCGGCCTGGAGTGCATCGTCTACATGGGCGAAGAAGACGTGCGGCGACAGTCGCTCAACGTGTTCCGCATGAAGCTGCTCGGCGCCGAGGTCCGCTCGGTCTCGTCAGGTTCGCGCACCCTCAAGGACGCCATCAACGAGACCATCCGCGACTGGGTTACGAACATCGACACCACCTACTACATCATCGGCTCGGTCGTCGGCCCGCATCCCTACCCGACCATGGTGCGCGACTTCCAGTCGGTCATCGGTCGCGAGGCGCGTGTCCAGGTGCTCGAGCAGGCGGGCAAGCTCCCCGCCGCCGTCTTCGCCTGCATCGGAGGCGGCAGCAATGCCATGGGCATCTTCCATCCATTCGTGGACGACAAGCAGGTGCAGCTGGTCGGCGCGGAGGCCGCCGGGCACGGCGTGGATACTGACAAGCACGCGGCGACGCTCTCCGCCGGCCGGCCCGGCGTGCTGCACGGTGCGCGCTCGTACCTGCTCCAGACCGCCGAAGGCCAGGTTATGGAGGCGCACAGCATCTCCGCCGGACTCGATTACCCCGGCGTCGGTCCCGAGCACTCGCATTACAAGGACACCGGTCGCGCGCGCTACTTCGCCGTCACCGACGACGAAGCCATGGAGGCGCTGCAGCTCCTTTGCCGTACCGAGGGCATCATCCCCGCGCTTGAATCCAGCCACGCCATCTCACTCGCCGTCCGCATGGCACGCGACTACAGCCCGGACGACGTGCTGCTGATCAACCTCTCCGGTCGCGGCGACAAAGACATGGGCACCGTCGCCTCGGTCCTGGGAGTTACGCTATGAGTGCGACGGCAATACGGTCGCGCATCGCAGCCGCCTTCGACCGCATGCGGCGGAAGGGCTCGGTCGCGCTCGTGGGCTGGCAGACCATCGGCTATCCCGAGATCGGCTCCACCGAGCGGCTGGTGCCGGCGCTGTTCGAGGGAGGCTTCGACCTCTTCGAGCTCGGCATCCCTTTCTCCGATCCGATGGCCGACGGCGCCACCATCCAACGATCGTCCCAAGCCGCTCTGAACAACGGCACCACCCCTGCGCACTGTCTCCAGGCCATCCGCGCCCTGCGTACTCAAGGATTGGAGGCGCCGCTCGTGTTCATGAGCTACTTCAATACCGTGCTTGCCATGGGGCTGGACCGCTTCGCCGGCGAGGCCGCCGAGGCCGGGTTGGATGGGCTGACCGTCCCCGACCTGCCGCCGGAAGAAGCCGACGAGCTGGTGCAGGCGCTCGACCGCGTGGGTATCGACCCTATCTTCTTCGCGGCGCCGACCAGCACCGACGAGCGCTTGCGCGCCCTAGCTGCGCGTGCGCGAGGCTTCGTCTACTGCGTCTCGCTCACGGGCGTCACCGGCGCCCGCGCCAGTCTCTCGGCGGAGCTGCCCGACTATCTCGCTCGCGTGCGCAAACATACCGACCTGCCGCTCGCGGTCGGCTTTGGCATCTCCCGCCCCGACCACATCGCGTCACTGCGCGGCCACGCCGACGGCGCCATCGTCGGCAGCGAGATCATCAACATCATGGAGCGCACGCCCGCTGCAGAGCACGCCCGCGCTCTGCGCGATTTCGGCGCTTCACTCAGAGAGGCAGCGGGACCGCGTTGAGGCTGTGGCCGCCAGGCACGGGCGGCCATACAGGTCGGCGCAGACCTTCGCCGGATCGTTCGGCGCGTCAACCCCAGCACTGCGCAGCAGGCGGGCCGCCTCTGCAATGGGCAGCCCGACGATGCACGAAAAACAGCCCTCCACCGACGCGATGAGGGCGCCACCTTCTCGGTGGATGTCGTAGCCCCCCGCGCAGTCGAGCGGCTCTCCCGTCGCCACATACTGCGTAATCTCGATATCTGAGTAGTCAAGCATCGTCAGCGGCGCCACAACTTGGCCCTGCGCCTCTCCTCCTGGCCCGCCGGCGCCCTGCGCCTCTCCCGTAGGGTGAACCAGCGCCAGCGCCGTGCGTACCGCGTGGCGCCGGCCGCGCAGGCGGCGCAGCATCCCGTGCGCTACTTCAGGCGTGCCCGGCTTCCCCAGCGCCTCGCCCTCCACGGTGACAATCGTGTCTCCGCCCAACACGATCGCGTCGGGGTGCTGCGCAGAGATGTCCCGCGCCTTCGCCAGTGCCAGCGGCGCCGGATCGCACGGGTCGTCCAGCGGCGGCAGCCGCTCCTCTACGTCCGACACCGCGACCTCGTGCGCCACCCCCATCGCCGCCATCGCCTCCCGCCGCCGAGGCGACGCCGAAGCCAGGATCAGTCGAAGTGACACCGTTACTGCCTAACCTATCCGCAGGCGTACTTCCCCTCTCCTCTGGGAGAGGGGTCAGGTGTGAGGTCTACCTGCGTATCCCCGCGGCTTCTGCCACAGGGACGGGCCGAACCTCGGCCGGCGGGCGCCGGTTGCCATCACCATCCTGCGCGGGTGTGCTCGCGGCCATTGCCGGTACCTGTGTATTGCCGCAGTAGGGGCACAGCTCCCACTTTGGCAGCAGTAGCTTCTCGCAGCGTGGGCAGCGCTGCTTGAGCTCAGTGTGGCAGAACGGGCACACCATGAAGTCGGCCTGCACGCGCTGCCGGCAGTTGGGGCAGTGCTGGCGCTCTTCGATCTCCTGCAGCAGCGTCTCTTCTTCCAGCGATCGCTCGTACGCCTCCGCCAGCGTCTCGCGCGGGCGCAGGATCATGTAGAGCACCAGGCCGAAGATGTTGAATACCACCACCAGCGCGGTGGCAAAGAGATGATCATGCTGAACCACAGGGCGACGAAATACGCCCCGAAGAACGCGATGACGAACTGCAGGATGACGGGGATTGCGGCCATGTAGTTCCTCTAGGTGTTGTCCCGGTGACGCCAATGACGCCAGGGACCCGGCGCGCCAGCCTGCATATGCGGGTTCTGTGCCACGGTTATCAACTGGCTACGAACGTTAGCCGACAGACACGATCCGGTAACGCACCGACCCGCCCGGAGTGGTCACTTCGACCTCGTCACCTGGTGTCTTGCCCAGTACGGCACGTCCAACCGGAGAGCGGTCCGAGATCTTGCCACCGCGGGGGTTCGCCTCCTCCGGCCCGACCACGACGTAATCGATGTGGTCTCCCGACTCGAGCTCTTCCAGCGTCACCTTGCCGCCGACGCTTACGCCGGGGCCTGACGCGACCTGGTCTTCGATGATCTGTGCGGAACGGACCTTTGACTCCACCTCGCGGATGTGCGCCTCGAGCAGACCCTGCTGCATCTTTGCGTCGTCGTAGCCGGCGTTCTCTGACAGGTCTCCGTCTTTGATTGCCTCGTGCAGCATGTGGCTGATGCGGTCGCGCTCTTCAGTGCGCATGCGCTCCAGGTCGGCCTTCATCACCTCCAGGCGATCGCGACTGACATAGAGGATTTCCTGGTCCCGCCCGCCCGCCTTCGGCGGTGTCGCCGAGTGCGATGCGTGCGTCGGCGTAGTCGGCGTCTTGCGCGCTGCGCCGGAGCCGCGGGGCAAGCGCACCGTCTTCATCGGATCGCTGGCGATGGCGCCGCTCTTAAACGCCCACGCGAAGAACGCCTTCAGCCCCGGCATGTACGTCCGCGGCGGGATTGACGTATTCAGCTGCTGGTGCAGGAACTCTTCGATCTTGTAGGGCTGGAGTGACGCCGCGTTGGTGGTGGTGCCGCACCAGGCCACGAACTTGCGCAGACGAGCGGGGTCGTCCGGAGCAAGCCCCTTCGCCGCGTCGCTGCGCAGGAACTCGTCGCGCAGTTCCCCGATCCGCACGTTTTCGGTTGACTGCTGTGTCGTCATGCGGCCGATTCTAACTTCTCACGTTTGCGGCCACATCACCGGGGCGCCGCACCATCGCAGCGGCCTAGCACGTTCGGCGCGCGTCGATGCAGCCCGCCCGACTCCAATAGCTGCTGGAGGCGTTCCCAACCTGCACGGCGATGATTCCGACGATAAGCAGGACCGCGAGCGTTACCGCGCTGTACGTCGCAATCTGCCGGTGAGTCAGCTGTACGCGCGGCGGCGGCGGGGGCTCTTTGCCGAACTCCGAGAGCGGTACCGTCGGCGGACGGTCCGGTCTACGACGGCGCGGCGCCTCCGCACCGGCTGTGCCAGTCCCGTGCGCCGCGTCTGGGTTGCCTCCGCTCATGGTTGCCTCGTCTACCCTACGTGTGTCAGCTAGCGCACCGTCGCCCGCGAGTTCTCGCGCCGGCGCTGCTCGATCTGGAAACGGTGGATGCAGCGCATCAGGCGCTCCCGCTGCACGCGGTCCATCTGCTCGAACGACGTACCGACCTTGTAGCGCGTCCGCCCCGCCGCTGTGGCAGTGAATACCTTGGCAACACGCGCGTCCACAATGAAATCGCCGGAGCCGTATGGGTAGGGGACGCGCAAGCGCACGCGTGAGCCCTCACTCACGTTGTCCTCCGACTGCAGCCCAAAGCCGCCCCCGCTCATGTCAGTCACCGTCGCGCCGATCGGCCGCCAGTAGCCTTCGCTTTCGCTCGCTCCGAAGTCACGCTCCCAGACGGCGCAGTCGATTGGTTGGAGCGTGAGGTACAGCCGGAAGTGCGACCGCTGCTGCTGCCGCCCTACGGCCAGCACCCGCACCGTGAGCGTTGCCACCCCTTCGGCGGAGCCGGGACTGCGCGCCAGTACCTCGCCGTCCAGGTATAGGGTCGGTAGCGCCTGGCCTCGCGAATCGAAGGTGGGCACTGTCAGAAACACCAGGTCTCCCACCTGCGCGGCCACGTTCTGTCCGCGGCGCGTGGGCCAGGCGATGAGCACCTGATCGTCGTGCAGGTCCTCGATTCGGCTCTTGAGTTCCTCGCCCTCGGCGGCCTCTTCGGTATCCAGCTCCAGCGTGCAGTTGAGTCCGACTCGCAGTCCGGGCAGTGTGGCGACCATGGCGCCTCTATGCTACTGCCAGGTCCCGCAGAACGTCGAGCACCAGCGGTTCCGGCACGTCCGACGAGATAGTGGTGCTGCCGAGTCCGGTCGTCAGTACCCAGCGCAGCCGCGCCGCCTGCGCCTTCTTGTCTGCCGCCGCTGCGCGCAGCAGCTGCTCAGGCGACACCAGACGACCCTCATAGCGCACTGGCAGGTCCGCCCTCTTCACGCATGTCTCGATGCGCTCCACCAGCGCACCGTCTACCAGTCCTAGGCGCCGGCTCAGCTCAGTCACCCCTGCCATGCCGATGGCCACTGCCTCGCCATGCAGGTACTGGCCGTATCCCGTCGCCGCCTCGATCGCGTGGCCGATTGTATGGCCGAAGTTGAGCAGCATGCGTGGCCCCTTCTCGGTGGGGTCCTCCGCCACGATTTTCATCTTCCATTGCACACAGCGTGAGATCACGTCCAGCAGCTGTCCGCGGTCCATCTCCTGGGGCATGGTGCGCTCTAGCTCTTCGAACAGAGGCGGATCGAAGATGACCGCAGTTTTGATGACCTCGGCCCAGCCCGCGCTGAGCTCGCGTGGCGGCAGCTCATCCAGAAACGCGATGTCGATCAGCGTCAACGTCGCCGGGTGGAACGCGCCTACCAGGTTCTTGCCCTGCGGTAGGTTGATAGCCGTCTTGCCTCCCACCGAGCTGTCCACCTGAGCCAGCACCGTGGTAGGCACCTGCACCAGCGCCAGGCCGCGTAAGTACGTCGCTGCCACGAAACCGGCCAAGTCACCCATCACGCCGCCCCCCAGCGCCACCACCACGTCGCGCCGCTCGGCACGCTGGTCCGCCAGCCACGAGTAGAGCTCGGCCGCCGTCTGAAGTGACTTGGCAGTCTCGCCGCCCGCCACACTCACCAGCTCGGGCCGGAACCCGGCGCTGTCTAGCGCCTCCAGCGTCCGCCCCGCGTAGCGGGACCCCACCCGGTCGTCGGTGATCACGAAGGCACGTCCTGCCAGGCCGGCCTCCTTCATGCGAACACCCAGGGCACTCAGGATGCCATCGCCAAAGACGATTTGCGTGTCTTCCGTGGCATGTGCCGGTACTGCCGGAGGTGAGGCGAGCGCACTATGGCGGGCAGTGGATGTGGCTGCCGCACTCGATTTGCTGGGCGTGGTTGTCATGGCTGTGTCTCGATCGCCGTGAGTATCGCTTCTACCGCTTCGTCGGGGCCTAGGGACGTGGTGTCCAGGTGGAAATGTGCGGTGCCGTAGATCGACTCACGCTTGGCACGCAGCCTCGCCAGCGTGCCCGCGGCATCGCCGGAGAGCAGCGGCCGGCCGGAACCTGCTTCCCCCACCCGCCGCACCAACACGTCCACCGGCGCATCGAGCCACACCGCCCGGTTGCCCGTCCACAACTTTGCCCGGTTGGCCGGGTCTACCGGCGCGCCGCCCCCCGTCGCGATCACTGCCGGCTCCCCATTCAGCACCTCGTCAACCGCCTCGGCTTCCACCTTCCGGAACGCCACTTCCCCCTGCTCCTCGAACACCCGTGGGATCGGCTTACCCGCGCGCGCCACGATCACGTCATCCGTGTCCACGAACCGCCGCCCCAGCCGCTCGGCCAGCAGCCGCCCCACCGTGGACTTCCCACTGCCGCTCAGCCCCACCAGCACAATGTGCCGGAACTCAGCCACTCGTATTTCGCTCCGGCAGCGGCACCGACGGTCCCGCCGCCTCCAGGACGGCCGTGTGGCGCAGCGCGAGGTCAGCCAGGACGAGCGCCACCATCGCCTCCACCACCGGCACGGCGCGCGGGAGGACGCACGGGTCGTGTCGTCCGCGGCCCTTCAGCGTGTCGTCTTCGTGCCAGACGTTCACCGTGTCTTGCTCGCGCATCACCGTGGCCGTCGGCTTAAACGCGACGCGGAAGAACACCGTCTCGCCATTCGTGATCCCACCCTGCACGCCGCCGGAGCGGTTAGTGCGTGTCCGCACGCGGTCACCTTCCATGTAAAAGGCGTCGTTGTGCTCTAGCCCGCTCAGGTCCGTCCCGGCAAAGCCCGAACCGATCTCGAAACCCTTGGTTGCCGGCAAGCTCAGCATCGCCTTTGCCAGGTCGGCTTCCATCCGGTCGAACACCGGCTCCCCCCACCCCGGCGGGCAGCCGCGCACCACGCAGCTCACCACCCCACCAAGCGAGTTGCCGTCTTTCCGCGCCGCCTCCACGGCGGCGATCATGCGCTCCGCGGCGTCCGGGTCGGGGCAGCGGATGATGTTCGTGTCCACGTCATCGCGCGTCACGCGCTCCGAGTCCGTTTCCGCCGACAGCCGCCCCACCTTGGCCACCCACGCGACGATCTCCACGCCGTGCATCGTCGCCAGCAGCTTGCGCGCGATGGCGCCGGCTGCGACACGTCCCGCCGTTTCGCGGGCGCTCGTGCGCCCACCACCGCGCCAGTCGCGAAAACCATACTTCGCGTCGTAGGTGTAGTCGGCGTGGCTCGGCCGGTACTTGACTTGGACCTCCCGGTAGTCGTCCGAACGGGCGTTCTCATTGGGAATCAGCAGGCTGATTGGCGTGCCCAGCGTGCGACCATCGAACACGCCGGAGAGAATGCGGACGGTGTCCGACTCTTTGCGCTGCGTGACGATGCGGCTCTGCCCCGGCGCCCGTCGGTCAAGCTACGGCTGGATATCGTCCTCGGAGAGTGCGAGCCGCGGCGGGCAGCCGTCCACCACCGCGCCAATCGCGGCGCCGTGCGACTCTCCCCACGTCGTGACGCGGAACAGGTGGCCGAAGGTATTGCCCATAGTGGTCAGTGCTGTGCTGCCATCCGCTCCGCCAGCGCGCGGCGGGCCGTCGCCAGCATTACGTCCGCCGGCGCCGGCTGCCCGGTCCATCGCTCGAACGCCGCTGCGCCTTGATAGACGAGCATCGGAAGACCCTCCAGTGTGCGGGCGTCTGCTCTGGCTGCCGCTTCTAGCAGCGGTGTACGAGCCGGATTGTAGACGAGGTCATACACCAGCAAATGGCTGCCGAGTAGCTCAGGCGGTAGTGGTGTCTCCGCGGGCGCCGGCCCACCCCGCATGCCAACACTGGTGGTGTTGACTAGCAGTGTCGCCTCCGCGATAGGCGCGCGCAGCGCCCCCGCGTCGAGCGGCAGCGCCTGCACGTCCGCCGTCCCATGGCCGCCCCGGCCCGTGCCAGCGCGCGTCAGCTCCGCGAGTGCCTGTGCGCGTTCGACGCTCCGGTTGGCAATCCATAGCCGCCGCACGCCCGCGCCCGCCAGGCCAATGGCCACCGCCATGGCGGCGCCTCCGGCGCCCAGCAGCATCGCGTCCTTGCCGCGCGCGTCGAAGCCGCCGTCCTCCGTCAATGCGCGCATGAACCCCGTCGCGTCGGTGTTGTGCCCCACCAGTCGGTCGCCCTGCACGATCACGGTGTTCACCACGCCGATCGCCTGCGCCTCCGGCGTCAGCTCGTCCACGCACTCGGCAGCGGTTGCTTTGTGTGGGATCGTGACGTTGCACCCCAGCCACCCGCCGCGCCGCAGCCGGTCGAAGAACCCGCGCACCTCCTCCGGCTTCACCGCGTGCGCCTCGTACCGCGCATCGATTCCTAGGTGGTTGAATGCCGCCTGCTGGAACTGCGGACTAATCGAGTGTCCGATCGGCCAGCCGATCACGCCGGCGTTCAATGGTTCACGGATCGTCATTGTGGGCTATTCACTCTAGGCTTCCCGCGTGCTTCCAGGGGCCAGGCGCTCCAGGTCCGGCCAGAACGTCGGATAGGAGATATCCACGCACTCGCCGCCCAGGATGAATGCCGGCGCTCCCGACGCCAGCGCCGCCACCGCCATCGACATCGCCATACGGTGGTCGGCGTGGCTCTCCGCCTCACCGCCGTGCAGGCGCCCCCCTTCGATCACCAGCCCGTCCTCAAGCTCCTGGACGCTGCCGCCCAGCGCGGTTAGCTCGCGCGCCGTCGCCGAAAGGCGGTCCGACTCCTTGACCCGCAGCTCCGCCGCGTCCCGGATCGTCGTCCGCCCGCGCGCCACGGCAGCCGCCACGGCCAGCACCGGCACTTCGTCGATCATGCGCGGGATCAGCGCGCCGCCCACGTCCACGCCGCGCAGCTCGCTCGACTCGGCTACCAGGTCCGCCACCGGCTCGCCGCCAGCGACGCGCTCGTTAGTGATCGTCACGCGCCCGCCCATGTCGCGCAGCACGTCCAGGATGCCGGTGCGCGTCGGGTTGACGCCGACGTTGCGCACCACCACGCGCGCCTTCGGATGGATGCAGCCCGCCACCAGCCAGAACGCGGCCGACGAGATGTCTCCGGGAACCGCGACGTCGATCGCACGCAGTAAAGCTCCGCCGTGCACGCGCAGGCGCAGGCCATCCTGCTCGATCTTCACGCCCTGCGCCGCCAGCATGCGCTCGGTGTGGTCGCGGCTCTCCTCCGGCTGGTCGATCTCCGTCACGCCCTGCGCGTACACCCCCGCCAGCAGCAGGCACGACTTGAGTTGCGCGCTCGCCACGCCCATACGCAGACTGGTCCCCTGTAGGTGCGCAGGCATCACCGCCAGCGGCAGCAGCGTGTCCTCCGTGCGGCTTGCCAGCCGCGCGCCCAGCTGCCGCAGCGGCTGCACCACCCGCCCCATTGGGCGCGAGCGCAGCGAGGCGTCGCCCGTCAGCACCGAGAAGAACCGCTGCCCTGCCAGAATCCCGCTCAGCAGGCGTGCCGTGGTGCCCGAATTGCCGGCATCCAGCACGTCGGCCGGCTCGCGCAGCCCGCCCTCGCCGACACCTTCCACGACCAGCACGGCGTCCGCGCGTTCATCCTGACCGGTGACCGGATTGCGCGGCAGGTCGTCCGTCAGCTGCCCGTCCGCCCACTGGCGGCGCACCGTCGCCCCCAGCGCGCGCATGCACGCTGCTGTGGAGAGACAGTCCGCCCCCAGACCCGCGCCGGTCACCGTGGCGGTGCCGTGCGCGATGGCGTTGAGCATCACCGAGCGGTGCGTGATGCTCTTGTCACCCGGCACCGTTACCTCTCCCCGCAGCTCCGCCACGGGGCGGACCACCCGCACTCCCGCACCACCATGCGGCGTCGGCCGCTGCGCAACCGCGCCGGCTGCCCCCCTTGTTCCGGTTGCTCCGGCCGTCATGCCAGCACCAGGCTGCGGGCGGCCGCAGGGGTCTCAACCTTCGGATCGAGCGCCGGCAAGAACGCCGCGTCCAGGTGCGGCACCCGCCGGCCCACCGCCTCCGCCACGGTCCGGATTCCCGCGACGCAGTCGCCGAAGTTCTCGATGGTGAGCGACTGTGGTCCGTCGCACATCGCTGTGTCAGGCGTCGGGTGCACCTCGATCAGGACGCCGTCTGCCCCTGCAGCCACCGCTGCCTGGCACATGGCCTTCACCAGGTACCACTTGCCCGTGCCGTGGCTGGGGTCCACGATCACCGGCAGGTGCGTCAGCCGCTTCGCGATCGGGATGGCAGATAGGTCGAGCGTATTGCGCGTGTACGTCTCGAACGTCTTGATGCCGCGCTCACACAACATCACCTGGGTGTTGCCCTGCGCCATGACGTAGTCGGCCGCCATGATCCATTCTTCCACAGTGCAGCCGGGCCCGCGCTTCACCATCACCGGCTTGTTCGCCAGCCCCACCTCGCGCAGCAGCGGGTAGTTCTGGCAGTTCCGCGCGCCGATCTGCAGCACGTCGGCGTACTCGCTCACCAGGCCCACTGTGCCGGGCTCCATCACTTCCGTGATGACCGGCAGCCCGGATTGGTCCTTCGCCTCGCGCAGCAGGCGCAGCCCCTCTTCGCCCAGCCCCTGGAAAGAGTACGGCGACGACCGGGGCTTGAACGCGCCGCCACGCAGCACGTGAGCTCCATGGCGCCGTACGCCTCGCGCCGTCTCCAGCATCTGCTCCCGGCTTTCTACGGTGCACGGACCGGCCATGATCACCACGTCATCGCCGCCCAGTGTCACGCTGCCTAGGCGGATGCTGGTGTTCACCACGCGTGCCTCACGCGCCGCCAGCTTGTACGGCTTGTTCACGATCATCTTCCACACTCCTTGAGGTCATTTGCGGGTCAAGAAAACGGACAAACAAAAAGGCAGAGGTGTGACCCTCTGCCTGACCCGGTGCCATCCAGCCCGGCCGTACTTCGGCCGCGCGCGATCACACCGGGTGTCTAAACCAGTAATACCGATACGCGGCCGCAGCGGCGGACGTGGCGCGTGGCGCGCCCTGTCCCGGCCGGCTATCCGCAGCGATCACGGTGCTCACGTTGCGCCGAGTATAGACGCGCTTTCGACGCCGAGTCAATGGTGCGCTGCCCGCTGCTCCATACATCCTATTCATCGGAGGGCCGCTTGGCGTTCGGTGCTGCGGCGCGTACACTCTGCGTCATGTCCTTGTCAAGGCAGTATCAGGCGGCTATGCCAATCTCCGGTACAGTGAGCCGGCGCTTGTTGGTGTGCACGGTGGCGGCGCTTCCTTCCCTGGTGACCCTCGGGGCGACCCGTACCGTGTCAGCCGATGACGGCAGCGTCCACGCCGACCGGGCGATCGCAGTTTCGTTCCCCGAAGAGGCCCAGCCGGAAGCATCGCCGCAGATCACTGGCCTGGAGATGCTGACGCTGGCACTGGTCAATGGCGCGAGGGCGTCACGGGGCCTGCCGCTCCTGGAGTGGGATCAGACCATGAGCGAGGTCTCCCGCGCCCACGCCGCGGAGATGGCCCGGCGCGGCAGGGTCAGCCACGCTGGCGCCGATGGGTCGTCGCCCAACGACCGCCTACGCCGCGCCGGTGTGAAGTTCCGCTTTGGCTCGGAGAACATCTGGACCTACTGGGGCAAGGTGCCGGACCAGGGACCATCCACCATGCACGCGGCGATGATGGCGGAGCCCCACGCTCCGGGGCTCTGGAACCACATCGGCAATATCCTGTACACCGGCTACAAGCGAATCGGCATCGGGATTGCCGTCACCCCCGGCGGTGTCCAGTACCTTAGCGAGACGTTCGCCGACTGACGTGCAGCGTTATTCCACCAGGCGTGCTCGCACGATGTAACGGTGCGTGTCCACCCGGTACGGATAACACGAGATCAGCGTGACCACCGGCTCGTCGGTCGGGTCCATCCATCGCGCGTTCTCGCGCCGCTGCGCTTCGGTAGCGCCGTCCTCGCGCACGATCGTGCGTGCCTCCACGCGGTAGCGATACGCAGGCGCGCCACGGTGCACGATGATCTCGTCGCCGATCTGGAGCTCCGGCAGCCGCCGGAACACCTCGCCCAATACGTCGTTGTGCCCGGCCAGCACCAGGTTGCCCGGCTCTCCGGCCTCGGCACTGAATGAGAGCCGCCCGGCGGCATACGCAGCCGTCTCCATCTCGCCATTCGGCAGCACGCCTACCTCCACCACGCCGGTATCGACCGCGATGCGCGGGATGACCAGCCGGTCGGTTGACGACAGAGCCGGAGCGGGCAACGCGGCGGCCAGCGGATCGACAACCGCATCCGCCGGTGCGGCAAGTGCTGTATCGAGCGTGGATGGCGCTTCCGCGGGTTGTGCCGGTGACTGAGCCAGTGGCTGGGCCACCAGTAGAGGAAGCGCACCCGGAGAACGCGGACTGCCGATCAGCAGCGGCACCCCGGCCGACACCGCCTGTGAAACGGCAGCCGGCGCAGCGGCACGCTCGCGCGACAGCACATCGGCCGGGCCGGCGGCGCTCGGGATGATGATCGAGAAGATCACCCACCCCAGCGCGATCAGGACGTAGCCGCCATAGCGGCCGAGCCAGTCAAGCACGTTTATTCTCTACTAGTTCTACGTGCAGCGTACGGCCACGGACCGCTCCGCGCCATGGGATAGCGTTTCATGCCGCTTTACGCCTGCGCCGCCGGTGGGTTCGCGAGCCAGTCCATGACAAGGGGGCCCATCTCCCGCCACGTGCCGCGCCGGCGTGTTGCGGGTGGCAGCGAGCGCAGCAGCGTCTCGCCGTAACGCTTGGTCAGCAGGCGTGTGTCCAGGATCACCACTGCCCCTCGGTCGCCGGTGCTGCGTATCAGCCGTCCAAACCCTTGCTTGAGGCGCAGCGCCGCCTGGGGCACCGCGTACTGGCTAAACGGGTCGTCAAGCAGCTCCGACCGCGCCGCGAAGACCGGGTCGTTTGGCACGCTGAACGGTAGCTTGACGATCACCAGGCAGCTCAACGCGTCCCCCACCACGTCGATGCCCTCCCAGAAGCTGCTGGTGCCCAACAGCACTGCATTGGGTGTCTCCCGGAACCGCTCCAGTAGCTGCTGGCGCGCCCCGTCAATCCCCTGGCCCAGCACAACCACCCGCCGCAGCGTGCGGGAAAGGCGCTGATGTGCCGCGCGCAGTGCGCTGTGCGACGTGAACAGCGCTAGCGTTCGCCCCCCCGTCGCCGCGCAAATCGCCTCCAGCGCCTCCACAGATGCCTCCGCGAAGGCGCGCGTCGTTGGGTCCGGCAGGTCAGACGGCACGCACAGCAGTGCCTGGTTTGGATAGTCGAACGGCGACGGCACCGCCAGTGTGAACGTCGTGTCGTCCAGGCCAATCCGCTCACGCGCGTAGCGGAAGCTGCCCGCTACTTGGAGGGTGGCCGACGTCAGCACGATGCAGTCCTTCTGGGCGAACAGCTGCTCCTGGAGCAGGCCGCCCACCTCCAAGGGCGCGCCGTGCAGCGCCAGCCCCCGGTCGCGCACCGCCAGCCAGCACACCGTCGCCGGGTCCGACCGCGCCACGATCGACGCCAGGTCCACCCGGAACTCGGTCAGCTGCTGCCTGGCGTTGGCCAGGTCGGCCAGGGCGTCGTCGACCAGCTCCGACGTATCCCGAAACGGGTCCAGCGCGCTGCCGATGCGGACCAGCCCCTTCTCCACCTGGCCAAGGTCGGTGCTGAACGCGGACCATGCCGCCTCCACGACTTCCCACCACTCGCTGCGCCGCACCGTGTCGGTCAGGCGCACCTCTCGTTCCCCCGTGATCGGCCCCGACGCCGTCTCCGTCACACCGCGCACGAAGACCATCAACGCCAGGAAGAACTCCCCCAGCGTGCGCCGCGCGGCGTCCACCGCGTCGTGTGCCGGCTGAGTCAGTTCTCCCGCCTGGCTGCGCATGGGCTCGCCGCCCGCCGTGATCAAGACGGTCAACAGGCGCGATACCAGGCCGCCGTAGCGCCCTGCGCCTTGCGGCAAGCTCAGCTGCGACAGGAAAAAAGTGAGGTCCTGCTGGTCAATCTCCACACCCAGCTGGCGCGTGGCGGCGTCCTCCAGGTGGTGCGCCTCGTCCAGGATCAGGTCGGCGTACTCCGGCAGCACCTTGCTTTCCAACGCCTGGTCCGCCAGGAGCAGCGCGTGGTTCACCACCAGCAGGTGCGCCCCCTCCGCGCGTCGCCGCGCACGAGAGAGGAAGCAGCGTCCCGCCCGGTTGTCGCGACACGTCTTCGGGGTGCAGTGCTGCGCGTCTGCCCCGAGCAGCGCGCTCCAGCGTCCCGACTCCGAGTCGTCCAGCGCCAGCTCCGAGCGGTCCCCGGTGTCGGTCTGGCGCAGCCAGATCAGTATTTTCGCCGCCAGCAGCCGGTCGGTGTCGTTGGTGAAGCCCTCTCGCACGAACGCCCGCCATCGCCGCAAGCAGAGATAGTTCGATCGCCCCTTAAGCACCGCCGCCTTGAACTCCAGCGGCAGCGCGCGGCGCAGCAGCGGGATGTCCTTGAAGAACAACTGCTCCTGTAGGTTGATCGTGTTGGTGGACACCACCACCCGCCGCCCGTTTGCCACCGCGTAGTGCACTGCGGGCAGCAGGTAGGCCATCGATTTGCCCGTCCCGGTACCTGCTTCCACAAGGAGGTGTAGCCGCTCGCTCAGCGCCTTCGCCACGGCGCGCGCCATCTTCATCTGCCCGGCGCGCGCCTCATAGCCTGGCAGCGATGCAGCCACGCTGCCGCCCGGCGCCAGTGCAGCGTGAATCGCCTTGCCGTCCACCGCCTTGCGCGTGCGAGACGGCTGCAGCGCAGGCGCGGGCGGACTGAACGGCGCCAACAGGTCATCCGCCCCCTCGCGCTCACCGCCCGCGCCTGGTGCCACCGCGCCACCAAACGCGGTGCGCGCCCGTTCGCGGAACGCCGCCTCCACCAGCCGTGCCTCAGGCAGCAGCGATCCGTAGAACATGCGCGCCAGCTGCTGCAGCAGCGCTACGTCAAGCTGCCCAAGCCGCGCCCTGCTCGCTTCGACAATGCTCTCGTCTTCCGCCGCCCGCGCCGCCGCGTCCGCCGGTTCAAGTGGCCCAATCGAGGCGCCGAACTCGCGTATCAGTTTGGCGCGCTCGCCCCGGCCGAGCCCTGGCACAACTAATCCAGCCAGCCGCCACGGATCGACCGACGCGCCGGCACGAAACAGCGGCCCCCCGACTGCCAGGCCGGGCGGTGACCCGGCCGGCGTGCGCGGTGCACGGGCAGACAGAGTGCGACGTGCCAACTAGAGAGCGCTCCCAACGCCGTCGGACGTAGCCCCAGCGCGGCCCTCGTGCGCGTGAGAGTCGCCAGATGCCCCCGTGCGCGGTCCACCCCCGCTCTGCAGCCAGATTTCAATCAGCTCGCGCGCGGCGCCGGCAGCCCGGCCCCGGTGGCTCACACGGTTCTTCTCGTTTGCCGAAAGCTCCGCCATCGTACGCCCGGTGCCTTGCACCAGGAATACCGGGTCGTAGCCGAACCCGTTCTCGCCGCGCGGCGCGTGCCCTATGCTGCCGTCGCACACGCCACTCCTGGTGCCGACTACTCCGTCTGGTGTCGCCAGTGCGATGACGCACCGAAAACGTGCCGAGCGTTGCGCATCGGCGACTCCCGCCAGGTTCTTCAACAGCAGAGCGATGCGGTCGGCATCCCTGGAGTCTGGCCCCGCATAGCGCTTGGAGTAGACACCGGGCGCACCACCCAACGCATCCACCTCCAGGCCCGAATCGTCCGCCAGCGCGGGCATGACCGCCGCTCGAGCGAAGGCGAGCGCTTTCAGCCGCGCATTGTCCTCAAACGTCTCCCCCGTCTCCTCAGGGTCCAGATCGAGCCCCATGTCATCCGGCGTGACTAATTCCACCGACAGCCCGTCCAGCATCGGGCGCAGCTCGGCGATCTTCTTCTTGCTGGAGGTGGCCAGCAGCAATCGCGGGCATTGACCCCGATTGCCTATGCCACCGTCGCGCGTGGGAGACACGGCGCAATCGTATCAGCGCCGAGCACCCGCCTCGCCCGGCACAGAGGGCGCGGCGTCCAAGCCGAGCAGACGCGCTGCATTCGTCCAGAGCACGGCCTGGAGCTGGTCGGGCGCCAGCCCGGCTGAGTGCACGTAGCTCACCATCCGCTGAAGCCCAATCACTGGGAAATCGGATCCGAAGATAAGACGGTCGGGCGCAATTCGGGTGACGTGTGCCAGGCACGCCGGCTCGTACAGGTAGGCCGCCGCGCCTGTGTCGTAGTAGAACTCTCGGGCCAGCGCGCGCACGTCGGGCATCAGCTCATAAAAGGGCAGGCCGCCGCCGAGGTGTGCGCATACCACCCGCAGGTCAGGCGCTACGTCGCGGACCAGCGCCGCCAGCTGCAGTAGGCGCGCCGGAGTGGTCTCCCCCTTTCCCGCGTACGAACGTCCCAGCGGCTCGCTGGCGTGCACCAGCACCACCATGCGCAGCGCCGAACACGCTTCCAACAGCGGCGCCAGCGTCGCTCGGTTGTCCAGCGCAAACCCTTGGCCGTCCGGGAACAGCTCGCCCACCCCGCGGAAACCGAGCTTCGCGGCGCGCTCGACCTCGCGCACGGCAGCCGCCCCTGCCCGCGGCTGCACGGTGCAGAATGGCAGCAGCCGCCCCGGAAAACGGCGCGCTGCTTCAAGAAGGTAGTCGTTCTGCTCGGCGCAGATGCCCTGGTCGGTCCAGCCAAAGCTCAGCGCGACGGCCGCGTCCACCCCGGCGGCGTCCATCGAGCGCACCAGCCGCGCAGCCGTTGCCAGGCGGCGCGTGCCCGGCGGGTTGAGCAGGCCGAACCAGGTGTCGCGCTCGGCGAACTCGGCGCGCCGCTGCAGCACCACCTCAGAGAAGACGTGCGCGTGCGCGTCCAAGATCACACTAGACTCTAGGGAATGGCTCAGCTCAACCCCGGCAAGTCAGATCACCCGTGGCTGACGCCACGCGCCGCATATCTGCACGTGCCGTTCTGCCGCACCAAGTGTCTCTACTGCGACTTCAATACCTACGCCGGGAAAGACCGCCTCATCTCGGAGTACGTGGCGGCGCTCGCCGGGGAGATCCGCGCACGCGGCGCCGAAACCGGCGCGCTGCCACTGCGCACGGTGTACTTCGGCGGCGGCACGCCGTCTCTGCTGGCGGTGCCGCAGGTGCGCAAGCTGCTCGACACGCTGCGCGATTCGTGCGGCGTCGAGCCGGCCGCTGAAGTGACCCTGGAGGCCAACCCAGGCACCTTTGGGCCGGCATACCTGGAGGGACTGCGTGCGCTCGGCGTTAACCGTCTCAGTCTCGGCGTTCAGAGCCTGGACGACGAGACGCTGCGCCGCTTGGCGCGCACCCACAGTGCGGCCGCCGGCCTGACCGCCGTGCGCCACGCTCGCGCCGCCGAAATCTGGTCCGTCAACCTAGACTTGATCTACGGCCTCCCCTGGCAGACAATCGACACCTGGCGCGACCACCTGACGATGGCGCTCAACACCGAGCCAGATCACATCAGCCTCTACGCTCTCATGGTCGAGGAGGGCACGCCGCTCTCCACGCTTGTGTCCCGCGGCCAATGGGAGGTGCCCGATCAGGACGCCGTAGCGGACATGTACGAGGCGGCGCTGCCACTGCTCGAACGCGCTGGCTTCGTCCATTACGAAGTCTCTAATTGGGCGCGCCCCGGCCATGAGAGCCGCCATAACCTGGTCTACTGGCACAACGAGGCCTACCTGGGCTGCGGCGCGGGAGCCCACTCCTACGTGCAGGGGGTGCGCTCGTGGAACGTTCGCCCCATCGAAGGCTACGTCCGGCGCGTGCAGTCCGGCGCAGGCGTGCGCGCCGGCGACGAGTCGCTGCCGGTGGGAGAGCAGGTCGGCGAAACCGCGGCACTGGCGCTGCGCCTGCGCCAGGAGGGCCTTGCCTTCGAGCGGTTCCGAAGCCGCTTCGGTATCGATCCGCCTGCACGGTGGACAGCTCAGCTGGCGGAGCTGTCCGATATGGGGCTCCTGGAGGTCGATACCGATCGGGCAAGGCTGACCGACAAGGCCCTGCTCGTCAACAACGAGATTGCCTCGCGGTTCTTGTAGCCGCGTGGCCGTCTAGAACTCGCGCGTTTCGAGCTGCGCGATGAGCGCGTCGAGCGCATCACGCGCCCGGGACGGAGACAGTGCGGTAAGGTGCCCGCGGGCGGAAGCCGAGTAGCGCTCCACCTTGCGCTCGCAGTAGGCACGGGCGTCCTGCCGGTCAAGCACCGCCAGCGCCGCGCCGACCAGCGCGTCGTCGGGCGCCGGCGTCGCGAACAGCCGGGGCAGCACAGCATGGTCGTCACCAGCAGCCCGGCTCATGGCATACAAGCTGGGCAGCGTCTTCTTTCGCCTTCGCAGATCGCCTGCCGGCTTGCCCGTCGTCTCCGAGCGACCCCAGATACCCAGCACGTCGTCGCGGATCTGGAAGCCCATACCCAGGTCAAACCCGAACGCTGCCAGCGCCGCGCATGTGTCCGCCCCAGCTCCTGCCACTTCACCCCCCATCGAAGCCGAACACGCGATTAGCGCGGCGGACTTGCGTCCGATCATGTCCAGGTAGGCATCCGGCGTGACGTCATCACGCTGCTCGAAGGCCAGGTCAAGGTGCTGCCCTTCTGTAATGACCAGGCTGGTCTGCGCCAGCTGGGTCGCCAGCGAGATCACCCGCGCAGCCGGCACGCCACCAGCGGCGAGCTCTAGCAGCGCCAGGTGCGCCAGCACGTGCATGCCATCGCCCGCGTTGATCGCCTGCGGCTCTCCCCACACCTTCCACACCGTTGGCCGGTGGTGGCGTACCGCGTCGCCGTCCTCGATGTCGTCGTGGATCAGCGTGAAGTTGTGCAGCAGCTCAAGCGCCACCGCCGCCGGCACCACACGCTCCGGCTGGGCGCCGCACGCCTGCGCGGCCAGCAAACAGATCAGTGGGCGCAGGCGTTTGCCGGTTGGCGCCTGCGCCGGGGACAGCCGCTCGTTGACCCAGCCCAGGTGGTAGCGCATCATGCCGTAGTGCGCCGGGGCGTTGGGCGGCGGCACATGCGACCGTGGTGGCCCGGCTAGGGGAGACGCATGGCGATCAACAAAACCCCGCAGCGCCGCTTCGACCCCTGGCATCAGCTGCGCGCGCGCCTGGGCGAGCGGGTCATCGTCCGCCGCGGAGGTTGGGGTTGGTGACGTCAAGGCACCAGAGGGTACCGCCGGGGCGTCTACGCGCCGCTGCGCGTCGCCAGATCACCCAGGAACGCACGGAACTCGGCCCGCAAGTCGGGCCGCTTCAGCGCCAGCTCCACCGTCGCTTGCAGGTAGCCCTGCTTGCTGCCACAGTCATAGCGCCGCCCGGTGTACTCGTAGGCGTACACACCGTCGTCGAGCAGCGCCTTGATGCCATCGGTCAGCTGGATCTCGCCGCCCGCGCCCGGCGCCGTGCGCTCGAGCGCGTCGAATACGTCCGGCGTCAACACGTAGCGTCCCATGATCGCGAGGTCGGACGGCGCGTCTTCCACGCCGGGTTTCTCCACCATGTCCCGGATGCGGAACAGGCGTGGCCCCACCTCCTCAACCGCCAGGATGCCGTACTTTGGGACGTCTTGCCGCGGCACGCGCTCCACGGCGATGACCGGCCGTCGTCGCTCGGCGTACACCCGCAGCAACTGAGCGGTGACGGGATCGTCGCCGCCGTCCATGATGTCGTCGGGCAGGAAGACACAAAACGGCTCGCGCCCCACCACAGGTCTGGCCTGCAGCACCGCGTGCCCTAGGCCGCGCGCCTCCTTTTGGCGCACGTACACCAGCTGAGCCAGGTTGGCGATGCGTCGCATCTCGTCGCGCTCGGCGGTCTTGCCCTTCGCCTCCAGCTGCCGCTCCAGCTCCGGCGCGTAGTCGAAGTGGTCCTCCATCATCGACTTGCCACTGGCCGTCACCAGCACCACTCGCTCGATTCCCGATGCCACCGCCTCTTCGATGCCGTACTGGATGACCGGCTTGTCGACCACGTTCAGCATCTCTTTGGGAGACGCTTTGGTGGCCGGCAGCATGCGCGTTCCCAGCCCCGCGGCGGGGAAGACGGCGGTGCGCACGTCATGCGCCGGGTGCGTGGGACGGGTGGTTGCCATGTTCGAGGAACACAAAGTGGGAGGGTCGGGCAGTATACACTCGCTCCCGGTTCCACCGGTGCGCCTATTCATCGCGCTTCCGCTGCCCGAAGAGGTGCGTGCCAACCTGGCCGCCGCTCAGGCCGGCGTCTCTCGCCTGCGCCTGCCGCTGCGCTTCGCGCGTGCAGAGGGGCTGCACCTGACCCTCGCCTTCTTGGGTGAAACCGTGGAGGAGCGGCTGCCCGCGCTCCGGTCGTTGATCGACGAAGCCGCTGCACCAAGCCCGGCAATCTTGCTGACGGTACGCGGCCTTGGTGTCTTCCCCAACCCACGCCGGCCGCGCGTGCTCTGGGCGGGTCTGGAGGGCGACCTTTCTCAGCTCGTGGCCCTGTACGATCGCCTGGGGGGCAGCCTGGCGGCCGCGGGGTTCCCAGTGGAGGACCGACCGTTCCGGCCGCACGTCACACTTGGCCGTGTCTCTGGAGAGTGGACGCCTGAGACGCTGCGCCTTCTCCACGCGAAGCTGGCAGAGACTCCGGAGCCGTTCGGCGCCTGGCGTGCCGAGACACTCGACCTCATGCTGAGCGAGCTGCGCCGCGAAGGAGCGCGTTATGCCACTCTCCACACAAGCGCATTGGGCAGAGTCGCAGGTTCTCGATGACAGAGCTCGAGCGTCCGACGGCGGCCGTGCTTGGACTTGGCGCCATCGGCGGGTCCCTGGCGCTCGCCCTGCGCCAAACGCAGTCGTTCGGCACCGTGATTGGCTGGGATCCCGACTTCGACGCCGCGCGCGCTGCCCAGCGCCACAAAGTGGCCGACCGGTTCGTCAACGCCTGCCCGGACGCGGCGCGACAATCGGCCATCGTCTTCGTGGCCCTGCGCGGCGAGGCGTTTGTCGAGACGCTGACCGTGATCGGCCCCCACCTGCGTCCCGGTGCGGTCGCCTGCAGCCTGCTGGAGCCGCACGAATCGGCCCACACCGCCGCCACGCGCGCGCTTCCGGGCAACGTCAGCTTCCTGGCCGTGGATGCAGTGTCCTGGAATGGCGACGGCCCGGGAGCGGCAGGCACGGGTCGTACAGTGGCCGGAGCACCCTCCGCCGACCTTTTCCGAAACGGCGTCTGGTGTGTCTCCCCGTCGCCAGCTGCGCACGCCGACGCCGTCGCGTACGTCATTCAGATCGGCGAGCGGATGGGGATGCAGGCGTTCTTTGCTGGCCCGCGCGAGCACGATGGGTTGGCGGCTGGCCTGCAGCAGCTGCCTGGCGTACTCGCGGCGGCGCTGCTCCACGTCGCCACACGACAGCCGAGCTGGCGGGAGCTCAGCCGGCTGGCGGGTGCGGAGTTCCGGGAGGCAACAACGCCGGTAGAGGCAGGTGAGGTGGAGCGGCAGGCGGCGCTGTCCGGCAACCGCGAGCACCTGGTGCGCTGGCTGGAGCAGCTTGAGGCCGAGCTGACACGGCTGCGCGGCACTCTGGCGGATGGTCGCGACGCGGACGATTACTTCGTAACGGCGAGCGCCGCCCGTGCGAAATGGCTGGCGGAGCGCAATCTGCCGCCCGGAACCACGGAGCTCCCACGCGCTGAAGCGCCGCGCCGCCGCTTCCCCTTCTGAAACAAGTTCGTAACCTGGCATGATTCCTGCTGCCATGATCGGCCGGCCGCAGTAGCCGTGGCCCGTCCGCCTTTCGGGGGAGTCGGCGGCCGCGCAGCGGACCACGCGACGCGCGCCGGTAGAGCGCAAGAGAGGTACTAAATGACCAAAACGACTCGCATCCTCATGGCAACAGCGGGACTTTCCACGACACTGCTACTCCCGGCTGCAGTGAGCGCACAGGCAATGCGGCCGATGACCGTCCAACTGATGACCCAGAACAACTCCGGCGTGATGGGCACCGCCACGCTCACAGATATTGGCGGCGGCCGCACGCGCGTTGAGGTCCGCGTGACTCCCGGCGGCAACCCTAACCAGCCGGCCCACATCCATGAGGGCACCTGCGCAACCTTGAACCCGGCGCCGAAGATCCCCCTCAACAATGTGATGAATGGCACTTCCACCACCGAGGTGAACGCCACCATCCCGACCATCATGTCCATGCAGCACGCTATCAACCTGCACAAGTCCCCGCAGGAGGCATCTATCTACACCGCGTGCGGCAACATCGTTGCAGGCGCCAGTGCGCTGCCCGCCACCGGCGGCCCGACCGGCGTCGCACTTCCGGCCTTGGCGGCACTCTCCACCGCCCTCACTGGCCTCGCCGTCTTCGCCCTCCGTCGCCGCCGTTAGTTTCGGCCCTTGCGGCGTCACATGCAGCACGGCCGAGTGGGTCTTCTCCCACTCGGCCGTGCTGTTTCTGGCGTACAATCGCGGCCATGCCGTCCCTGCTGCTCTGGCTGGTCGCGCTCATTGCCGCCTACCTGTTTGGCTCCATCCAGTCGGGCCTGCTGATCGGGCGCCTCGTCTTCGGCATCGACCCGAGGGATTTCGGCAGCCGGCGCACCGGCGCCACAAATGTTCTGCGCACCATGGGCGCCAAGGCTGCCGTCGCCGTGGTGGTCATGGATGCCCTGAAGGCTGTCTTCGGTATCGGCGTTGCTCGCATCCTGCTGCCCGATGAGCCCTGGGCACATGTGCTCGCCGCGTTCACGGTGGCTGCGGGGCACAACTGGCCAGTCTTTGCCGGCTTCAGGGGTGGCAAGGGCGTCATCGTGTCCGCCATCGCCACCGGCATGCTGTACTGGCCGGTGCTGGCGCTGATCGTCCCGGTAGGGCTGATCGTGGTCTGGCTGACGCGCTACGTCTCGCTCGGCAGCATGATCGGCGCCGTCGTGACCGCGCTTGCCGCGGTAGTCTTTTTCGAGCGCGGCGACATCCAGCTGCCGTACCTGGTGTACTACCTCATCGGCGCGGCACTGGTGTTGTTTACGCACCGCGAGAACATCGCTCGTCTGATGGCCGGTACCGAGAACCGCCTGGGCAAGCGCGTGCAGACCCAAAGTCAGCCCGCTTCCTAATTCGCCGAAGTCACGCGCCCACTCGTTCGCAGCCCACCCCCACGTCCAGGAGTACCCCAGTGCCCGACCGCACCATCGACCTGCGCAGCGACACCGTGACCCACCCCACGCCCGCGATGCGCGAGGCGATGTACGGCGCCGAGCTCGGCGACGACGTGTACGGGGAAGACCCCACAGTCAACCGCCTGGAGGAGCTGTCGGCCGAGCGGTTGGGCAAGGAGGCTGCCGTGATGCTGCTCAGCGGCACCATGGGCAACCTCGTGGGCATCCTGGCGCAGACGCGTCACGGTGACGAGGCCATCGTGGGTGCTCATTCGCACATCTTTCTGAACGAGGCGGGTGGGCCGGCCGCTCTTGGCGGAGTCCAGCTGCACACCGTGCCGACTCAGCGCGGCGTGATGACCCCTGACGCGGTGGAGGGCGCGCTGCGCGACCCCAGGAACCTCCATCATCCGCGCAGCACCCTGGTCTGCATCGAGAACACCCACAACCGCGACGGCGGCGCCGCTGTGCCCGTGCAGGCGATGGATACCGTGGCGGACGTGGCGCACCGGAACGGCCTGAGGGTGCATGTGGACGGCGCGCGCCTCTTCAACGCCGCCGTCGCGCTGGACGTGCCAATAGCGCGCCTCGTGCGCGGCGCCGACACCGTGCAGTTTTGCCTGTCCAAGGGGCTCGGCTGCCCTGCCGGCAGCCTGCTGGTAGGCGACGCGGCCGTGATCCAGGAAGCACGCCGCTGGCGCAAGATGATCGGCGGCGGCCTCCGCCAGTCGGGCATTATCGCCGCCGCCGGTGTCGTCGCGCTGGAGCAGATGGTGGACCGCCTGGCGGAAGACCATCGCAACGCGAAGCGCCTGGCGCAGGGACTCAACAGCATCCCCGGCCTGGTGGTCGACGTAGATGCCGTCGACACCAACATCATCATGTTGGACGTTGACGACCAGCGCGTGGACCCGAAGTCATTCGTGGCGCGGCTGCGCGAGCAAGGCGTCAAGATCGGTAGCCCGTACGGCCCGCGCATCCGCCTCGTGACCCACTACCAGGTCACGTCAGATGACGTGGACTTCACCCTCCGCGCCGCCGAGCACGCCCTTGACCTCGTGGCTGCCTAACCCCTCCAATAGCGAGAGGCTGCCTGCCGCGATATTGGCAGGCTCATAGCCACCCTCGAGCAGCGCCAGCACCGGAACGCCGGGCAGACGCACGCGCTCGCCAATCAAGGCGTAGTGCTCCGCATCCAGCGCGAACCCGCCCCAGCGGTCGCCCTCGAAGGTATCGAACCCCTGCGACAGGACCAGGCAGCTGGGGTCGAACCGCGCGATGCGCTCCAGGGCGCGATCCAGGGAGGCGGCATAGGCGGGCCAGTCGGTGCCAAGTGGCAGCGGCTGGTTGAAGGTGTACCCGACGCCGGCACGTTCCCCCGTTTCTTCCGCGAAACCAGTGTGGGGCGGGTAGGCCCACTCCGGATCGCCGTGCAAGCTGCAGTAGAGCACGCTAGGGTCAGCGTAGAAGATGTCCTGCGTCCCGTTGCCATGGTGGATGTCCAGGTCCAGGACCGCCACGCGCGCCGTAGGGCCGCGTCGCTGCTGATAGCGCCGTGCGGCGAGCGCCGCATTGTTGAAGTAGCAGTACCCGCCGGTGGCGCCCCCGGCCGCGTGGTGGCCTGGCGGTCGGCACAGCGCATACACCGCTTGGGCGCCTTCCAACAACAGGTCGGCGCCGGTCAGCGCCATTGCCGCCGACGCCCACGCGATGTCCAGCGTGTTGCGCTGTAACGGCGTTCCGGTATCCAGCGACCGGTCACGCCCAAAGACGTACGGAAACCACTCGCCGTCCAGTCCTTCTGTATCGGAGGCAGCACAGCGTAGCCGCAGGTGCTCGACGTACGCCGGCTCGTGCGCGAGCTCGGCCAGGTCCAGCGAGTACTCGCGCGGCGCGACGATGCCCGCCTCCCACCGAGTCCCGGCAAGTGCGCGGCGAACGGCTTCGACACGCTCCGGCCGATCGGGGTGCGCCACCGCCCGGCCGTAGAGCACCTCGGTCCGCGGCTGGTGCTCTACGTGCCGAGTTTCGTAGACGATCGGCAGGGTCACCTGACGATCACACCAGCCCCGGTGCATCCGCCAAATGGCGGTACAGCCGCGCTTGTGCCACGTCATCCGCCACCACGTAATACAACAGGGCTTCGGCCGATTCGCCGGGCGACAGTCGCAGCGGGAAGGTCATCGCCGGGTGCGCGCCGTCCAGTCCCATATCGCGGATGTCTGACACCCAGCTATTGTGCGACGCCGCCACTAGCGCGACGACTGGACTGCCAGCCGGGCCCGCCACCGCGCACCACTTGCCGGAGTCGCTCCAATTGCCGCTGTGCACTCGTTTCTGGGTGCGCTCCTCACCCAACCGCTCGTAGTGCAGCACGCCCGCCGTGCGGTCGCCACCCGGCTGCAAGAACGCGTGGAGGACGAACGTCCCCTCTATCCGCGCGTCGCCCTCATTTGTCACGGTCACCGGCACCGCCACTAGGTTGCTCTCCCCACACGTGAGATACGACACAGAGATGCGCAGTCCCGCGGCCGGTCGCACTCCGCTCGCCGAGTCGCCGCTCGTCAGCGCCATCGCCGTCACGCCGCGCCAGCGGACTCCCTGATTGCCCGTCACCTCCGCCTCGTGCCAGGTGAACGTCTCGCGCTCCAGCGGTCCTGGGTACACGGAGCGGCCTCCGCTTATTCCGGGATGAATGCCGCCATACCAGGGGTTGAACCAGACGAACGCTCCGGGCGCGTGGTCGGGCCGGTACAGCTGGTTCTGCCAGGCGCCATCCGTATCACGCACTTCCAGCTCCGCGATGCGCGCCATCTGGCTCGGGATCAGCCGCAGCCGCATGCGGCCATTGTCGATACGTACTACCTCCACCTCACCCTCACGGGCCGCCTCCACCTGCACCGCTGCCCCACGGACCCCGGCGCGGATCAGCGCGGCGGCATAACGGTCGGTCGTCCGCTCGTGGTCGAGCACGATGGTTGCCGGCATGGCACGTGCGCCTTCCGGCAAGGCGACGCGCACCGGCACGCGCTGTGGCGCTCCCACGCTCAAACGGTCCACCCGTCCCTCGCCCGCCTGCACGCCGTCAACGTCCAACGCCACCGTCCCGGAGAGCGAGCGGGTCCGTTCGCTGTCGAGCGCGAGCACCGTCTCTCCTTCGGACGTGTCGAAGGTGAAGCGTTCCAACTGCACACGGTGCGCCGGTCGCGGCGCCGGGGGCTCGGAGGGGCTCTCCGGCGCCACCAGCTGCCGCCACACGCTGCGCGCCGTGCGCCAGTCTCCTTGCCCCGCATAGAGGTAGAGTGGCTGCGTCTGCACGCTCGCCCCCGCCGTCAGCGTGCCCAAGTCCAGCAGCAGCTCGGGCGCGGCCCAGTTGGCGCCAATCTCCTTCGCCTCTCGCCAGAGGGTCGCCCCGACCCAGCCATCGGCGTACTCGGCCATCCAGCTCTCGGCGAAGCGTTCTGGCCGCATCACTTCCGGCTCAGCCCAATCGGGAAAGCGACTGGAGTCCTCAACCACCAGCCCTGTCGTGAGCGGCGCCGCCACGCGCGAGCCGCCGAGCGTCATATCAAGGTTGACGTGCGTCTCCGCGCTGACCTGCAGCTCGCGCACACCCTCGCCCGCGTTTGTCGCCCGGTAAACGACGCGCACCAGTCCCGACGGGCTGACGTCGAGCTGGCGCTCGAACGTGATTCCAGGCAGCGCCGCGGGGCCCGTGGAGAGTGTCAGGCGGGTGGCCGAGTCATGCCGTTCAATGCGTGCCGCCCACGTGCTGCCCGTGAACACCGACGGCTCGAATGGCGGCCCCAGCGAGCAGGTGTGGCTGAGGATGCTCCGTCCGCTGTCCCTGTCCGCGATGCTGAAGCTAACCGACCAGTCGCCCCGCGGCGCTAGGGGCACATCCAGCACCAGCCGGTCGGTGGACAGCCGTACGCGCTCTTCATCCTGCTCCACGAACACCGCGCCGAGCTCGCCGCTCAGGATGGTCTGCTCGTACAGCTTCGTTTGCCGCTCGCCATCCGTCCCTCTGAGTACCGCCAGCGCCCGCAGCGCGTGCATGCCGGCCTGATCGGCCCGCAGCGCCACCGCTGCCGACGCGCGCTGCCGCCCGCCGATTGTGAACTCGTGCTCGCTGGCAGCGAGCACCAGCCCGGGCGACGCGGCCAGGCGCAGCGTGCCGCTCGCCGTCTCGTCCAGCTGGTTCTCTAGCGTCAGCCACATCCGCCGCTCTACGCCGGGGACCAGCCACCGCTTTCCGCTCTCAAAAGACACGTCCACCGGCTGCACCGGCCGCGTCCCTGCCAGCAGCTGCAACGGCTGCCCGTCCACCACGAGCGTCGAGCGCACCCGGTTCGACGGCCGGTTCGGTGGCGCGTCGAACGCCGGCTGCTCGGCAGAGACGGCAGCGCTCCATTCCTGCGTGCGCTCCACCGTCGCCGACGCCTGCAAGGCGCAGCGCACCGCGCCCTCCCCGTCGGCCAGTACACTCACCGATACTGGCCGGCCGGTGTGGTTCTCCACGCGCCAGCGCGCCAGCCGGCGTCCGCCGATGGGCACCAGGGGATCGTCCAACTCCAGGCTGGCGGACAGGTCATCGGTTTCGATGGCGCATACGCCCCGCGCCCGCCGGTCAATGACCACCTTCAGGCGCCGGCCATCGTGTTCCCACGCGTAGGTATAGACCTCCGCCTTGCCTCGTTTCTCCTCGTCCGGGGCAAGTGAGAGGTCGCGCCGGAAGTCGCGGTACCAATCGGCCTGGCGGAAGAACGCCTGTGCCGGCGGCAGCCGGAAGATCAGCGGCAGGTAATTCTCCATCTTCACGCTGGTGTCCGGCGCCCAGAAGTAGCCGCTCTTCTTGTAGAGCGGTACCGCCTTGAGGTTGCCGGCCCACGTGTTCAGGTCCAGCCGCGCGTAGCCCAGCTCCACCGTGCGCCGCAGCGCCGCCCACAGCAGGTCACGGCCGATGCCTTGACCGTGCCAATCGGGATGCGCGCTGAGGGTGCCTACATACGCCGTGTTGACCTCCCCCGCGTATTCGAAGAGCGAGCAGTACCCCACCGCTCGCTCCTCCCCGGTGCCGGCATCCGGCCGGAACACCAGGAAGACCGCCAGCGCATTCAGGTCGCGGTGCTCCTGCCGCACCCGTGCCGCGGTCGAATGCTCCCCACCTCCCGGCCCCCAAGACGGCCACGCGATGGCGCTCTCGCGCCACATGCGCGCCACCGCCTCCGCGTCCTCGTCCCGGTACTCGCGCACGTGCGGCAGCGGCGGACTGATCTCAAATGGCAGGTCAACCGCCGCGGCGGGTGCGGAGGACATCCGTCTCAGGCGCGGCCGCGTTCTGCCAGCCAGCCGCCGAACGCGGCCGGAATGAGGTTGAGCAGATCGCCGATCACGATGCCGCCCATGTTCATGCGCGGCAGCGCTGCCGGTCCAGCCTCCTGAACTAGCTGCGCCTCGTGGATCGCGTTCAACGCCGCCCACACCACGATGAACACCACCGCGACGGCCACACCGTTCATGAAGCCCGACACCGTCGCCAGGCGTCCCGCGAGATAGCCGCCCGCGAGAAGGGCCGCGAACTGGATCACCGGCAAGACGTACAGCTGCGCCGCGACACCGCTCGCAGAGGCCGCGAAGCCGAGCAGGCGCAGCAGCAAGAACGCCAGTAGAATGCCCGCGGCGATAGGGACAAGCTGCAGCTTGATGGGGCGCGGCGCGCCCCGCTGCTCAGCTGGGCTCCGCTCAGCGTCCGCGGTCATCCGGCGCGGCGCTGCCGTCAGTCCCACTGGCCTTACCGGCGGCTCCGGCGGCGCCGGCCGCGCCTTGACCGTCACCACCCTCCGCGTTGTAGCCACCAAACCCGGCCCGCTCCGCGATCAGGCTCAGCAGGCGTGCGGATGCGCCCCGCGGCTGGTACATGCCGGTCTCCCACTCGCTCACCGTCTGCTGGCGCGTGCCGAGCTCGTCCGAGAGCTGTTGCTGCGTGAACTTGAGGTGCCGGCGCAGCTCACGCACGCGTGTCGCGTCCCATGCGTCATACCGTGCGCGGCGGGGTCGCGCAGCCCGGCGAGTCGCCGGGCCGCCCGTTGACTGATCTTCCATGGTTCCTATGGTACCCATTGCCTTCGCTGTGACTTGGCGTTCCCGTGTACGGGAGTCCTCACGTCGCCGTTGAAAGTATACTCGCTTGCGTGTTCAGCGCGCCAGCGGCTCGCCGGCTGCCGTCACGGTCGGTTCGGCGTGGCCGCCGGGGTCGCCGGCAATGTCGCGCGCGTACCACTCCACACAGGTGCGCAGCGCTTCCTCAAATGGCGTCTCCGCCTCGTACCCCAGTAGCCGCCGCGCCTTGCGCAGGTCCGCCCAGGTGCGCCGCGCATCCATAGGGTGCTCTGGCGCAGGCTCGGTCACCACCGGCTTGCGCGTGATCTCTCCTAACAGCGCGAGGTACTCGTTGAGCGTCACCGGGTGGTCATTGCCCAGGTTGATGATCTCGTAGTCCTCGCCGGGTTCCACCCGTCCCGCCGCCGCGCGCTCGAACCGATCGAGTGCAAGCATGATCCCGCGTACGATGTCCCCCACGTAGGTGTAGTCGCGCGCCGTCGTCCCGTCGCCAAACTTCTTGATCGGCCGCCCGTGCCACACGGCGTCCGTGAAGGAATAGGGCGAGAGGTCCGTCCGCGCCCGCGGACCGACAACGCCGAAGAACCGCAGGCAGGTCACACGCAACGCCGTGAGCTGGACGTACGCGTGCGCCAGCAGCTCGCAGGCTCGCTTGGTGGCGCCGTACACCGACAGCGGCCGGTCGGCAGCCATGTCTTCGGAGAAAGAACCATCCCACCCCGGCGGTCCGCTCCCGTACACCGTGCTGCTCGATGCCATCACCAGGTGCCCCTGCCCGCCCCCCATGCCATACCGCCGGCACGCCTCCAGCACCTCCGTCGTCGCGATCACATTTGCAGACACGTAGTCCTGCGCGTCGCCGATCGGCCCCCGCACGCCCGCCCGTGCAGCCAGGTGCACCACGCGCCGCACCGGCATGCCACCCACCGCTGCCTCCGTGAACAGCCGGTCCAGCACACTTGAGTCGCGCGCGTCCCCCTCTACGAGCTGGAAGGCAGGCCCACCGTTCCCAAACTCTCCAGCCACGCTTGCCGCGGTGCGCTGCACCGCCGCCAGGTTGGCGCGCTTGCGCGCCGGATCGTAGTGAGCTGTAAAAGAATCGAGGCCTACCACCCGATCCCCCCGCCGCAGCAGCGCCTCGCACAGATGGCTGCCGATATAGCCCGCCGCACCGGTCACGATCACAGCCGGGCGAGGCGTGGCCGGCGTAACCGCGTTCACGGCTGTCCGCACGTGGGCACGACCATCGTCAGTACGACCAGGATGCTCACGGCCAGGAACGCGTAGTACATCCGCCGGCTTGGCCCGGTCCCGCCACTCCGTCGCTTGCCAGGCCGTGTCCGCTGTGCCCGGCGCACTGTCCGCGTCGCCATTCAGTGATTTTACGCGGCTCCTCGGCGGCTCCTGTGGTGTACTGGCGCTCCCGTTCACGAGTACACAGGTGGGATACTATCCAACGAAGGAGCACGTAGCATGCGCATCGGCATCAATGGATTCGGCCGCATCGGCCGGCAAGCGTACAAGGCAATTATCGAGCGCCACCCGGACCTTGAGGTGGTTGCGATCAACGACCTGTTTGATACGGCGACCAACGCCCACCTGTTCAAGTACGACAGCAACTATGGTGGTTTCAAGGGCACCGTCGAAGCGAAGGACAATGCGCTGATCGTCAACGGCAAGCACGTTGAGGTCACCGCCGAGCGCGACTGGGCCAAGCTTGACTGGGGCGGCCGGGGCATCGACCTAGTCATCGAGTCGACCGGCGTGGGCACCAACCGGCCGGATGCCGAGAAGCACCTGCAGGCTGGCGCCAAGAAAGTCATCATCTCTGCCCCTGCCAAGGGCGAAGACATCACCATCGTGCTCGGCGTCAACCAGGACAAGTACGACCCTGAGTCGCACGCCATCATCAGCAACGCGTCGTGCACCACCAACGGCCTGGCACCGGTGGTCAAGGTGATGCGCGACGAGTTCGGGATCATCAAGGGCATGATGACCACGGTGCACTCCTACACCAACTCGCAGAAGATCCTGGACCTGGCATCCAAGGACTTGCGCGAGGCGCGTGCGGGCGCCATGAACATCGTGCCGACCTCCACCGGCGCCGCCCGCGCCGTGGCGCTGGTCATCCCTGAGGTGAAGGGAATCGTAGATGGTCTGGCCTACCGCGTGCCCACTCCAACAGTCTCCATCGTCGAGTTCGTGTTCCTCGCCGAGCGTGACACCACAGTGGACGAAGTAAACGCCGCCCTGCGTCGCGCCTCCGAGGGCCCCATGAAGGGCGTGCTGGCGCTGACCGACGAGCCGCTCGTCTCGATGGATCTCAAGGGCAACCAGAACTCCTCTATCGTCGACTCGCTGGTCACGATGGTGGTGGGCGGCAACATGGTCAAGGTGGCGTCTTGGTACGACAACGAGTGGGGCTACGCCTGTCGCGTCTCCGACCTGGCGCACTTGGTCGCCAGCAAAGTCCCCGCGACCGCAGCGGCCTGAGGCTGTATGAAGCGCAAGCGTAGCGTGGAGGACCTGGACGCGCAGGCCAAGCGCGTGCTCGTCAGGGTGGACTTCAACGTGCCGCTCGACGGCGACCGTATCACCGACGACACGCGCATCCGCGCCGCCGTGCCGACTATCCGGGCGCTCCAGGAGCGTGGGGCGAAAGTCATCCTGGTCAGCCACCTGGGCCGTCCGGACGGCAAGGTAGTGCAGGAGCTGCGCCTCGCGCCGGTCGCCGCCCGTCTTGGAGAGCTGCTTGACGCTCCCGTTGCCACGTGTCCAGACGTGGTCGGGCCGGAAGCGCAGCGTGCGGTGGAGCAGTTGCCGGCGGGTGGCGTACTTTTGCTGGAGAACGTGCGCTTCCACGCCGAGGAGGAGCAGAACGACCCGGCATTCGCCAAGCAGCTGGCATCGCTGGCCGACGTGTACGTGAATGACGCCTTTGGCACCGCGCACCGCGCCCATGCGTCTACCGAGGGAGTAGCCCATCACCTCCCCTCGGCTGCTGGTCTGCTGATGCAGAAAGAGATCGACATCATGGGCCGCGCCCTGCTGCGGCCTGACCGTCCGTTCGTCGCCATCGTCGGCGGCAAGAAGGTGTCGGACAAGATCGGCGTGCTGAACAACCTGATCCAGCGTGCCGATCGCATCCTCATGGGCGGCGCCATGGCCAACACGTTCCTCAAGGCGCACGCGCTGGACATCGGCAAGTCGTACTTCGAGGAGGATGCTATCGACGTCGCTTCGAGCCTCATTAAGGAGGCTCGCGCTGCTGGAAAAGTGTTCCTGCTCCCCCGTGATGCCACCGTGGCGACCGCCATTGACCCTAACGCGCTGCACCACGTCGTGCCGGTCACCGAGGTGCCACCGGCGCAGATGATCGTCGACATTGGTCCGGAGACCATCGCCCAGTACAAGCAGCAGCTATCAGACGCCAAGACGGTCATCTGGAATGGTCCGATGGGCGTCACCGAGATCGAGGCGTTCGCCACCGGCACGCGCAAGATCGCCCGCGCGCTCGGCAAGGTGCAGGGCACCACCATCGTCGGTGGGGGCGATTCGGTGGCGGCTCTGGAGCAGGCGGGCCTGGCAGGCCAGATCACCCACGTCTCTACCGGCGGCGGCGCGTCACTCGAGTTCCTCGAAGGCCGCGACCTCCCCGGCATCGCTGCGCTGGAGGACGCCTAAACAGACATGCCAGCGCAAGAGCGCCGCCCCATCGTGGCCGGCAATTGGAAGATGAACACTACGCTCTCCGAAGCGATTCAGCTTGCGTCGGACGTGCGTGAGCCGCTTGCGACGCTGGCCGGCGTCGAATCCGTGCTCTGCCCCCCCTTCATCTCTCTCGCTGCCGTGCGTGACGCCGTGGCCGGATCACCAGTGGCGTTAGGCGCCCAGAACTGCCACTTCGAGGCGAAGGGCGCCTTCACCGGCGAGGTGTCGCCGGCAATGCTGGCCGACCTGAGCTGCCAGTACGTGATCGTGGGGCATTCTGAGCGACGGGCGCTATTCGGCGAGGACGACGCACTGGTGGGCCGTAAGCTGCGCGCTGCCCAGGCGCACGGCCTCTCAGTCATCCTGTGCGTTGGCGAGAACCTCGAACAGCGCGAGAGCGGCCAGACCGACGCGGTCGTCGGCGGCCAGGCTCGCGGCGCCCTCGAAGGGCTCGAAGCGTCAGCGTGGGACCGGTTGGTGATCGCCTATGAGCCGGTGTGGGCCATCGGCACCGGCCGCGCCGCCACGTCGGCCCAGGCGAACGAGACCATCGGCGCCATCCGCCGGGTCGTAGCAGACCTGGCGGGCGAGGAGATCGCGGGCCGGCTGCGCATTCAGTATGGCGGCAGCGTGACCCCTGCCAACGCCGCGGAGCTGTTCGCCCAGCCGGAGATTGACGGCGCTCTGGTCGGCGGCGCATCACTCAAGGCGGTGGACTTCGTCGCCATCTGCCGCGCCGCGGCGACCTAATCTCGGCCTTCGGCCACGCCGTCCCTTTCGCGAAAGGGACGGCGGTTAGGTCTATACTTCCACTCGCATGGCGAACGTCTTCTACATCGTCCAGATCATCCTCGCGATCACGCTTATCGTCGTGATCCTTCTACAAGTAAAGAGCGCCAGCCTGGGCGGCGCGTTCGGCGGCAGCGATGCCTCCATCTACACCACCCGCCGCGGCGTGGACAAGGTGCTGTTCCAGTTCACCATCATCCTCGCCGTCGTCTTCCTGGTGACCTCTGTGCTGGTCCTGCTGTTCGCGCGCTGACGCGGCCGCGGCGCCACACTTAGGGCGCACTAGAACCAATGAACCGCTTGACGTGGCAGCTCGGCGTGGCGCTGGCCGGCGTGGCCCTGGTAGCTGCCGTGCTCGTGTCATTCGCCCGCACCGCCGTCATCACCGAGGTGCCAGACTACGGCGGCGCGTACGTGGAAGGGCTGGCCGGGTTTCCGCAAGCCATGAACCCGGTGCTGGCCGGCGATGATGCCAGCCGCTCGGTCAACGCGCTTGTCTTCAGCGGCCTCACGCGCATGGACGGCTCCGGTCAGCCTGCGCCCGACCTGGCCCAGTCATGGGACGTATCCGCCGACGGCAAGACGTACACCTTCGTCCTGCGCGCCGACGCTCGCTGGCACGACGGTGGCCCGGTGGTGGCAGACGACGTGGTCTACACCATCAAGACTGTGCAGGACCCGCTTTACACCGGCGAGCTGGGCAGCTACTGGCGCGACGTGTCGGTAGACAAGATGGATGACCGCACCGTTAAGCTCACGCTGCAGAAGGACAGCTATTCGCCCTTCATCGAATACACCGCGCTCGGCATCTTGCCGTCGCACCTGCTCGGCACAGTCTCCGCGCGCGATCTTCCCAGCCACCGCTTCAACCTCCAGCCGGTGGGCAGTGGCCCGTTCCGGCTGAAGGACGTCAAGCCCGACCAGATCACTCTGGAGGCGGCGCCCGGCTACTACGGCGTCAAGCCGTTTCTCAGCCGCGTCGTTTTCCGCATCTATCCCAACTACAAGACCATCCTGACGGCGCTGGAGCGCGACGAGGTAGAAGGGGTCCCGCTGGTGGACCCACAGGACGTGGGACGTATCTCGCGCGAGAAGCGGGCAACCCTCTACGACGCGCCGCAGGCCAGTCTAACGCTGCTCTTCTTCAATGTCGCCGTCGCGCCGGTAAACGACCGCGGCGTGCGCCAGGCGATCGCGCACGCGCTGGATCGCCAGAAGCTGATCGACGTTGGCCGCCAGGGGCACGGCCGGCGCGCGGACGGCCCGGTGCTCCCGACTTCCTGGGCCTACAACGCGGACGTGAAGCGCTACGACGTCGACCTCTCCAAGGCACGGGCGCTGTTGGACGCCGCCGGCTGGAAGCTGGAATCTCCAGAGGCGACCGTTCGAACCAAAGACGGGAAGCCGTTGCGTCTGGTGTTGCTGACCAACGACCGGCGCGAGCGCGTGCAGCTCGCCGAGGAGATCCAGCGCCAGTTGGTGGCAGTGGGGTTCGACGTGGAAGTGCAAGCCACCGGCGCCGGTGGCCTGGTGCAGGACTTCCTCCTGCCACGGCGCTACGAGATGGCGCTCTTCAGCTGGGACTTCAACGGCCTCGATCCCGACCCGTACGCCTTGTGGCACTCCACACAGCTGGCGCCGCAGGGGCTCAACGTCACCGGCTTCAACAACCGGCGCTCAGACGAGCTGCTGGAGCGGGGTCGCCGCATCACCGACCGTGCCGAGCGCGCCAAGCTCTACCAGGAGTTCCAGGGCGTCTTCGCAGAGGAGCTGCCCGGCCTGCCGCTCTTCTTTCCCACCTACGACTTCGCCATCAGTGCCAAGATCCGCGGCGTCAAGGCCGGCGTCATCGCCTCCCCCGCCGATCGCTTCCGCAACGTGTCCGAGTGGTATGCCAAGACCCGTCGGGAAGTCGTCGGCCGCAAGTGATCTTTACGGACCAGGCCAAGCATTTCTCTTCCCTCCTGCGTGCCGTGTGAACGAGGATGGCCAACCGGCTTGACTGGCAGTCTATCGCCGGTGCCGTACGAGGTCAGCGCATCGGCCGCCGGATCGTCTACCTGGAAACCACTGGCTCCACCAACGACGACGCACGCCGGCTTGCGGTCGCTGGTGAGGCGGAAGGGACCGTCGTCCTGGCCGACGAGCAGACCGCCGGCCGTGGCCGTTCCGGTAAGTCGCGCTGGCTGACACCCGCCGGCACGTCGGTGGCGCTCTCGGTCTTCCTGCGGCCCCCACTGCCCCCCGACCGCCTGCCGCTGCTCTCCATGCTGGCAGGCGTTGCTGTGGTCCAGGCGGTGCATGCCTCCACCGGCGTGCGCTGTCGCCTCAAGTGGCCAAACGACGTAATGGTGGGCGACTTGAAGCTAGGAGGCATCTTGGTGGAGACCGCGCTGGCGGGCGCGGTGGTTGCCTACGCTATCGCCGGTGTTGGCCTGAACGGCAACGTCGGCGCCGCTTCGCTTGGCCCGTTCCCCGATACCGCGCTGCGACCTACGTCGCTGCAGGACCAGGCTGGTAGCCCTGTCTCCCGCGAAGCCGTGGTCACCGCGCTCCTTCAATCACTGGATCCCCTCTACGAGGACCTGCTAGGCGGTCGCCACGCGATCATTCGCGAGCGCTACGTGGCGTCACTTGACACACTTGGCCGGCGCGTCGTCGTGCTCGACCTGAGCGGCGGGCGAGCGGAAGGCATCGCCGAAGACATCGCCGAAAGCGGCGCCCTCATCGTCCGCTTACCGGACGCGACCCGCCGCGAGTTTGCCCACGGCGAAGTGACCGTCCGACCGGCCTCCTAATTGCCGCGGCGCGCGCCGTAGCGTTCTTCGCTCAGGCGGGTGATTAGCTCCGACGCCGCTGCACGGGTCAGGTCCTGCTGCGCCGGCATGATGCGGCCCACGCTCCGGGCGAGCTTGGCGATGGTTTCCAACTGCGTCGGCGTGGCCGGCGCGTTATCCGCCGGTGCTTTCCCGGCGCTCGCGGCGACCGACTCACGGATGCGTCGGGAGCGCGGCGCCTCGAATGCGCCGTCGGCGTCGTGACGGCCTGGAGACGAAGAGTCGGACGGCGCGGCCGGCGCCGGCCGCGTGGGCAGTGGCACAACACCCGGCGGCAGCGTATGACCCATTGGCACGCTCGCCGGCACGCCGCCGGTGACAGCGTGCGTGCTGGCATGCGTGCTGTTGATGCCGTTCGCGCCGGCCGCCACTGTCGTGCCGTGCGCGCCATTGGAGGGGACCAGGCGCGGCAGCGGCGGTGGCGCGTCTGCACCATCCACCGCCAGCGATTCCGGCGCCATCTCGGCCAGCTCCTCCACCGCCACCATGCTCACGTTGATCGCATCGCGCAGCGCGCGCGCCTTGGCGCGTGTCTCCGCCAGCCGGATCAGCGCATTCACCATCGCCCGGCTCACGTTGTCCGGCGAGGCATCGCCCAACCCGGTAAAGGTGCCGCGTTCGGTAGTGACCTCCGCCAGGCAGATCGCCACCTGCCCATTCTCCGCCGCCGGCGGCTGCACCAGCTGCGTCCGTATCGCGCTGAGCCCCTGCTGGTGCGCCTCGTCCAGCAGGCCGGCATACAGCACGTAGTCCTTACCGTGCCGGTTGATCACAAACTCGCGCTTCATCCTGGTCCTACCATCCAATCGTTCCCGCTCCAGCAGCTGTCCAGAGCGCGTATCTGCTCGCGGTGCATGGAGCCGCTCACGGCCGCGGCCACGCGCTCTCTGGTAGCCATCATAGAACGGAAGTTCAAGAGTCGTCAATCAAACTGTTCTGAAATCGCCGTGGCCGGTTGGGTGCGGTGGCGTGGTGTATGCGAAAAGGACGGACGCCAGGGTACCCGAGTGACCTGAGTGATGCGGAGTGGGCCTGCGTGGCGCGGCACCTGCCGCGCCGGCGGCTGCGGCG
>CADCTC010000123.1 GCA_902805635.1 uncultured Chloroflexota bacterium
GCGCCGTGTTGACGCGTCCCTCGCGGGACACCGACATCGGAGGCAACATGACACGGTGCAGTGTCTTTCGCACTGGATGAGCAGGACTCGCACGGCCCGACCGACCTGCGCAGCGCCTGGCGCTGGTTGCGCTCCTGGCGCTGGTGGCGTCGGGGTGCGCGGTCGCTGGCCCGCAGGAGACCGCCGGTGGCGGGCGCGGCGGTGCCGAGGTGGCGGGCGTTCAGATTCCAGTCGCGCCGACGGCCACTCGGTCTGTGCCCGAGGCGACGCCGAGCGCGACTGCGACGCCCACTAGCCCGGTGGGCGGCACAGTGGTTGTCCCGCCATCTGCGCCCCAAGACATGGGCACGTCGACCACCGCCACGGCGATGGCGTGGGCAACCAGCGCGTGGGCCACCAGCCAGGCAGCTACCGCCGTGGCGCACCAGACCAGCATCGCATCATTTACGGCCACCGCGGCGGCGCAGTCCACCACGGTAGCGGCGCGGAGTACCTCCAGTGTGGCCACCGCCGCGGCCGAGCAGACGCGGGTGGCGTCGTTCACCGCGACCCCGGCCCCGACGGCCACGCCCCCACCCTCGCCCACGCCGTCACCCACACAGGCGCCGCGCACCGAGACGGTGACGCAAGAGGTCGCCCCGGGCGGTGTCGTGACCACTGCGTCCGCGGCGGGCGAGTCCCCCAGCACCACCGATCCGGTGCAGACCACCATCACTAGTCCCATGGGGGAACGGTGACCGTGTCTGAGACGAACGTGGTGACGCAGACGCCGTCCGATCAGGGATATCAGACGCTAGGCCAGCAGGTGACCATCACCACGTCCGCCGGCACGGCGTCGGCGTTTGCCCCTACACGTTCGCGTTCACTCTCGACGCGTCCCTGGTACCGGCCGGGGAGACGGCGCAGCGGGTGGCGGTCTACCGCAACGGCGCCATCCTGACCGACTGCACCGCCGTCCCCCCGCAGCAGGCGCTGTCCCCCACCACCGCATGTGTGTCCCTGCGGGAGCAGCTGGCAGACGGCGACCTCCGCCTCACCGTCCTGACGACGGACGCGAGCGTGTGGGGTTCGCGGTGCCGAGGAGCGCGGTGACCTACGACTCGCTGTGCCGCGCCGTGCGGGAACTGCTGGCCGGCGCTGCACCCGGCGCTGCACCCGGCGCCGGCATGGCGGACGCCCTGTGCGTGCATCTGCGTACGGCGGAAGAGGCCCAGCGGCGCGGCGACCCGCGGGCGCGAGCCGGTGCGCTGACCGCCTACGCCAACCAACTCGATGCCCTGGTCAACCGCCGCACGCTCAGCGGCGCTCAGGCCGCCGCACTCAAGGCGCTGGCGGACCAACTCGGACCGGAGGGACAGCGGTAGCGGGCGCCCGAACGCCTCCAGTTCCCCACCAGACGCACCGTCCCAAGTCTCCGGCCAGTCTTTGGCACAGGGCGCACCAGCGTCTGGTGGCGCGTGTTGCGACTGGCGTGGCGGCGCTCCACCGAACGCACGCGGCTATACTGATGACGAGAAGCGCTGCTCCAAGACGGGCGGCGCCCTCCCTATTCTCCCGGTACGCGCAGCACGAGCAGGGTCATGCCGTCGCGGCGGCTTCCCTGGCGGCGGTGCCGGCGGTCTCACCGGCCAGGAGGTAGGTGTACATTGTTCCCTTCCCCTTCACATCGATCGCGTCGCGCTCCTCGAAGGGGAAGGTTTGAGCCGCGGGGCGATGGCGGCGGGCAGCACGTTGAGGAGCAGGCGCTCGGCGCGCTGGCGCTCGGCGTCCAGCAGGCGGGCGGCGACGTACTCGCGGCGGAAGAGGGCCTCCAGCACGTACCCCGCGGCGGCGGACATGGCGTGGACGCCCCCGATGATTCCCAGGTAGTAGAGCGTGGCGGGTACGGGGTAGCGGCCGGTAGTGATGGTGGAGGCGACCCAGCCGGCGCCGAGCACGAGCGAGGCGGCGTTGCCGTAGAGGAAGCCGAGCCGGGCGACGGTGAACGCGGGCGGCATGAGACCAATGCTGAAGATCAGCGCCCGGTTGGTTGCCTCGATGTCGCGCCCGGTGGCATTGGCGCGGAGGTTGAGGTAGGCGATGAAGGCGGCGCAAATGGCGAAGACGAGCAGGGTGAGGGGCCGCAGGTCGCGGGCGGCGCGGCGCCACCGGACCGCGGCGGCGAAGGCGACGGTCACGGCACCGAAGCCCCAAGACGTGGGCCCCGGATGCTTTCCGTTCTTGGCTCAGATCACGGCGTAAAAGGCGACCATGAGTAGCGCCCACACGGCGAAGGGCGCCAGGGCAAAGGTCCTGACCTGGCGCAGCGAGTCCTGGGCGAAAGCGGCGGCAAAGGCGCGCTCCGTGCCCCGGTCCAGAAACCGCAGGGTGAGCCGGGACATGCGGAAGGGCTCGTCCGCGGCCACGACGACGTGGGACGGAGTGGGCGGAGCGGGGGGAGCAGCATCACACGGCGCAGTGTACGCGTGAGCCGCGCCGGCGCGCCCCCGCATGGGAAAGGCAGCGGGGTGACAGCTAGGGGGCCACCCCCCAGGCGCCTGCTAAGCGCGAAGCAGGGCAGCGCGCGGACGCGAGTGTGCAGCGGGGCGACAAACGCCACCGCCGCCACCCGTCCTGCGATCGCACCAGAAAGCCAGGCGCCCCACCCAGAGATGGGGGCAGGGCGCGTTGCTGTGTGGTGCGATTGGGCTCAACGCTCGGACGGTCGCGCCTACCCGGCGCGACCGCGCGGCCCTACTTCCAGGCACCCGTCGGCGGCGTGTAGAGGATGTGGTTGTTGGCAGTCTTCGCGGCCTTGACTGCGCCCTGCGTCGCGTTCGCAACGAGCGCGTCGCGCACTTGCTGCGGGGTGGCCGCCGGCTTGCTCTGGAGGTAGAGCGCCGCCGCGCCGGCGACGTGGGGGGTGGCCATCGATGTGCCGTTGATCGTGTTGGTCGCGCCGTCTCCGGCGTGCCACGCGGAGGTAATCCCCACGCCCGGGGCGAAGAGATCGACGCAGTTGCCGTAGTTGGCGAACGACGCCTTCGAGTCCGTTCTGTCGGTGGCGCTGATAGTCACCGCCTCCGGGACGCGAGCGGGCGATGTCCGGCAGGCGTCCTGCGCCACGCCGGCCTGGTTGCCGTTCCCCGCGGCGACGGCGGTCGTGACACCGTCCGCGATGAGGTTCTTCACCGCCTGGTCTACGGCGGCGCTTGCGCCGCCGCCGAGGCTGAGGTTGGCAACTGCGGGCGAGCCAGGCGCATGGTCCTGGGCGGCCCAGTCGATGCCGGCGATGACTCCGGACCAGGTCCCGCCGCCGCAGTCCAGCACGCGCACGGCGACCAGGGTCACGCCCTTGGCCACACCATAGGCGGTGCCGCCAACTGTGCCGGCAACGTGCGTACCGTGGCCGTTGCAGTCGTCGCTGGTGCCGCCGAACGCGTCGTAGTATCCCTCGACGACCCGGCCGACAATGTCGCCGTGGCTGCGCCGGATGCCGGTATCGATGATGTAGGCCTTGACACCTTGGCCGGTGGCGGCGTACGTGTAGCCGCCGTCAGAGGCCCACGGCCGCTCGTTTTCGTCGATGCGATCCAGGCCCCACGTCGCGCCGGGCTGAGTGGCATTGATCGTCACCCGCTGGTCGCGCTCCACGTGCGCCACGCGGCCATCCGCCGCGATCGCGCCGATTGCACCAGATGACACGCGCGCGGCGTAGCCCTTCAGCGCGTGCTCGTAGACAAACTGCACCTGCGCCTGATGGCGTGCCGAGTGCTCGCGTGCCACGGCCCGCGAGTCCGCACCATCTTTCAACACCACGATGAAGGTCTCCGGCGCTGCGGGTGCGGGCGCCGCCGCGATACTGACCAACCCTGACGCGGCGACGGCAAGCGCGCCACCGATGCGCGACAGCCTGGGCACGTGTGCGGAAATGCCCCCAAAATACATGCTCTTTGTGCTGCTTTCATCGCGTGGCGACAGGTACATCCCGTCAACGGAGCCAAGCATGAAATGCTAGCGAGACTCGCGCGATGGTCACTACCGAGTAGCCCGGCACGGCTAGCCCGAACGTACCGTTGGGGCGAGTCGCATGGGGCCTGAGCGTCACCTCTGCGGATGGACTCTCCTCGCTGGGCGACTCACGATCTGGGAAAGAGCCAGTTCGTCGCAGTGCCGAACGTGGACTGCTCCACGTTCCTATCTGGACCACTTCCCGTTCTTCGGCGAGGGCCTGCCGGCCGCCGTCAAACAGGCGCGGAAGACCTGGTGCACGCTATGGAAGTCGCAGTGCAGCGGCCAGTAATCCGGCGGGTTGCGCTTGCGGAAGTAGACCGCGCCGTAGGGGACCGGTGGGAGCGCCGCGAGCGCCGGCACGCTACACCTCGAGGAGCTGCTGGGCGCGGCGCTCGGCGCCGGCCAAGGCGTCCTTGGCCGTCTTCTGGCCGGTGTAGGCCAGCTGCAGCTCTTCGGCGAGGGTTTTGGCGCCCTCGGTGTAGCCGCCGTAGAGCGGCTGGTAGACGTTCTCTTTGACCCGGTACTGGTTCAGGTTCACCTTCCACGCGCGTTGGACTTGTACGGCTCCTCTACGCTACTACGGCCTGCCTCCCACGTCCAGGGTCTCTCAGAGCTCTGGTCTGTCATCCCCACCACATGCCCAGGCGCGAGCGGCGGCACGGGTCGTGCTACCGCGCACTCGCATGCGTGGGGGGAACCAACGTGCACACGGCGGGCCGCTGCTGTCCCGGCTGCACGCTGTGCCGCGGCTGGCGCTCTTCGCGGCAATTGTGCTGGCGCTGCTGCCGGCGCCCGCGCATGCTGGCGGGCGCAACGCGCCCCGCGGGGCGCCAGTGCCCCAGGCACAGCAGGCGGCGCTTGCCGGGCGGGTGATCGTGCTGGACCCTGGCCACGGTGGACCAGATCCCGGTGCCGTACGACGAGAGGGTGAGACGACCGAAAAGTTCGTCAACCTGGAGGTTGCCCAGCGCCTGCGCCAGCTCCTGGCGGCGGCCGGCGCTCGGGTGATCATGACGCGAGAGCAAGATACCCGGCCGGTCGCGCCGGGCGCGGCCGCGCCGCCGGGCAACGAGCGCGAAGACCTGGAAGCGCGCGTCCAGATTGCGAACGCGGCAAATGCCGACCTCTTCATCAGTTTGCACGCGGACGTGCTTCCCAATCCCGAAAAGGGCGGCGCCGCTGTGTTCTGGGGGCCACGGACCGGATATACGTACCCGGGCGAACGGCCAGAGGAGCTGGTGCAGCGCAGCCGGGAGCTCTCACACGCGGTGCTGTGGCACCTCGTCGCGAAGACCGGTGTGGTCGAGCGCGGCGCCGAGCCGGCCAACTTCTACGTGCTGGGCAGCACGCGGATGCCGTCCATCCTGGTGGAGATGGCCACGCTGACGAACCTGGCGGAGGCGGTCTTCCTCACGGGAGAGGGCTTCCAGCGCCGCATCGCCGAAGGCATTTTCAATGGGATTGCCGATTACTACGAAGCGCGCCACAATGCCGCCGTGGTAGCCGACGTCACTCTTCCGGACGGCAGTATCGTGCCACCCGGCGCGCGTCTCACGAAAGTGTGGCGACTGAAGAACACCAGCCGGGTGGCGATTGGGCCAGGGTATCGATTCGGCTGCTATGCCGGTGACCAGCTGGACGTGCCGGCGGAGGTGCCGCTGACCCAGGTGGTGCCGCCCGGAGGCGAGTTCGAGATCAGCGTGCCGCTGCACACGCCGCAAGGAGACCGGGGCTGGCTGTTCAGCCAGTGGCGCCTCCGCACGCCCGGAGGGGTGTGGTTCGGCCCGCCCATCTGGACGCTGCTGATGTCGCGTGGACCGCGGCCGGTAGACCCTGTTCCCGCCCTGCCGGCGGCCGCCGGCGCCGCGTACTTCCCGGAGACGGGGCACAACGTCTCCGCGGCCTTCCGCCGCTTCTTCGAGGCGAACGGTGGCATACGTCTATTTGGCTATCCACGCACCGAGGAGTTGGTGGAGGACGGCCGGACGGTGCAGTACTTCCAGCGGGCGCGGCTGGAGTGGTGGCCGGAGGCCGCCGGCACGCCGGATGAGGTACGCCTGACGCCGCTTGCCGAGCAGCTGCTTGGGGCTCAGCTCCCCTTGGCCGGCGTGCCGCTGGGCGAAGCAGGCAGCGGCGGCGCTGGTGACGACGCGCTTGTCCTGCCCGACCCGCTGCAACCGGGAGTGGGGCATGCCGTGCGCGGCGCGTTCCGGCGGCTGTACGAGTCGGTTGACGGCCCGCGCCTGTTTGGCCTGCCGCTCAGCGAGGAGGTGCCGTGGCTGGAGCCCGGCCTGCCGCCCGAGAGAGCGTATCCGGTCCAAACGTTTCAGCGCGTGCGGCTGGAGTACCGGCTGGCGTCCGGGGGCGAAAGCGCAGACGACAGCGGGGATCCGTGGTCGGGCGTGCAGGTGAGCCTGCTGGGGGACGAGGCGCTGAGGAGGCGCGGCCTGCTGGATCCGCCCAGCCCAATCGGCCGGATCGGATAACGGAACGAGGGTGCCGCGGGCGGCGGCGGCGCGGCTACTTGCCCTTGTGCTGATCCAGGAGCAGCTGGATCAGGCGCTTGCTCTGGCTGCTGATCGGATAGCCCAACCCCATGGAGCTGGTGCTGCGCCTCGTGGGGCCTTTGCGCCAATCGGCGATGTCCGCGACGAAACCCTACGCGGCGGCCGTGTGGAGACGGCTGAACCGGGGAGCCTGGTGAGCGGAGGAGTTGTGCGCCTGCGACGCGAAGACCGGCAGGGGGGCCGGCCACTCGACGGGAGGGCCGTGGTGGATGAGGTCGTGCACCGAGGGGATGGCGCACAACACGCGCGCGATCTCCGGGTCGAACTGGGTGCCACTGCCGTTGGCGATCTCATCCACGGCGTGCTCGACGGACAGGTGGCTGCGGTAGGGACGGTCAGCGGTCATAGCGTCGAACGCGTCTGCAACGGCGACGATGCGGCCGTCAAGCGGGATGGAAAGGCCGGCCAACCGGTCGGGATAGCCGCTGCCGTCCCAACGCTCGTGGTGGTGGAGAACGGCGGCGCGGGCGGGCTCGAGGTCGGGGTTATCGGCGAGCAAGCGCACGCCGATCAAAGGGTGGCGGCGCATCTCGGCGACTTCGCCGTTGGTGAGGGCGGCGCGCTTGCGCAGCACGGCATCCGGAACGCCGATCTTGCCGACGTCGTGCAGGATGGCACCGATGCCGATGCGCCAGATGTCCGCCTCCGGCAGGCCCAGGCAGCGCGCCAGCTCCACGCTGTAGCGGCGCACCCGCTCCAGGTGCGAGCCGGTCAGCCCATCGCGCGCCTCAATGGCTCGTGCGAGCGACAGCACCGACGCCAGCTCCATCGACCGCACGCCCTCGGTGTGTTGGGCGGCCAGCGACGTGTCTGGGACGAGCGGGAGCAGCTGAAGGGCCCGGCGGTTTGGCAACATACGTTCGCGGGTCGCACTGTCAAACGATATGCGACTACCAAAAGTTAGGCCCTGGAACAGAAAAAGGGATTCAGGGGCCCCGATTGGTGTCAGCCGTATGGGGGATGCAACAGTCGTGCCGACTAGGAGCACCTGTAACCGGCGTTACCGATCCTTCACTACACTCCGGTTGCCCGCCATCGCACTAGATACACACGCAGCTACTCGGCCTTCCTCCCTGGTCCCACCAGGCCGGCGTCCAGCATGGCGTGGAGCGGGTTGTCCTCGATCTGAAGCGGGAGGTCGATGCGCGCGCGGCGGCGGCTGGACTCGTAGGTGGCGAAGATCAGCTCGGTGGCTCGGATGGCGTTGTACGACGAGAGGCGCGGGCGCTCGCCGCTGCCCAGGCACTCCAGCGCGTTGCCGATGGCGGCGGCCACGGCTTCGGTGATGTCGGCAGGGCCGGCATCCAGCGGCACTTCCTGGAAGCCGCCCGTTGTCGCATTCAGCAGGCGCAGCTTAGAGTCGGGACCACCTACCTCTATGACGCCTTCGGTGCCGATCACGCGATGGGTCGCACCCATGTAATAGGCGCGACCGGTGGGGCCGCCCTTGGACCCCGGGACGGCGTCTCCGGTGATGAGCAGACCGCGCACGCCGTTGCGGTAGCCGAAGTTGCTGATGCCCTGGTTCTCCATGCGCACGCCGAACACGCCGTGCTCGGTACGACTGTCGATCTGGCCGAGCACCCACTCAATCGGCTCGTCGTCGTTGTAGAAGTTCAGCATGTCGAACCAGTGCGTTCCCCAGTCGTACAAGTTCTGCGCGGCGGCCTGGAGCTGGACGAGCTTGCCCACGGTGCCCTCGGCGATGAGGCGCTTGGTGGTGGTGTAGAGCGTCTCGAAGCGGCGCTGGTGGTTGAGCGTGAGCTGGGTACCGCGCGCGACGCACGTCTCGTGCATGCGGCGCGCCTCGCCGAAGGTGGGGGCCATCGGCTTCTCGCTGTGCACCGCGCGGATGCCGGCCTCGGCGCAGGCGATGACCATCTCCGCGTGCAGGTGGGGCCAGGTGCAGATCGAGACGATGTCCGGCTTCACCTCGGCCAGCATCTGCTTGTAGTCGGCAAAGATGCGCGCGTCTGGCACGCCATGCTGCTCGCGGAACGCCTCGGCGTTCTCTGGGCGGATGTCGGCGAGGGCCGCCACCTCACAGTTATTGCTGAGGTAGGCCTTGACGTGAAACTGGGAGATCGCGGCGCCACTGGCGCCTTCCTGGCCGCGAGGGCGGCCGGTGCCGATGATGGCGGCGCGGTAACGGGTAGTCGGTGCGGTTGTGGTCATTCGCGTGCGCTCCCTCCGATTAGACCCACCTCCGGCCTCCGGCCGGAGGTGGGTGGCAGTCCGCTGAGTGTACTGACCGGCCGCCCCAGCTCTGGGGGACGTGCTGGCTAGTGGGCCGGTGGGGCGTCCACGCAGCGGGCTGTGTCACCATTCACGGGGCGTGGCTGCATGTGTCTCGCGCGCCGCGTGGCGGGCGTGCATCCCGCGCGGCGCGCATGACATGAAAGGAGAAGAGAGCATGGCCGAACGGCCCAACGTGCTGCTGATCTGCGTGGACCAATGGCGCGGCGACTGCCTGAGCGCGGCGGGGCACCCGGTGGTGCACACACCCTACCTGGACCAGCTGGCGCTGCGCGGCGCACGCTTCAGGCGGGCATACACCGCGACGCCGAGCTGCATCCCCGCGCGCGCCGCCCTGATGACCGGGCTGGGGCAGGAGCATCACGGGCGCGTGGGCTACCAGGACGGTGTGCCGTGCGGAACACAATCCGCATCAAGTGGGATGCTGGCGCGGACCTTGTAGCGTGGCTCGTGGTCAGCGCGCCACACCTGTGCGGAGACGCCCAGGGCGTCGAGCGCCAGCCGCTTCTCCTAGTACGTGAGCGTCTCTACGTTGGCGGCAACGGTGCGGCACCACGTCTGAATATCATCGAGTCGTCGCTGCGCCTCTTCCCAGCCACGCGAGCGTGCGAGGATGGCCTCGCGCTCGGCGGCGAGGTGGGCGCGCTGTGTCTCCAGGGCGTTGAGCTTTGAGGCAATCAAGTTGGCCGCATCGCCGCTGACCTTGCCGAGGTTCTCGACGTAGTTGCGCTGCTCACGGGCGATGCCGCTCAGCGATCGTTCTACCGCGTCAAGGTCGGCGGTTGAGGGGTCTTCACCCCGCATGCGCTCGAGCTCACGCGCAATGGTGTCAGGCTGAGTCAGGAGCGCCTCCACACGCCCCCAGACGGCGGCGTCGAGTCGATCCACGCTGATGCCGTGCTTGCAGGTGCTCCCCGGCTCGCTTTTGCGCGTGCAGAGGTAGTAGAGGCGGTTCTGACGGTTGCGCCCGCCATGCTTCTGTGCTGCCATCGACCGGCCACAATGGCCGCAGGTGACGTACCCGGCGCGAAGTAGTGCCGCTTCGGCATTGTGGTTGTTGCGGGTGGCGTGCTGCTGATTAAGCCGTAGCCGCTCCTGGACGGCGGCGAAGGTGGCCTCGTCGATGAGCGCCGGCACAGCGTGGGCAATGCGGTCTGCCTCCGGGCGGTCCCCCTTGCGGTAGATGCCACGCTGGCGGTCCTTCTCCGTCACGTAGCGGAACGAGGCGTGCGCGCCGGTGTACGCCTCCGCCGTCAGGACGCGCCGCACGGTCGTGAACTTCCACACCGCACCCGCCGCGGCGCCCGGCGTGGGAACGTGCTCGCGGGTGAGCTGCATCGCAATGCCGCGGAGCGTGCCGCCGGCGAGGGAGAGCGCAAAGACACGCCGCACGACCGCGGCGGTGTCCGGGTTCACCTCGTAGGTGCTGCGGTCGGCGGTGTAACGGTAGCCGTACAGCGCAGAGCCGCCGGGCAGCAGTCGTCCGCTTTCTGCCCTGGTGCGCATGCCGCGAATGGCGCGCTCCCGGATCTTCTCTCGCTCCAGTTTCGCGCTGTAGCCCTTGATGAATTGGATGAGCTGCCCCTCCGACGAGTTGTCCAGCGGCTCGCTCACAAACTCGACGGTGGCGCCAGCATGCTCTGCCTCTGAGAGCACCACGCCCAGGTCTACCGGGTCACGACTTAGCCGGTCAATGGCAAACGCAACGACGGTATCTGCTTCGTGCCGCCGTACCGCATCACGTAGCCGGGTCAGTTGGGGCCGCTGCCAGAGCTCGCTCCCAGAGAACACCTCGCGGTAGACGTGCTCGTCCGCCACCACATAGCCCCGTTCGGCGGCGTACTCCCGGCACCGCTGCTCCTGGCTGGTGAGTGACGTACCTTCCTCTTCCTGCCTGCCGGTCGAGACGCGCAGGTAGAGCGCCGCGCGCTTCACGGCGGACTCAGGCTGAGTCCCACGCTTCGATTTTGGGGTAGCCATCACCGCGCCTCCGGTTGCTGCTGTGCGCCCTGGCGGCGTACCGCTGAGGCCTGCAGCTTGTCCGCCCGCTTTAGCCAGTGCATCGCCGCCCCCAACTGCTGAACCAGCACGTTCCGCTCGTCTTCCGTGAGTGCCAGAGCGGCCTCCTGCCAACGCCGCTGTATACGACTGGTCTGCTCGTTAATGGCGGTCAGCAGTCGGCCAGCTTCGCGCGTGGCCGCGGGCCAGTGTTCAATCGGCCGCGGTCCGGCGGGCCGTTCGCGGTGCGCACGCTCCTCACGCACCTCACGGATGACGGCGGCCGTAACCGGCTGCTCACGTTCAGCGGCGCGCTCGTTCGCCTCCCGCCACACAGCCTCAACGGCCTCCGGTTCCCCTTTCAGCGGAGAGAGTTCGCGCACTTGCGCCTCGTTTGTGGGTGGTTTGGTGCCAATTGGCACCAACAGCGCGATGACCTCAGCGGACTCGATTAGTCGGTTTGCGTAATGCCGGCCGAAGTCCCATCGTTCTTGGCAGTAGTCCTCAAAGGTGGCGTGCGTGTCGCGGTACAAGCGCCGCTCACGGATGGTGAGCAGCGCCGCGCCGACCTCGTAGAAGGTCTGCTGGCCTCGCTCGATCACGGCCTCCAGTTCGGGCAGGCTGGCGTTGGCCAGGTCGGTTGTCGTCTGTGGCACGAGCGCCGTACTAGTCATCACTGCGCCTCCTGTTCGGCCATAAGCACCGCCGGCTCGACGCCGAGCGCCTCGGCAAGACGCCGCGCAACGCCAAGCGATGCTGTTGTCTCCGCACGCTCGAGGCGGCTGACGGTCTTGCGTGTGACCTTCGCCTGCTCAGCTAACTGCTCCTGCGTGAGGAGCCGTTGCTTCCGCAGGGCCTCGAGTCGCGGCACCGCTACCCCTGTCGGCACTCTTACTTCTCCTGGTACTGATGTACCACCAGTGTACTCCACTTGTCTCACTCCTGGGAAATTGGTGTTTCAAACCGCTTGACACCATGGGACATCTGTGAGGCGATCCTGCCGT